>NZ_JBFRFF010000003.1:0-301405 GCF_052114685.1 Rhizobium sp. 2YAF20 | reverse complement strand
CAATCCGGCTCAGCGCTGCGGCGGTGTCCCGTCTTCGTCCCTGCGGCCTTATACAGCGCCGCCTCAAGGACAGCATCGCTGACATCGTCGCCCAATGGCCACGAAAGCCCAGCACGCTCAAGCCGGCGTAATGTCTCGCGCACCGTTGAAGGTGCCGCGCCAACGCGCGCCGCAATCGACTTGTGGCCGAGCCCTCCCTCAAATCTGTGTCTTAGAATCTCGCGGGCAAGCCGCATATTCAATCTCTCCGCTGGCATCGCGTTCCTTCCCCTCAGCGCACCGAAAGGAGGAGCTTCTCACCAGCAGGAAACCCCGACAAACACCCCAACCAGGGGGCGGCATCATCTCGGAACGAGGGGGCGGTTAATTCTCGGAATTGGGGGGCGGCATCATTTCGGAATCAGGGGGCGGCTTGCCTCGGAATTTGCACCACGTAGAGCTTGGATTCGGAATATGCCTTGCTAGCGCTCCACCGCCGCTCTGTCCAATCGATGTCCCGCAAGGAGGCGCTGCCGGTCATGTGCATGCCACTACTGAGATAGACCAGGCGATCAGGACGCTCGATCAGAGCTGTCAGGATGTGGGGAGCCAACGTGTTAACGGCGAGGGTCTTTGCGTGTCCTTCGGGCGTGTCGCCCCGGTTTTTTTCGAGATAGATGCCCGCGTTGTGGATGATGGCGTCCATGCGACCGATTTCATTCACTTGATCGGCGATGGATCGGGTTTCGGCAGCACTGCTTAGGTCGCCAATGACGACCCGTGACGAAACATCAGCGACGACGGACGCCCGTTCTTTGGTTCGAGCGTGCAGGACAACGTCGTGCCCCTCGGAGATTAAAGTACGGGCTGCGGCAAGGCCCAGTCCATCTGTGGAACCGGTTATGAAGATGCGGCTCATGAGGCGCTCCTTCCGCGAAAGGGATCAGTCCCCATACGAAGTCCGCGAACGCCGACCGAGACGCCCGCGCCGCCTTTGGAAAAGTGAAAGCGGAATGGACCAGCTTTCACTGATTTTCGGAAATTCACGGCCGTCAGCGCCGGCCACCATGGCACTCCGGCTCCTGGCTCACCAGTAGTCTTGCCCTGTGATTTCAAGACCCATTGCCCGCTGCGCTCTTCCATTCTGGCTCTTGCTTCCTCGATGATGAGGTAGTCGTTCCCGGTGCGAATTATCCGACCGTCGCGAACATGCTCGCCAGGTGTTGGATTAGTCTCTAGAAGGCGATGTTCGAAAGCCTCTGCACCTTTATATCTGCGACCACCCATCTGCTTCTCCATATATGAAGTGAGAGTGCCATCGCTTGCCCCCGCGTGAGGCGCATGTGCCCGAGCGAGGCATGATGTGTCGGCCCGACAGCCCTCGCTGATCAAAACATAGTGCCGTCAAGGATCTTGTTCAAGGCAGCCACCACCTGCCATAAATCATCGCGTTGAATTAAGATGCGGAGACGCAGTAACTTTCTTCGCATTCGCCCAATCGAGAAAGACTTTATTTTCCATTATGTTACCCTGCCGGGATTGAGATTTTCATCGGGTGTTTGAATCCGCCCAGATCAAAAGCAGATTCTGGGACACTACCGCTCGCAAAGACCTGCTCTGTTTCGTCTCCGCGATGTCAATTCCGGGGCCAATCACGGCGTTCCCGGCGAATGAACATGAAGGGATCGGTTCAGGCTGGGCGCGGGCGCGGAATGATACCCTAAGACGATTCCATGCATTCACTGTCAGGTCATGTCCTTTGAACGGGCGGTCGGATGATCCGTGCTGAACATAGCCAACATTCCACGAGCTGGGCCACCGAACATTTTCAATTCCCGTTGCCGTGGCGGCTTTGAATGAGGTCCATACGGTTTCTCCGTGGTCTCGATAGAGAATACCCCTGGCGACCAAGTGCGGGACCGCAGACGCAATCATTGCCACTCCAGAAAGTGTCAGTAGCCCGAGCACAATTCGGCGAAAGGTCGTTACGCTAATGCCCATGTACAGGCGAGCGCCCATCAGTGTTGGCAACAGCATTGCCGGTGCAACGATCAAAAACATAGGGACCATTTTTGTCCCGTAGCCACATAGGTCAGCATCGTGAAGGCGAGTGTTGCCAGATTGAAATTCTGGATAACATTGCGTTGGACGTCTTTTTCCATCTGCCGCAATGTGGTCCAGAGGGTGGGGATCGGGCCAGAAAAGCCCCCCAACCCTGCCATCACTCCACCGATCAACCCGGCCGCGCTATCGGCAATCTTCCCTCCGAAACGGACGGGAGGGAGTTGATGCGAGAACAGCATGATAGGGCACCAAAAAGCCAAGAGCGAACCGAGAATGGCTTTGAAAAGATACGTATCGAGCGAGGGTAAGATGGCGACGCCAACCGGGATGCCTACAATGCCGCCCAAGAGAAAAGGCGCGAGAATCGGTAGAGCGAACCCTCTCCGAACCGAGACTATCCCGATGATTTGACCTGTCAGTGCACCGAAAACGACAAGCACGGCGGCTAGCTGCGGTTCTATAGCCCATACCCAGAACGACATTGCTACAAGGCCGAAGGCAAAGCCAGATAACCCTTGAACGAAACCTGCGACGACGGCTCCCAAGGCGACAATCCATATGGATTCCGACAAAAGTAGGCTCCCTTTCAACAGGTTAACGCTGGATCCCTTTGTCGCAGAACCCCCGATTAAATTCGTTCATCTGCGACCGATTGACAACTTCCGCCACGCGCCAAACCGCGACGCTGGCATAGGTGTCGAAAGCGCCATGAGACTAAGTTGCCTATGTCGCGAAAGTCCCGTTCTGCGAATATCGGTAGGTGAGCTTTGGCCTTCCCTTTAGAACCGCAAAATTCCGACAAACGCGCATAGTGAAAAATGTGAAAGTGTCGTTTGTCAAGGCGCGGTATTCAGCGGCTACCCTCAGTTGCCATTCGGACAGCGAGGCCCGCAAGAACTGTACCCATGATCCAACGTTGAACGCTGACCCAACCTGAGTGACGCGCGAGAAGAGCGGCGAACGATCCTGCCCCTGCAATGATGAAGGAATGCACCGTAACGGCGACGACGATCTGGCTGAACCCGAGAACAAGCGACTGCTGGAACACGCTACCCTGCGCGGGGTCGATGAACTGCGGGAGCAAAGAGAGGTACAGCATCGCCACTTTTGGGTTCAGCAGGTTTGTCGCGAGGCCCATCGCAAACAATTTCTTAGGGCTATCCGGCGAAAGACGACGTGTTGCGAAAGGCAATCTGCCACCGGGCCGGACCGAGGCGAACCGTCTGACTCTCTACAATTTCAGCGAAATCAGCATCAAGAAGACCGATGGTCACGTCGAATATTTCGCGTGCGGAGAGATTGGCTGAAGGCAAATCGAAGCCGAGGACGGCATCCCGAACGACAGTCATCTTGAACCCGAGATCGGACCCTGCACGAACCGTTGAATTGACACAAAAGCCCGCAACAGCTCCGGTGACCACCAAATGAGTAATACCCTCCTCGCGCAAATACGCTTCGAGTGCGGTTGTTGCGAAAGCGGAAGAGCTTGTTTTCAGGAATACAGGCTCATTCTCCAGCTCTTGCGCACAAGGCATTGGCAGGAAACCAGGTGCATTTGGATGAAGAGGTGACGCCACATCATCATCCCTGTGGCGAACATGGATGACCGATTTGCCTGCACTGCGAAAAACAGCCGCTAGGTCCGCAACGTGACCGGGGGCATCCGAGTTGACGTGGTCCCGCCCACTGTCGATCCGCTCCTGCATGAGCATCTGCATGTCGATGATGATGAGCGCGGAGTTCATTTCCTGTCCTGCTAACAACCGTTGCATCGTGTCGTGTGGCGACCCCAAAGTAGATCGGAGGAATTTCGAAAGGGAGCCATAAGCCGAAATTCTGAAGCCGCTGATGGCCAATGTTCTGCTGTTGTGCGGCGGGCGGATATCCCCGCTACGGCACGGCGGTTGTCGGCGCGTCGAAGAGGCCGGTGGGAAAACCATCCAGACTGGTTTGGTTCTTTTCGCGCCAGTAGGCTTCGATGCCATCAACACCTTTCGCGTTGGCCCATGCGTCCATTTGCATGCGTTCCTCTTGGTACTCGAACAGCGGAACTCCATAGCCGCATGAGGTTTGTACCAGGTCGAAATCGAGACGAACCATCTGTCGTGCTCCCAGCGGAGCCTCTCCGACGAATTGCTCTTTCAGCAGGTTTGCGAATTCATCGCTGTCACGGTGGATGACCCGCCCCTTGCCATAGAGCCGCATTATTAGAGGTGGGCCTGATACCGCACAGAACATGATCGTCAAACGGCCGTCGATCTTGAGGTGGGCAGCGGTCTCGTTTCCGCTTCCACTCCGGTCAAGATACATCACCGCATTGTCGCCAAGAACGCGGAACATATTGGTGCTGCGCGGCGACATATTGACGTGCCCTGTCGCAGCCGCAGAAGCCGTGAAGAACATGTGCTGCGCAGCGATGAACCGATGGTGATGAGGTTCCAAGTTTGGGAAAAATTTTGCCATTTCCAAGCTATACGAGCGCTCTTGCGCGATGCCAATATCCAGTTCTGTGAAGTTTTATGAATTACGCGTCAATTTCGATCTGTGTATTTCCAATGGCTTGAACCCTGCGAAAATCAGTAGCAAATGAAGGTCCGTTTCGGGCCGATTTTGAAAAGTCCGTATGGCTCGCAGCTTTGTCCGCTCTGCAGCGTGGCGTTCCCCGGGGCCTGCTTGCTGAAATTCCAGTTTTGCCAATCTGGAATTCCGAAACGAAATACTGCACTTGCGTTGCAGCGGCCTTGGCTGGGGACTTTTGTTCGACATAATCCGCCACAACCAGACATTCAATCGGCGGCTTGTCAGCTAGTCAATATTGACAAGCCAATCCGCGAACTGATCTCGTTGACGCGCTTTCGCAGATAAGGATGGCGAGAGAACCAGAAAAAAGCTGTCCTTGGGAACCAGCGGAGCGTCCATGAGGGTCACAAGCTGTCCGTCGTTTACAGCATCACCCGTAATCGACCGCCAGCCAAGCATCACGCCTTGTCCGCCCAGTGCCGCTTGCGAGGCCTGAACATAGTTCGTAAAGCGAGGGCCACCTGTCTTTTTCCTGGCCGACACTCCAGTCGTCGCGAGATAGTATTCCCAAGTCAGCCACCGTTCATCCTCGACATCGACATGGATCAGGGGAGCGGTATCCAGCAAGTTCGTCTTTTCGTTGGCACGCGCGAGAAATGCCGGACTGCAAACCGGGTCCACACGCTCATCGAACAGCTTGCGCACTTTGCCATCATCCCATGCCCCATCGCCGAACCGGATTGCGATGTCAATGCCCGGCAGCAGCTTGGGAGCGCCCTGCATCGTCGTGACCACGTTGACGGAAACATTCGGATGAATGTCGTAGAACGCTGAGAGCCGGGGCATGAGCCAGTAGGTCGCAAATCCTACCGAACATGCGACGGTAATATAAGAAGAAGATGCATTCTTAAGCTCATCAATTTCGGAGATCGCGTCCGAGATTTTGGCCAGACTCTCGGTTGTCGCTCGTAGTAGGATCGCACCAGCGTCGGTCACGGACAGAGGGCGTGTGCTCCTATCTAGAAGCCTGATGTCCAAGAACTCTTCGAGCTGCCGCAGGGACTGGCTGATCGCAGGCTGTGACACATTCAGTTCAGCGGCCGCATGCCTTACCCCCTTGTGCCGAAGCACGGATTCAAACACAGATAGAAGCCGAAGGGGCGGCACCGGACGACGCACAATATAATCCTAACTTATGTTCCTATTAGATTTTGTAGGCTTCCAACGAAACACTTTCAACGACAGATTTGCGTGATCGAAAACCCGAGTAGCCCGCCGGGTCATAGCTGAAGGATCGAGAACAATGGACGTAAGTCTCTCGCACGCAATCAAGCTCAAGGACAAAGGCTTGGAGACGCCGCTTGAGGACGGCACCCGGACCTATTTCAATTACTACTGGCTGCGTGACAACTGCCCCACATCCTTTGACAGCCAGACCCGTGAGCGCGTTTACGATATCTTCCATGACGACAAAGAGCCTGTCGCGGAAAGCGCCAAAATCTCAGGCGACGTTCTTGAGATTGTCTGGAAGGGCTCCGGTCATGTGACACGGTATGCACTTGGCTTGCTCGCCCAACATGCCAAGGGCAACCGACGCGCCGACCCCGCCGACTTGCCCCGTAAGTTCTGGTATTGCGACCACTACGTGGAGATCGCACGGTTCTCGCAGTCGGAACTGATGAAGGACAAGTCGCTCGTCGCCAAATGGATCGAGGCGATGATCGTCGAAGGTATCGCGATCATCACCGACATGCCTGACAGCGACGAGGGTCTCACCGAGACGGCAAAGCTGATCGGTCATATCCGCCCGACTTTCTTCGGCGAGTTCTTCGACGTCCGCACGCACATCAACCCGACGAACCTGGGCTATACCGCCAAAGCGCTGGAACTGCATACCGACACGCCTGCTGAGGATGAAGCTCCCGGCATTCAGTTCCTGCATTGCAGGGCAAATTCCGTGGAAGGAGGCGCAAACCTGTTTTTAGACGGTGCTGCTGTCGCAAATGATCTAAAGGTCGAGCGGCCGGAAGACTTCGCCCTTCTGTCCGAAACCGAAATTCCCTATTATTGCGAACACGACCACTACGACATGCGCTCACGTCAACGAGTAATCGAGCTGGACAACAATGGCGAGGTATCGGGTGTCACCATCAGCCAGCACATGGCAGATATCTTCGACCTGCCACAGGAATTTCTCGATAGCTACTACCCAGCCTTCCGGAACTTCGGTCGAATGCTGCAGTCCGACAAATACCTGATGCGTTTCCGTTTGAACGCAGGCGAGTGCATTGTCTTCGACAATCACCGTATCGTCCATGGCCGCGCTTCCTACACGGCGGAGAGCGGTGATCGGCATCTAAGGGGCTGTTATACGGATCGTGGCGAGATGCGCAGCACATACCGCGCCCTGACGACGGAAGGACGTTTCAAGTGAATGCCATTTCCCCAAATGCACCCATAGCCATCACTGGCTCCGAACGGGACATGCGCGTCGATCTAGCCGCCGCCTTTCGTCTGGCAGTCGAATTCGATTGGCACGAGTCGGTCGGAAACCACTTCAGTGCTTCGATCTCTTCGGACGGCAAGACGTTCCTGATGAACCCTAAGTGGAAACATTTCGCAACCATCCGCGCAAGCGATCTGCTGCTGCTCAACGTCGACGACACCGAAACGATGATGCGTCCGAACGCGCCGGATGCGTCTGCATGGTGCATCCATGGCGCGATCCATGGAGCCATGCCGTCGGCTAGAGTGCTGCTTCATTGCCATCCGCCCTATGCGACGGCCTTGGCATCCTTGAAAGACCCGACAATAAAGCCCATCGACCAGAACACGGCGCGGTTCTTCGGTCTGGTCGGTGCCGATCTGGGCTTCGACGGGTTGGCCGACGAGGCGGAAGAAGGGGCTCGGCTGGTTTCAGCCTTCGGCAACCATCCGATTCTGCTGATGGGCAATCACGGAGTTACGGTGACGGCAGGGTCGGTGGCTGAGGCCTTCGAGCATCTGTACTTTTTCGAACGTGCCGCCAAAACGCTCATGCTAGCCTACGCTTCAGGCCAGCCTCTCAACGTCATGTCCGACGAGATCGCCGAGAAAACCGCCCAAGGGTGGCGCGACTACAACGACATGGCATTCGCCCACTTCGACTACCTGAAGTCCAAGCTTGACAAGATCGATCCCTCTTACAGTGACTGAAGGAACATCGTCATGGCCGTAACACCATTCCCGATATCCGGATCTGCCACTAAATCTTCGAAGCAACGAAGGGCCAGACAGGCTGATGAAGGGGCCGCAAAGTGTCTGGGTTTCGAAAATCGGGAAAGATACGCCGCCGAAATCTCCCAGGGCTTTTTCGAAATACACACGGGTTGGCATCCATCGAAAACCTGCGAAGAATAGCGTCAAATGCGCTCATCGCATCCCGACCACCGGACGTGCGAGGCAATGGCCGAGATGATCGTGTCATACTTCTTGGAAACCCGGCATCACCGGAGCTGTCTGTCGTCAGTTTGTGATTATATCTGATCAAGCGGGCCGTCATGGAGGCTAAAGCTCAGCGGATGCAGCAGAGGTGGCAACCGCAAAGGAGTGGCAACAGATGAAGAGCGCCGACATCAATCGAAAAATCGACCCGGAGGAGGCAGCCAACATCGCCGAAGCTACGGTGACTCGTGCCTCGGGCGTTCCGGCAACTCTATATGTCGTCAATGAGTTGAGCGAAGGGAGCCGCCGAAATCTTGTTCTGCGTGCAAAGGTTGTTGTAGGCAAACAGTCGCACTCGATCATTATTAAGGTGACGCGATCACCGGACTATGCGGCCAGTTCCGCCGACATATTTGTCAATTCTGGCTTGGCCAAAGAATGGGTCGCCCGCGAACTCCTGGCCCAATCACAGGGTCACAACTCGTCCGCGCTGTTGGCCGGGGATGCCGAATATGGTCTGATCGTGTTCGAGGACTTCGGCTCCCATCTATCATCGCTGGATACCATTCTACTCGACGGCCCTGCAGCTGCCGCTGAGGCGGCGTTGACCGCCTACGCGATTGGCCTTGGCAGATTGCATGCCGCGACTATCGATTGCGCCCAACGACATGCGACAATCATTCGCAAGACGTTTTCCGCAGCGGCTATACCTTCCAGCGTTGGAGCCGATTGGATGGAAAGGCCGCTTCCTGAGATAGAAGGGGTTGCAATTCCTAATGACGAAATTGAAGTGATCCGATCACGATTGGCTGAACCCGGTCCCTGGGTTGCCCTGGTTCATGGCGACGGCTGTCCGGATAATGTGCTCATCACGGATGGTCAGGCGCGGCTCCTAGATTTCGAGTTTTCCGCTCCCGGACATATGTTGCTTGATGCCGTCTATTGGCGCATTGGTTTTCCGACCTGTTGGTGCGCTGGCACAGTTCCAGACGATGTCGCCGACCGGATCGATGCTGCTTATCGCGGGGAGGTGATTGCAGTTTTGCCCGAGATCGCTGACGACCACGTATTTGCTACGGAGGTGGCACTTATGAGCGTTGCTTGGACGCTTCATAATTTGCGCTGGCTGCTGGAGAGTGCGTTGCTCACAGATAGCACTTGGGGCATTGCCAGCCGTCGAAGCAGAATTCTGTGGTATCTTGATGCTGCGATAGCGGCATGCCGGAAAGCTGACATTCTCCCAGGGGCCTGCATTACCATGCAGGTTTGGTCGAATCACCTCGTAAAACGCTGGCCTGATAGTAAGCGCTTAGCCCTATTTCCCGCATTCGTTGGCGCCGCTCAAACGTCCCCTTAGGGGATGGTCCCGACGGCCAGCACACAGCAAAGTGATCCGCAATCGCTGCACCTTGCGCCATCGCGTGCCAAATAACCTCGGGGCGGCGGGTGAAGTCTATTGCACGCGGACCAATTGTTCTTCCGCATTCACAGGGAAGAAAGTTTTCTGCTTTGAACCCCTTAGGTGTTGCAGCGGTCTATCAGCGGGTTTGTTGCGTCTGGTTTCCTGATTTTCGTTGCAGACTGCAGAGTGTTGCGGCGAGGCCAGAAGGGATTTTGTTGCTTTCTAACGATGTTGAGAAGCGTTCAAAGCAGACCGAGCGATTGCCTTGAGGTCGAAGGCGGCTGCAAGATCGAGGTCGTCCAATTTTGCTGGCGAGAACCAACGGGCGTCCGTGGCGTCATCGTTAGCTTGCGGGTCTCCAGCAACCCATCGGCAAAGAACCGCAACGATGACAAAGTGGTGCTGTACCTTTCTCTTATCATCATAATCGATGGCATCAACGGCGGTAATTATTTTGCCCGCCGTTGCACTCACTCCGGTTTCTTCGGCCAACTCTCGAATGGCTGCAGTGTCGATGGTCTCGCCAAATTCGATCTTCCCCGCTGGGAAACCCCAACGACCGGCATCTGGTTGGTTTCGACGGCGGACCAGAAAAAGCCTGTCTTCGCGGACAACAACGGCCATAGATGCGACGACGGGTCTCTTCCCTGTTTGCAGTAGTTCCAACTGGTCGCCCTCCCAATTCTCTCAGCGCAAGATTGTCCGGACACCTTGCGTCATGTCTTAAACCCGCTATCAGCTGCCATTGCGGCAATGGCAAAATTCCCTATTCTGCGACACCGCAAATGAGGGACGCAGAATCATCGATTTAGTCGGGATATTCACGACTATTTTCTAGGCTAACCTATGAATTTTCCCAAGGGAATGGCGATGAGCAGCTTTCAAATGGACGAGGGTTCCGGGCAGTTTGTGTTCGCCGATCAGGCTGCTGGTTCGCGACGCTCCATGAGAATTTTCTATTTCCGACCGAAGATGTCAGTCCGAAATCCGCGCTTCGTCATTGCCCTGCATGGACTTGATCGGGCAGCGTCGGAATTCAGGGCTGTTCTGGCAAAGCAGGCGGAGCAGCACGGCATGATCGTCTTGGTGCCAGAATTTGATAGCGACGCTTTCCCGGACGTCTATGCCTACAACTACGGCAATGTCAGGCACCCGCCTCCCTCCAACGCGCTCTTGGCGCGAGAACACTGGACATTCGGTATCATTGATCGGTTGTTCCAGTATGTCCGACGTGGATTGAACTCCGACCGCACCACATTCGGAATGTTTGGCAATTCTGCGGGCTCGCAGTTTGTTTTGCGATATCTCGCTCTCAATCCAGCCGTTGCCATCGATCAGGCAGTCGCGTCCAACAGCGGCATGTACATGCTGCCGGACCTGACGCTCGATTACCCCAGTGGCATGGGTGGCCTTGATCTGGATGAAAGCGTTCTGAAGCGCTATTTCGGGCGGAGACTGACGATCCTGCTCGGCGAAGTTGATATCGACAGCACCGCATCCGATCTCCCTCGCAACGAAGAGGCTATGGCTCAAGGCCCGCATCGCCTTGCACGCGGACTGTGGCACTTCGATCTCTGCAGACAGACATGCCGTAAGCTTGACCAGCCCCTTGCATGGACGCTGGAAATCGTTCCGGCTGCTGGACACATTGATCAAAAAATCTTCGACCGTGCTGTGACCATGCTTGCAAGCAATGACCATTCCCTTTGAAGCAATGCATTTGCTGTAGTGTCAGAGTTCGCGACCGGCCGAAGTCGATTGCCATCAGCATTCGGATATCCCTTGCTTCCCGCTTCGCAGAGTTCCATTTTAATTGTTGTCGCCTGATGGGAGGCAGCCATGCCCGATGATTGTGAAGCAGCCTTGGTGCGGATAACCGGCAAAGTGCAGGGCGTCAGTTTCCGTGTGTGGACACGTGATGAGGCGACGCGACTTGGCTTGGCAGGCTGGGTTCGCAATGAAGAAGATGGGTCAGTCGCCGCTTTGATCGCCGGGTCTGATACCGCGATGTCGACAATGATCGAGCGTTTCTGGCGCGGGCCTTCTGGAGCGTCGGTTTCAAGCGTCGAGACGCAACCGACCGCGCTCGCCGCGATGCCGACGGGATTCCGCATCACCGGCTGACAGCTTTCGCAATCGACCGACACGCGAAATTCCTGCAGGCCTCAATGCGCCCGCCAACAACGGTCATCGAAATATCTGTCACTGATCGCACGCAGCATTCTCCGCTTTAAAGACAACTCCTGAATTGCTTCCTGACGCGACGCAGAAATTGCGCAAGAGCTGCGCTGCCTAAAGCGCAATGCCGTGCTAGGCACTCTTCCATGAAGAGCTGCACGGAATTCGACTATCGTCGACGGATCGCCAGGGTCATCACAGAGATTGTGGCAGACCCTGCGGCAGATCATTCAGTCGAAAGCCTGGCGGAAGTGGCTCATTTCTCGCCGTTCCATTTCCATCGAATTTATCGAGCAACCACCGGCGAAGGCATTGCAGCGACCGTTCGCCGATTGCGGCTCGCACTAGCGTCCCACAGACTGGCAGGCACGTCGTCTTCCGTCATCCTCACGGCGTTGGAGGCCGGGTATGATAGTCCGCAAAGCTTTGCGAGAGCCTTCCGGGAATTCACCGGTTTGGCCCCGACCGAGTTTCAGTCGCAGCAGGCCGTCGTCGGGACCTTACCACCGGTGACGCTGATCACAGCGCCCGCGATGGTCATATATGGCCTGTGGCACGAAGGCCCGGTCGCGACAATTCCGCATTCGTTTCGGCGGCTGCGGAATTGGACAAATGAGCGTGGATATCTTTGGTCCGATCTTGCCCGCGTGGGGGTGTCGTACGGGGACCCCGAGCAATCAACTGGTTTTAAATATTTCGCGGGCATCACGATGTCCGACGGCGAACTAGCACCGGACGGCCTTGAGCAATGCAAGCTTTCAGGCGGTTGCAACGCAGCTTACCGCCTCGTCGGACCTTACGCGCTCATCTCACCGACGTTCCAAACATTGTTTGGCGGCTGGCTCCCGCAGAGCGGCCTGGAGCCTGATGATCGGCCGGTTCTCGAAATCTATCGCAATCATCCCGGGACGGTAACGGATCAAAACCTGGTCACCGACTTGCTGATCCCCATCATCGAAGCGTCGTCGTAAAACTTAACACTTGGAGGAGTGGATGCCCCTAAAGGCTTTCCTTGTTGTCGCTTGGCTGAGTATCGTCGTCTCCTGCGCTCATGCAGCGGGATTGGCCTCGATCACCGTACCCGCCGATGACCGCAATCCCGAACTTAAAGCATTCGTCTGGACGCCCTGCGACATTCAGCCATCCGCGATTTCACTCGGGCCGATAAACGTCTCTGGAGTTAGAGGATGCCCAGTCGTCGGTGACAAATTACCACTCATCATCATTTCTCACGGCCACGGCGGCAGTTCTCTGAACCACCATGACACCGCAGAAACTCTTGCCGATGCTGGCTTTGTCGTCGTGGCCCTCAATCATCCAGGGGACAATTATGCAGATATGACCCGCGCAGGTGATATCGCAGTTATGGTTGAACGACCGACCGATGTGAAGCGTCTGATCGATTTCGTGATCGCCAAATCGCCATATGCCGTGAAGGTCGATGCTCAACGCATAGGGTTCTTTGGATTTTCCAGAGGCGGCTATACCGGCCTTGTATTAGCGGGAGCCGTGCCGGACTTTCGTGATCCGGAGGTGCCGTGTCCCGAGCCCGCACCAATCTGCGGTGAAATACGTCGAAACGAGCTTCCCACCGAGCCGTTGACGGAAGACCATCGCATCAAGGCATTCGTTCTGGCAGACCCGCTCAGCTTTTTCCCAACCAAGCAAAGCTTGCTGGCCGTTCAAGCACCTATTCAGCTCTGGGCATCCCAATACGGTGGAGACGGTGTGTTGCCGCACAATGTGGCAGCCTTAGCTGCCAGTCTACCCAACCGGCCCGAATATCGCGACGTCCACGAGGCCGCCCATTTTGCTTTTCTTGCGCCGTGCCCGCAGAGCCTTGCGGCGAGGCAACCAGGTATCTGCTTAGACCGCGACGGCTTTGATCGAACCGCCTTTCATCGAGCATTCGACGACAAGGTTGCCGCCTTCTTCGAACAGCAGCTCCGTGACTAGGTTGCCTCGCCATGGCGAGAGGCCGCCGTATTGATGACCGCAATGGGGCCATCAGCAAAAGAAGGAGGTCACCAGGAGCTGTCGCGGAAGATCTTGACCGCGTCGGTGACCATCTCGGCGTTGGTGTCCGCAACGCCCCCCTGTGGTCGTAGACATCCGTCCTCAAGCCCAACACGTGTGGACCAACGCATTTGACGAGCACGCTTCACGAAATGCCAGATAGTTGCATCGAAACCATGCAACAGGATTGGTGCCGTCACGCCTGCAGCAGAGAGGGTTTGGGCGATGCCATCAGCAAGCCCGTCTGCCTCGCTTAAACTTTGTTCCGCGATCTCAATCAGGACCCGGAAAACTCGATGGTGGTCCGGTAACGCAACAAATCGTTTGGCGTCTGCAATCGATGCAAGGCCAGCCTCAACGCCCACCCCGATGCCACCGAGCAAAGCCATGACTGCCGGTGCATCCGGCTCGGAGAAATTGACCGAAGCGTAATCGGGCAACTCCTTCCACGCAGAAATACGGTCGCGCGTGAGAGCCTCGTCGCCTTCAATCCAAGCACCTGTCGAAACACCAACCAGTGTTCCTGGACATGCGCGGCGAATGGCGACGATCAGTTCGTTTACCGCCGATAAGCTTTCACGCCCGTCCAAATTGCGTGGGTGGATGTGAAGCTCGGCCGCTCCCGCATCAATGCAGGCGATGCTGTCGCGGACCATCGCCTCTGTCGTCAGCGGCAAAGATGGATGATAGCCGCTGCGGCGGGCACCGTTGATGCATGCCTGAACGATCATTTCTACCTCCCAAGGTTTCTAAGCGGCAAAATATTGGAGCAGCGTGTGCCCGGTTTGGGGCCGAAGCGGTTCGCGCCACAAGCGCGGCAGTACCGCTAAATCATTTTGTGAAGCTGCACGCTTCCAAAGTCACCCTTCTCAAAGTCAAAATGCGAATAGCCGAGCTTCTGGTAAAAACCGACAGCATCCGGAGCAGCGTGGACCAGAAGCTCGTTGATCCCGAGCGCTTTTGCTAGTTCTTCGACCAGGTTCATCAGAACTCTTCCGTGACCTTGCCTTTGAAGATGAGAAGCAACCGCCACAAGGCGCACAATTGCTTTCCCCTCTGGCCGCCCATCAAGGCGAACGGTACCAATAGGCTCTTCAAGATACTTTAGAAGCAGTGATAAATTTTCTGCCTTAATTTCTTCCGGTCCTTCGGGGATGTAGTCGAAACGTCCCCTGGCCTCGAAGAGTACCAATCTGCGAATACGATGATAAGCGGCCCAGTCATCGGCACCATCTGCCAGCGATAGATCATATGAATCCATTGCTCATTTCACCCTAGTGGCTTTAATGACGACAACCGCCAAGGCCAACTGCAGAAGATGGACAACTTCCGCCACGCGAGAAACGGTCGCTGGCAAATCGGCAATCTCAAACGCTAATGCCGACCAGCTCCGGGTCCTGAATGCTCTTCTCTTCGTCCAATCCGTCAGTCTCATGCCTGGTCGCGGACGCATGGGCGGTGAAAACTTCCGGCGTTTTCTGCGGACCGTCACCCAATCCAGTGGGGCGATCTCGGTAGAATTTTTCCAATCGATGCTTGTACATGCTATCCCCGGACGCATTGTCAGTTGTTGTTAGCAGCATATCAATTTCTGGATTTGCATCAACGTGCAGTCTGCCCAAAGAATGGGCAGAAAAGCCGCTGTCACGCATGATGTCACGCTCGTGACGGGTCCTGCGATGTAGGTTCGGCGAAAAAATCGATCTACTGCTTGGGGATCGAAACTCGTGGCATGCAGCGGAACGATGCCGTGACCTGGTTTGGCAAACAGGACAATGCGCATTATGGACCGAAGCGAAATTTTATCGGGGTCTGCCCCTGTGCGCCGGTCAAAAACTCATCTTCCGCGTGATAGTCGAACGGGTCGTCATCATATCGCCCGAATACGGGAAAACGCTTCTGCCAGTCGCCGAAGGCCGCGACCTGAAGCAGCCAATCAGAGGTCGGCCCGACCGTCGCCTCGTAAGACAGCGGCACGAAGCCCAATGATTTTGCCGCAGCGTTGTCGAGCATGAACGGGGTGGGCACAGACCATGGTGTCGATCCAATCGTGGGTGGATAGGTGTTGTCGTCAACGAGGCCGAAGCGACCATTGAAGCCTACATACCTGCCAATGACCTCGCCGATTTGGCCAACGGAGAGGGCGGTTTCGTCGCCAATATTCAGAATCTGGGTGGTGGGCCTTGCGAGCACGACATTTGTCAGCCCAGCAATGTTTTCGACCGAGGTCGTCTGAAACCGGCTCTCGCCTCGATAGGCCAAAGGGATCACTGCACGACCGTCCAGCATCCGTTTAACGAACCACCATTCGCGCGGATGCGCGGAAGCCGCGCCATGGATTGCGCATGGCCTCAGGATCGTCACCGGCGTCGTTGCCCTGTCCAACAGGCGGCGTTCCAAAGCGACCTTCTTCGTCGAATAGGTTTCATCGCTCGGCGGCACGGTCGCCTGCATTTCCGTCATCGGGTTCGGAAGATTGGGAAAGCCGTTCAAGCGAGCCTCATCGAGCGTACGGCCCTGATCGTCGCAATATACGCTACTTGAGGAGATCACGACAAACGAGCCTATATCGGCCTGAACTTCCAGGAGCTGATCGGCGTGCGCGGCATCAAAGGCGACGGTGTCGATGACAGCATCGGCACCTTGCCCGATGACCCTTGCCAGGCTCGTCTCATGGTCTCGGTCATGAATTATTGTCTGTGCGCCTTGGTCGATCAGCGATTGGAGCAGGGGGCTGTTGCCGCGATGCGTGACCGAGACGGTCCATCCGTGATCCAGCAAGCTTTGCGTCACGGCTTGGCCAATCTGGCCGGTGCCGCCGATGATGATTGCAGATTTCTTCGCCATGTAATTCCTCGTGATACGACAATCTACACTGAATTAATGTCGCCATAGACTTCGAGCACCAACGCGGTAGTCGGTATGATGTGGTTCGCGATAAGCGGGAAAGAAAGTACAAAGCTGCGACCTGCATTGAAGGCCGAAACCGGCGAGAATGATGCCCTTATCCCTGAATTCGACGAAGACCCGCCGTAGCGAGAGCCGCGTCAATCAAAGACCGTCGTGAAAATCCGGTCTGAACATATATTTCGAGGGGGCGTAGGTCAGTGTCTTGGCCAGCGGTATGGTCGGGTCGCGCGAAAGCGGAAGTCGAAACGCCCTGTTTCGTAGAACGGCCAAGGCTGAACCATGATCGAAGGTAATTTTGAACGGTTCACTCCAGTACGAACGCTGGTTATCGTCGTAACTGGAAGGCTGCTCGCCCGCGAGGACCATTTGGCAATTCAATCGCATATTTGGAAGGAAATCGTTGGGGCGGAAAAATTAGTTTCTTGATTGGAGCCCACGTGTTGAGAGGGCGACTTGCCCCGCCCCTCGACGCGCTCGTTGCCGACATTGATGCCGCAGGGGCGCGGCTGCCGCTAAAGAGCCTTCCTTCATATTTGCGCGTTAGTTCCAAAGCGGCGAGTTTGCTCAGGCGCTCGCTTGCACCCGGCGAGCCATTTGTTCGTCAAACGGCCCGGAAAATGATATCACGCGGCGGAATGTCCGGGCGGGCATGAATATCCAATTGGGAGGAATTGTCGTGGCAGTAGAAAAAGTGGCGGTTATCACGGCAGGTGGCAGCGGCATGGGGGCGGATGCTGCAAAGAGGCTTGCGGCGGATGGCTTCAAAGTCGCAATCCTGTCGTCATCCGGCAAGGGGGAGGCGCTTGCTCATGGGCTTGGAGGCGTGGGCGTGACCGGATCGAACCAGTCGAACGATGACCTGAAGAGGCTGGTGGATCTTGCGCTTTCGACCTGGGGACGGATCGACGTGCTTGTCAACAGCGCGGGCCATGGGCCGCGGGCGCAGATCCTCGAGATCAGCGACGAGGATTGGCACAAGGGCATGGACACCTACTTGATGAACGTCATTCGGCCGGTGCGGCTCGTCACGCCGATCATGCAAGGGCAGAAATCCGGCTCGATCATCAATATCTCGACGGCCTGGGTCTTCGAGCCTTCGACGATGTTTCCGACTTCCGCTGTTTTCCGAGCAGGCCTTGCCTCCTTCACCAAGCTGTTTGCAGACAGTTACGCCGCCGACAATGTTCGCATGAACAACGTCCTGCCTGGCTGGATCGACAGCCTGCCGGCGACCGAGGAGCGCCGCGAGGCGGTTCCGATGCAGCGTTATGGCAAAAGCGAGGAGATCGCGGCAACGATCGCCTTTCTTGCATCCGAGGGCGCTGGCTACATCACCGGCCAAAGCATCCGCGTCGATGGCGGCCTCATGCGCTCGGTATAGGGCTGTGGGGGCGGTCCCGCGGCAAATCTACCTCAAGAGACCGCTTCCAATGCCGGCTGGGGCATCTGACGTGGCAGGGGCGGGAAGGCGAGGGCTATTGCGGCGGCGCCAAGCCCTACCAGCGCGGATCCGATGAACAGCCACGAATAGTTGGCGAAGGTGTCGAATATCCAGCCGCCGACGAGGGGGCCGAATGCCATGCCGAGACAAGAAAGCATGGTTGCCGCGCCAAACACCGTGCCGATGATGCGCGGTCCGAAATACTCTCGCGCCAGCACCGCATAGAGCGGCATGACGCCGCCATAGGCGCTGCCGAAAATGACCGCGAGGGCATAGAATTCGCCAAGCTGGCTGACGAGCAGATAGGTAGCGAGCGCCAGCGCCTGTATCAGCAGGCCAGCGATGAGAACCGGCTTTACGCCGAGCCGGTCCGCAAGGGTGCCATAGACGATGCGACCGCCGAGCCCGGCCAATCCCTCGACGCTGTAGATACTGACTGCCGCCATCGGAGCGACGCCGCAGATGCTGGCATAGCTCACCATGTGGAAGATCGGTCCGGAATGCGCGGCGCAGCATGCAAAGAACGTCAGTCCGAGCACGATGAACTGGGGCGACCGAAAGACTTGCGCCAATGGGGTCTGGGTTGTCTCCACCGAAGGGTTGGCGGACCGGTCGCCGGCTGCCGCAGGCGCGCGGCGCACGAACAACGCCGCCGGAATGAGCAGCGACCAGGTCAAAACCCCGATAATGAGCATGGCAGTTCGCCATTCATAGGCCGAGATCAGCCAGCGCGCGAAGGGCGAGATGGTCATTGGCGCCACGCCCATGCCGGCAGAGACGAGCGAGACCGCAAGGCTGCGGTTCTTGTCGAACCAGGCGGTCGTCGCCGCGATCATCGGCGCGAAGAATGTGCTCGCAGCCAGACCGACGAGGATGCCGTAGGTCAGTTGGAATTGCAGCAGTGTCTGGGCGCGGCTCGCCAGTATAAGCGCAAGCCCCAGAACAATCGCGCCGATCAGCACCACGATGCGGGGACCGAATCGATCGCTGGCGGTGCCCCAGAGGAAGCCGCCAATGCCCATGACGATGAAATTCAAGGTCATAGCGCTGGCTATGCCGACATGCGACCAGCCGGTCGCCGTTGCGATCGGCAGCTGAAAAATCGCCAGCGAGAACATCGCGCCAAGCGCAACGCATGTCATCAATGCACCCGCACCGACGATTACCCAACGATATGAAGCACTCATTGTCACGTCACCCCATGCCGGCAAGGTTGATCGAGAAGCAGTCGCGGATTTGCCGTCTTCCGCACATGTTCGATCTAAAGACGTTTGGAACGCCGGGATTTCGACATCTCGGCGGGCTTTTTATTCGCCCTGGTACGAAATAGTTTGAGTTCGGCAGCTTCGAGATTGACGATCCGGCGACAGAAAATCAAGGATTCCTCGTTATTGTCTGGCGGAACTCATCAGGGGCCCGCGACTATGCCGATCAATATGTTCAAAACGACGCTCATCCTGGGGCTTTTGCTGGCTTCGACATCGGCGCATGGCGAAACACAATGGATGGGGAGCGTGAACCAATGGTCTGTCGGGTTCGACGCTGCGGGTGACGCATCGGCCTGCAGGCTATTGTGGGACAGCGAGATTGGAAAGACCGTCGAATTTCGCGCCGGGCTCAAGGACGCGACCTGGATTATCGGCAGCACCCAGTGGAATATTCCGGCTGACGTCAAGACTGTGGTCACGGTCGTCGATACCCAAAGGCAATATCACGTCCCTGGCCAATTCTTCGACAAGACCCACCTTCAGCTCTGGAAGCCGCTGGACGATGCGGGTGCCGGGGCTATCAGGAACCTGGTAACGCAGGCATTCGCAGGGCGGCCGGATCTGACGCTGAGCTTCTCGGGCGGCGAGCCCGACTGGGTCGTCCCTATTTCGCGCGTCGCGCCGCTCTACCCGAACTTTGTCCAATGCATGAGGCAACTTTCCAACGGCACGGCCGACAAGGTGGCAACGGATACAACCCAGCCGTTCTAGCGAAGCCTTGGACGAATTACAGCCGCCGCCTGTGTCCGGCAGGCTTGCTACCTCAGCGGAATTTCCGGGTCAGTGTGGAATATCCTGAAGGTGCTGCGGCCGGCCGCCTTGGAAGCGTATAGCGCTACGTCGGCTTTTCTGAACAGTTCGGATGGCGTGCAGCCGTCAAACAGCGCGACGCCGACTGAGGCTCCGAGGACGAGCACCTCGTCGCCGTGATCGACACGGACGCACAGCGCTTTGACAATGTTTCCGGCAATGCGCTCGATCGACGCAATGTCGTAATGCGATCCCAAAAGGACGGCGAATTCATCGCCGCCGACGCGTGCGACGAGTTCCGCGTCACGACAGGCCGTATGCAATCGGGTTGCTGCTTCCTTCAGGCATTCGTCACCTCTTGCGTGGCCAAGCGTGTCATTGACCTTCTTGAAGCCATCAAGGTCGATCAAGAGCATCGCGCCGAGGGCTGTCTTGGTGTCGCATAGTTCGGAAAGCTCCGACTGGAAGCGACTTCGATTGGCAAGTCCGGTCATCAGATCGAACTCCGCCAGATAGCGCGTCCGATCGAGCAGGATCTTTTCGTCGGTAATGTCCTGCTTCATGCCGAATATGCGTACCGGGGTTCCATGTTCGCACTCGACCGTCGCGGTCAGCCTCAACCACCGCCGCGTACCTTTTGGCGTGATGATCTCCGCGTCCATGCTGAAGCCACTGCGGGTCTCGATCGCCCTTGAGCGTCGGATTTCTAGCTCCCTTGCCGAAGCCTCAGAATAGCATTGGACAATCTGCCTGCGATCGAGAGCCGTCCCGTGCGGGACGTCGAACATGTCGTAGACGATATCGGTCCATTTCAGCGTCTCATCCGGCAGACCGCATTCCCAGAGCCCGATCCTGGCGGCAACCGATGATTTCTCGAAGATCTTCCTGTTGTGGGCCAGCGCTGCTGCCTGCTCTTGCAGCAGGGCGTTCTTGGCCTCAAGCTCGGCCCTCAGGCGTGCGATCAACGTCGCAGAATCACTCAGGCCGAAGATCTGTGCAGACTGGGATCGCGCCGGCGCCTTTGGCGTATATTGGAAGTCGGACATCTAAAGCTACATGGCCTCCATCGAGCGCGCGGTCCGATACTGTTGCGCAGAGACGTTAAGACTTCTCTCATGTATGTCTCGCCAGGTGCTGCCATAAACGTTTCCGAACAGTCCAAGGAAGGAATTTTTTTGGCGGCCGCATGAAACGTCACGGCGGGCCATAGAATTTAGTTAGCGAGAAGGGAACAAGTCGGGCAGCGATTTGTTTCTTGGGATAGAGGTCGAGGGCTTTCCGTGACAACGGGCAGCCGCATGGTCGTGTCGACCTTGAGGGATAGGAGGTCTCGATGTCCTTGAACCTTGTCAGTCCAGCCTTCGCGAACGGCGAGAGGATACCTCAAAGATATGCTCGTCTTGGCGAGAACCTGTTGCCGCCGCTCAGGTGGAACGGGGCGCCGGCCGACGTCCAGAGCTATGCACTGATGATTGAAGATCCCGATGCTCCAAGCGGCACTTTCCGCCATTGTGGAATTTTCAACATTCCTTCCGGGTGGGACGGACTGCCGGAGAGCACAGACACGGCGAGCAGAGACGGCCTTCGGTTTGTCGAGAATGATTTTGGCAATATCCGCTATGACGGACCGCAGCCGCCCAGGGGACACGGTGTCCACCACTACTATTTCCGATTGGCGGCGCTCGACGTTGCGAGCCTCCCGGTTACCGGTTCTGCCGGGGTCGAAGGCATGTGGCGCGAGGCGAGAAAACATTTCCTGGCGCAGGCGTCGCTGGTCGGCACCTTCGAGGCGCAATAGGCTTCGTCTCAGCTTCGATGGCGCTCTGGTAGGAAGGTCTAATGCGTGACATGCCGCAATTCATTGATCGGGCAGATGCCGGTCGCAGGCTGGCGGTTGCGCTCGCTTATCAACGCGAGGCACCTGTGGTTCTGGCTCTGCCGCGTGGCGGCGTGCCCGTGGCGTTCGAAATCGCGATTTCCCTCAGAGCGCCGCTCGACCTGCTTCTGGTGGGCAAGATCGGCGCTCCCGGCTACGCCGAATGTGCGATCGGTGCCGTTGTCGATGGCGGGCGCCCGCAGCACGTCATCAATGAGCGGATGCTGAAACAATTCGGCGTTTCTCCGGACTATTTTGAAAAGGAAGTCGCGCGCCAGCTTGTTGAAATCGAGCGTCGTCGCCAAGCCTATCTCGCAGACCGCGAGCCTATCGACCTCAAGAGCCGCAACGTCATCCTCGTCGATGACGGAATTGCGACCGGCGCAACCGTGAAGGCGGGGTTGAAAGCCTTGAGAAGCGCCGGCGTCGCAAGTGTGACGCTGGCAGTACCCGTAGCACCCGAGGACATGCTGGACGAGTTGCGAAGCGACGTCGATGGCGTCGTCTGCCTGTACACGCCGGCGGATTTTTGCGCCGTCGGCCTTCACTATGCCGACTTCGACCAGACGAGCGACGAAGAGGTGATCGACTTGCTGAGGCGATCGGAACAGGTGCGCGCCTGAGCCCAGAGCGACCTGAGCGACACGCCTCGGGGGTTAGTTTACCCTACGCAAATTGGGCGATAAGACACTGATCGCAATCGCTGTTAATACTTTCCTAATTTAGGAAAATATTATGTTGCGTTTGCGACGGGTTGAAATCATCGCGTTGTGCGTTGGGCTGGTCGGCCCCACGCCGATTTTGGCCGCCGAGCCGGTGGGCGAGGCGGTGCTTATCAAAACCGAGGTCAGGGGCGAGGGCGGTCCGCTTCAGGTCAACGATCCCGTCCATCGCGATGAGGCGATCAAGACGTCGAAGGACGGTTTGGGCCAATTCGTCTTCCGGGACGGGACGAAGCTCGCGGTTGGATGGGGGTCTACCGTCGTCATCGACAAATTTGTCTACGATGATTCCAAGACGGTCAAAAGACTGACCATCAAGGTAGCCGAGGGGACATTCCGCTGGATCAGCGGAAATTCGAAATCGTCTGCCTACCAGATCGTGACGCCGGCAGGGACCATCGGGGTCCGGGGAACCGCCTTCGACGTCAATATCAGCCACAATGGCACGACCGCCGTCGTGCTGCTGAATGGTGAGGTTCGTTTCTGCGGTGCCGGCGGTTGCAAGGAATTGAAGCGGCGCTGCGACTTTGTCGTGGCCAAGCGCAATGGGGATGTAACAGATACCCAGCAGGTCAATCGCAACGTACTAAAACTGCTCGGCAACCAGCGGGCGCTTCCGTTCCTTTCGGGCGGTCAGCAATTGTCAGGAGGTCTAGGCGGTGTTGGCGGCGGCTGCAGTTTTGCCCAGACAATCGATGCGCCGGCCAGGAACAACGTCAGCCCTCGCGCGCCCGATCCGGCACCGAGCAGGCCCGCTGCTCCATCGCCGCAGGCTCCCGCCAGCCCGGCGAGCGCTCCTGCTCCGAGCGCTCCTGCTCCGAGCGCTCCGCAGAGCCAGCCGGCACCGCCGCAATCAAGCCCGGCCACGCCCGATCCGCCTGACAGGGACGACGATGATCATGATCACCGTCACCATCACTCCGACAGGGACGGACATGATGGCCACGATTCCCGAGATCACGGCGGCGACCATCATCACAACTAGCCGGTCCCAAGATCACTCGGCGGAGATCCGGTCCTCGACCGTTTCCTCATCGCGAAAATGGTCGGATCTTCGCGAAATCCGTCGATAGAATTCAGACAGGCCTTCCGTAAACTCCTCGGCCATGAGTTTTGCTCCCCTGACCAATTTGCGGCTGGTGGTCGAGTGGGCTTTCAACGCGTTCACGAGTTGCTGATGAATGATGCGCATCCCGGCAAAGTCTGCGGAGCGCGCGACGGCTTGGTCGCCGACGACCGCAAAGACCTTCGTGCGCTTCTTCTTGCCCTTCAGGCTCAGCGTCCCTGCATCGAGCAAGGCATATTCCGGCAATAGCTCAGCGGTATTTTCGGAAATGAGGATATCGAAGCCCACCTCCTTGCAGGATGACTCGATGCGGGCCGCGATGTTGACGGCGTCGCCGACGGCAGAATAGTTGAAACGCGTCTCGGCCCCCATGTTTCCAACGCAGGCAAGCCCGGTGTGTATGCCGATGCCGATCCCGACTTTTCGCTCGCTGCCGAAATGAAATGCGTCTTCGGCGTTGAGGCGGACGAGGGTTTCGCGCATGGCCAACGCCGCGTGGACCGCCTTGCCAGCATGATTGGTGACATCGACCGGCGCGTTCCAGAAAGCCATGATCGAATCGCCGATGAATTTGTCGAGAGTGCCGTCATTGGCGATCACGTGGTGGCTGAGAGCGTCGAGCAGCGTATTCAGGAAGGTGACGACGGCCGTCGGTGTAATCTGCTCGCTGATCTCGGTAAAATTTCGCACATCGACAAACATGACGGTTAGCTCGCGATCGTCTCCCCCCAGCCGCAGCGCATTTTGCGTGTGCTCGATGCGATAAAGAAGCGACGGCGACAGATAGTGACCGAAGGCCCGCCGCACATCGCGCCGCTCTCGATCGATCACCAGGAAGCGAAAACCAGTGGCCGCGAAATGGGTGATCGATCCGGCAACGATCGGCGCGAGCGGATCGAAAAGCAGCCCGCCATAGAGAAATGCCGCGAGCGATGCGACGACCGCAAGCAATGTTATCAGCAGCCCGCAGACAAGTGCGACTGCCGGGGTGACAAACGTGGTCACAAGCACGAGAAGCGTACCGAGAACCGCGATGGAAAGGATCTCGACGCCGTTTGCCCAATCCGGGCGCGAGAGGAAGTGGCCGGAGAGTATCTGTTCGACAATCTGGGCATGGATCGAAACGCCCGGTACGTTCTCGCCTAGCGCCGTCGTGCGCACGTCCTGGAGGCCGGCGGCGGAGGTTCCGATGAACACGATGCTGCCCTCGACGGCAGCCCGGACCTCCGGCGAGGCGCCACCCGCCGCGAGCACCTTGCTCGCCGAGACGTACCTCTGCGCCGTATCGCGGCTGACATAGAGCCAGAGTTCGCCCGCTGCGGTCACCGGCACGACGAAATTACCGATCTTGACAAACGTCATCGTATTCGGCGCGTCAGGGGCGCCTGCCAGCACATAGGTCGAGGCACCCTGTGCGACACGCAATGCCTCCATCGCCAGGCTTGGGTAGAATTGCCGCCCGTCGCTCAAAAAAAGAGGAACGGCGCGCACCACCGCCTGCGAGGCACCCGGTGTAAGGCTGATATGACCAATGCCGGCCGCGTTCGCCTCAAGTTGCGGCAGCAAGGGCGTTGCCGCCTTGATCGCCGGAGGCGCGCCGAGAGGACTTTCGCCGGTGAAAGCAAAGCCCGCCTTGACAGGCGGCAGGTAGTTTCCCTGATTTGATAGGCCAACGCCCAGCACAACGGGTTTCTGCAATATCGACTGGGCGAAGGTCTCGTCGTTGTCGGGCAACTGGCCAAGCACGAGCGGATCGACGCCCTTGACGTCGCGAACGACATTGCGGGGTGACAGGCGATCGGCCTCTGCGAAGAGGACATCGAATGCGATCGCCGACGCTCCCATGTCAGAGAGCCTGTTGACGATGGCGGCAATTCGGTCTCTCGGCCACGGCCATTGGCCGAATTCGCGCAACGACGCTTCGTCGATGTCGACGACGACAACTGGCAATTTCTCGAATGCGCGGGGGGCCAGTCGCTGATACTGATCGAAGGTCAGATCCCGGACGATGCTCAACAACGGCGGATCGCTCGCTCGCAGCACTGAAAGTACCGCGACGATCACCAGGCCGAGAATGACCCCAATTTGCTGCGCGCGTGTCATGGTGGCCTCGGGAACCTCGTCGTATCGATGCCTGAAGCAAGGCCGTCAAGGTGAAAGGAAAGTGCCAGAGGCCACTTTATTAGTGTTCTGCGAAAAGGGAATGCCGCGGCGATACTTTCGCGCCAGGGGGAATAGAGAATTGATCCGATGCTTGCGTCCCAGAGTTCGCAATACGCGCTACCGCCCGCATCGGTGATCCTATGCTATTGGCTCGGTGGCGCATTTCTGATCGCTTGCAAACGCCTATCCGAATATCGCGAAATCAGCGCCTCACACGGTGTCGATCCTCTCCGATTACGCAGCGGCAAGGAAACTCGAAGCGCTCGAATTGCGCGCCGATTTCATCGTGTCGGCGCAAGATGCGATCGTAGGCCGGCTCAAGCCCCATCCGCGCCGGGTCGAGGTATTGATGTCTCTTGCCAGGGTCGCGCCCGAGGAAACTTGCCTCATCGGTGACCGGATCGAGCGGGACGGCCTGGCGGCTCAGCGCGCCGGCGCTGCTTGGCTTATCAGGTCGTCGAGGTCTTTAACGGGCTGGCATACCTTTGCCCACTATCAGGCGTCACTTTTCAGTGATTTACTTTCTTGGCTCGATGATATTTTCTGAAGTCACTTGAGGAACTGGGGGGACGTCGTTGATATCAAGCCAAATACTGTTGATGCTGAGGGTATCCGCCGTCGCTGTATTCCTGGCGACTGGCTTGATATCGTCCGCACTGGCACTGGACGAGGCTGCCCAGACACCGGCCTCGCAAGAGCAGGTCAAGAAGCTGGTAGCACTTTGGCATCAGCACATGGACGGGGCACATACGCTGATCGAACAACGGTCGGCCTTTGAGAAATTCATGGATTCGACGCCGCAGCCGACACGCGTCCAGATCAAGCGTGTCGATGCCGACGGCGTCGAGGGTGATCTCATGTGGCCGGCGCGACTTCACCATGCGATCGGCACGCGCGCGATCCTCTACATTCACGGCGGCGGTTTCTTCAGCGGTTCGCCGCGTAGCGACAGGGCATTGGCCGGCACGCTTGCAAAGGCTGCATCTGCCGACGTTCTGTTGATCGACTACCGGCGAACGCCGGAATACCAGTTCCCCGCGCAGATCGACGATGCGCTCAACGCCTATCGATGGCTGCTTGAATCCGGCTATCGCAACGACAATATCGTCATTGTCGGGGTGCAGGTCGGAGGGACGATCGCGATCGGAACCACACTTCGCCAGATGCAGGTGAATGGTCCGCTGCCGGCCGCCGTCATTGTTATGAGCCCGATCACCGATTTCGCCGCAACCGGCGCCTCGTTGGATGGCAACGCCGATAGCGATCCCCTGTTTGGCAAGTCTGAGTTCGATGCCCTGCGAAAGGCCTATCTTGAAAAGCATTCCCCGACCGATCCGGCGGTATCGCCGCTCTATGCCGATTTGTCGGGTTTCCCACCGCTTTTGATGCAGGTCGGATCGCACGAGACGCTAAGGGACGACACATTGCGGCTGGCAAGCAAGGCGCAAACGGCGGGCGTCGACGTCACCACCGAGGTCTGGGCCGGCATGGTCCATCAGTGGCAATTGTTTCCGTTCTGGCTGGACGACGCACGCCGGGCGAACCAGAAGGTCGCCGAGTTCGCCATAGCGCATTTTGCCGACAAGCCCCAGGAATAAGGACCGGTCTGGGGGATGCATTTTGGCGCAAACCGTGATGAGGCTGGTCGGGCTGGCCGATGTGTTGGACGCACCCTATATAATCGCGGCCGGTTAATCAGATGTCGGCGAAATCTCGTCCTGCCGTCAGAGCGCTCGCAGAGCGTGGCCATAGCGGAGCATTATAATGTCAGTCATTCTCGGATCAACCCAGCGATCGGACCTCGCGGAAAGCGGCACCTGGCCGATACAGAGACGGCGGACGCTCGACTGGCTCGTCAACGAGACGCGCAACGAGCGATTTATCGATAACATATTGGTTGCGATGAGCCAGCGGCTGATTTTGGATGGGGTTCCGATCGCCCGTGCATCGATGCATTTTCAAACCAATCACCCTCAGTGGAGGGGCGCGCGGATTTTGTGGAATGCCGGCATGGAGGAGGCTGCGATCACCACCTTTGCCTACGGCACAGAGACCACTCCGCAGTTCCTGAACAGCCCCTTGAACGAGGTATTCAGCGGCGCCGACGAGGTTCGACAGAGTTTTGAAGGCATGGCCGAAGGCAAGGCGAAGTACGGTCTCTACGAGGAACTTCGTCGCGACGGCATCACAGACTATGTAGCTTGGCCGATGAAGTTCACGCTCGACAAGCTGCACATCGTTTCCTTCGCCACCGACAGGCCGGGCGGCTTTTCGGACGAGCATATCAGCCTGCTGAAAGACCTGCTGCCGGCGCTGACTATCGTCACGGAAATCAGGCTGAAGAACATCATGGCGCGAACGCTGCTCGAGACGTATGTCGGGCCGCATGCGAGCGAGCAGATCCTTGCGGGAGCGACGACGAGAGGCAGCGGCGCGACCGTCAGCGCGGCGATCATGATATGCGATCTCCGCGATTTTACGGCACTTTCGGATCTGTGGCCCCGCGACGACGTCATCGAGCTCCTGAATGGATATTTCGACGCGCTGTCCGAACCGATCGAAAAGCACGGCGGGGAAATTCTGAAGTTCATGGGCGACGGCCTGCTTGCGATCTTCCCGCTCGCCAAGCCCGATGCCTGCGCCAATCTGCTGCTCGCCATCCAGGAAGGGCAGGCGGCAATGGAGCTCCTGAATGCCGAAAATCGCGAAAAGTCGCGTCCCATGCTCGGTTACGGCGTCGGCGTAAATGTCGGTGATGTCATGTACGGCAATATCGGCTCGCGAAAACGTCTTGATTTCACGGTAATCGGACCCGCGGTCAACGTGGCATCGCGACTGGAAACACTGACAAAGGAACTCAAACGGCCCGTGCTGCTTTCAAAGGCCTTTGTCGACATGCTTGGAAGCGATGTGTCGCTTGACAGTCTGGGCTCCTATCCCCTGCGCGGCCTTGGCGCCCCGGTCGACGTGTTTGCACTGCGGAGCGGCACTGCGGACCGCAGGTAAGTGCTGCCGCGCTTGCCGGCCGGTGGCTTGAATCAAGCTCTGGGCATTTCCATCTTAGAGATAAGTTCTGTGACCGTGACTGTGACCGCTCCTGCGCTCTTGTCCTCGGCAAGCTTTCGCGGCTGCATTTTGCGATGGCGCAAGGGGGCCATCCAAGGAGACCCAGATGGGATTTATCAACAAGGAAATACTGCCGGCTGCGGACGGCGAGTTGCTTGATGCTTACTCGAATTCACTTTCCCAGGCAGTCGATCTCGTCGGTCCGGCCGTCAGCCGCATCGAAAGGGTTGGAGGGCAGGGTGGTCATGGCTCTGGCTTTGCCGTTTCACCTGACGGCTTGATCGTCACCAACAACCACGTCGTCGACGACGCAAGGATTGTCCGTATCAAGACGCCTGACGGCTTTGTGACGGAGGGGCGGGTGCTCGGCCGCGACCCGGATACCGACATCGCCCTCATCAGAGCCAACAACAGCGTCGGAGCCTGGGCTCGTCTTGGCGATTCCAAGCGGCTGAAGCGCGGGCACATCGCCATCGCCATCGGAAATCCGCTCGGGTTCGAATGGACAGTCACCGCCGGGATAATCTCGGCGCTCGGGCGCTCCATGCGCGCTGCCAACGGCCGGCTGATCGACGACGTCATCCAGACGGATGCAGCGCTCAACCCCGGCAATTCCGGCGGCCCCCTTGTGTCGTCCAACGGCGAGATCGTCGGCGTCAACACGGCCGTCATCCAAGGTGCGCAGAGCATTGCCTTTGCGGTTGCCTCCAATACGGCCAATTTCGTCATCTCGGAGATATTGCGGTTCGGCCGGGTGCGCCATGCCTATATCGGTGTCGCGGCGGATACTATAGATCTGCACCGCCGGGTGGCACTGCATGCAGGCGTCGCCCAGACGACGTCGGTTCGGCTTCGGCGACTTGAACCGAGCAGTCCTGCCGATCGCGGTGGCCTCCAGGAAGGCGATGTGATTCTCGCGATAAATGGGATGCCCGTTGCCGGAGTCGACGATCTGGTGCGGATGATGGACGGTGACAGGATCGGCCAGGAGACTGAATTTCTTGTCTTTTCTGTGCAGGGACTGATCGAGAAAAAATTTGTCACACCAACGGATCGACCTTCGTTGTAGTGTAGTGACGCGATACGAATGAGGTTTGATTTGTGGCAGTTCTTTGAGACTACGCAGGGCAGCATTATACTCGGCGCACTGATCGGTGCCGGCGGCATAACGATTGGGCAACTCCTTTTAAAATCATCGGCTTTGACAGGGTTTGTCCGTCAGCCTCGCCCGGCGCGGACGAACGAGGCCCGGGCTCTGGCGATGCGGGTGGTACTTGCATTGGACGATCTTGTCGGCGGGTGCCACAGCGCGGCGATCGACGCCCCGGAATTCAACCCCGCCGATCTCGGTGACTTCGTTCTCCATACCGACAATCCGACGCTCGTCCTGCCCAGGGATGCCGACTGGAGCTTGCTGACCCCGGATTTGGCTGAAGACATCCAATGGATGCCCAACAGGCTGAGGAATATCATCGACGCCCTGGAATCGCTGGATGTCAGCCCACCGGAGTTCGATGACTTCTTCCTCCACCGACAGGCGGATTATTCACGGCTTGGGCTAAAGGCGATGGATCTCATCGACAGGATATGCCTGGAATACGGCATCGAGCAGCCGGAACGGATGGCCTATTATCATCCGCGCGAAACCTTCGAGGAAGGCGTCGCGCTGGCTGCCGATTTCTCGGATCGCCGCCGCAGGTCGCAGCGCAATGCTTCGGGCAGCGCTTCGAATGTCACGCCGTTGTTCGGAGTAAGCAGCCGGGAGGAGAGGGCGCCAAAGCCGCCGGAGATCGATCCGGGGATTTGAGCTCTTGACGTTTGCTGACAGGAGGATCGAACATGACTGCGCCGCATCCATCGAAGACGCATATCGGCAATCACAAGCTCCATCCCGAAACGCAGATGCTGAACTACGGCTATGATCCGGAGCTATCGGAAGGCGCCGTCAAGCCACCGGTTTTCCTGACATCGACCTTTGTCTTTAAATCCGCCGAGGAAGGACGGGACTTTTTTGATTTCGTTTCCGGCCGGCGCGAGCCGCCGGCGGGAACCGGTGCGGGGCTCGTCTATTCCCGGTTCAACCACCCAAACAGTGAGATCGTCGAGGACCGGCTGGCCGTCTACGAGGGCACCGAAAGCGGCGTATTGTTCTCTTCCGGCATGTCGGCGATAGCGACCACGCTGCTGGCTTTCGTTCGGCCCGGCGACGCCATCCTGCATTCGCAACCCCTTTACGGCGGCACGGAAACGCTGCTGGCGAAGACCTTTCTGAATATGGGCGTTGCGGCGGTCGGTTTTTCCGATGGGGTAAGTGAAAGCTCCGTCGAGGCGGCGGCTAAGGAGGCGATGGCAAAGGGTCGTGTGTCGATGATCCTGATCGAAACGCCTGCCAACCCGACGAACAGCCTGGTCGATGTGGCGATGATCCGCCGGATCGCCGATGAGATTGGCAAGCAGCAGGGTCACGTTCCGATCATCGCATGCGACAACACCCTTCTCGGACCGGTCTTTCAGCGGCCGATCGAGCACGGCGCCGATATTTCCCTCTATTCGCTGACGAAATATGTCGGCGGCCATTCCGATCTCATCGCCGGTGCCGCTCTCGGGCCGAAGGCAACCATGAAGCAGGTGAAGGCGTTGCGAGGGGCGATCGGCACCCAGCTAGACCCGCATTCCTGCTGGATGCTTGGAAGATCGCTGGAAACGCTCAGCATTCGCATGGAGAGAGCCAACAGCAATGCGCGGATCGTGGCCGATTTCTTGCGCGATCATCCAAAGGTGCAGGGAACGCACTACCTGCCTTACCACGATCCGGAATCGCCGGTCGGCAAAACCTTCGCAAGCCAATGCACCGGTGCCGGATCGACCTTTTCGTTCGATATTCGCGGCGGCCAGCCTGCTTCCTTCAAATTCCTCAACGCACTTCAGATATTCAAGTTGGCCGTCAGCCTCGGTGGCACGGAATCGCTGGCCAGCCATCCGGCGACCATGACACATTCCGGCGTGCCGGAGGAATTGCGGCGGCGGATCGGGGTTCTCGATACGACAATCCGCCTGTCGATTGGAATAGAGCATCCGGACGATCTCGTCGCCGATTTGACGATCGCATTGGATGCTGCCTGAAACGACCTCCTTCACTGGCCCTTGGCGGGCTTCCTGACGTGGCCCGGGGCGATCGGATCGCTGCCGGGGAAGGTTTCTTCCAGCGCCTCTTCGAGATAGTCCTCCTGCTCCTGCCAATCCTTTTGCGACTGATCAGGGTCGATCTGCTTAGAGGGCTTCGAATTTTTGACAACGTTTTTTTCGGATGTCATTTGTTCGGCTCCGTTGACGTGCTTCAACAGGTCGCAACAATAGTACCAGGCTGCGACATTGTCGTGTTGCTCGTAACGGGAAAGGTCGCCAAAAATAGCTAGTGCGCCACTTTCAGTGAAATCAATGGTTTAGCCTGTTCGCTTTCACCGCGTCTTGGAGGCAATCGATCCGAAGGCAGGCCGCGCGCGTTTACGTCGTCGATGAGATGCCGGGGCAGGCGCGCCATCTCCTTGAGCGTATGCTGCTTGGTGTGACGCACCATCCTTGCCCTGACATGCGTGAATAGGTCGAAAATATCTCGAATTGTCTCGGCAACCATAGTGAAACTCCTTTTCGGCTGTCCGTTCTGGTCTCTATAGTTTCGAATATGAGCATGCGTTGACAATCAGACAAACGAAATGATATGGTGTATAAGATCAGAAAAATTGAAAGATGAGACGATGACTTTTCCTCTTCGCCGTCCCATACCGCTGCTCGACAACGACGTGCTGCGGACCTTCGTCGCTATCGCCGAAACCGGCAATTTTTCCACCGCCGCCGATGCGGTGTTCCGCACGCCATCTGCCGTCTCGATGCAGATCAAAAAGCTGGAAGAACAGCTTGGCGTCACACTGTTCCTGCGCGACGCGCGTTCGGTCAGCCTGACGCACCATGGCGAGATGCTGTTGTCCTACGCCCGCAACATGCTGGCGCTTTCCAACGAGGCGGTTTCGCGTTTCATCATGCCCGAACTCAGCGGCGTTGTTCGTCTTGGCGCGCCCGATGATATTGGCGAGCGCCTGCTTCCGAGCATCCTCAAAAGCTTCGCTGCGACCTATCCCGGCATCATGGTCGATGTGACCGTCGACATGAGCATCGGGCTGAAGAAGCGCATCGAGGAGCAGCGGTTGGATCTGGCGCTGATCAACTGCGCGACGCGGCCGGTTCCGACCGGAGGTGAGATAATCTACAACGAGAGGGTCGTCTGGGCTGGTGCGAAATGCGGCTCCGCGTATCGTCGCGATCCGCTACCGATCTCGATCTGGGAAGAGGGCTGCATCTGGCGTTCCGATGCGCTGACACAGCTTCAAAACAACAAGCGCAACTACCGCGTCGCCTTCTTGAGCGCCCATACGATGGCACAGCGAGCGGCCGTCGTCTCCGATCTGGCGATTGCGCCGTTCCCGCGCTCCTACGTGACCGAGGACATGACGATCCTCGGCCCGAACGAGGGCCTGCCGGAACTCAACACTTTTGATATCAGGCTTTTGACCGCTTCGCAGATGACCGGGCCGATGGCAGCCGTGGCCGACAGTATCCGCTACGCGTTCGGCGAACTAGCGCGCGCTGCCTAAGTTTGCGGACCTGAAAAGCTATTCGCGATTGCGGCGTCGGCGGCGTCCGCCGCCCTCGCTGCCGTCGTCGCCTTTCGCCTTTCGCTCGGGAAGTGTCACCACTTTTGAAAGCTCCGGAAAAGCGTCCACCTTGTTGGGCAAGGCCATGGCGAAGACGAAATGCTCTTGAAACTTTGATTCAAGCGCCGTCTCTATCTTCTCGATTTTGCTGACGGTTTCTTCGATCTCGCGGCGGTAGTCGCGGTTCAGCAGCGCCATTCGGGCGCCGGTGCCGGCAGCATTGCCGACCGCTTTGACCTTGTCGAGCGGGCAATCCGGAATGAGACCCAGCACCATCGCGTACATCGGGTCGATGAATGTGCCGAAGGCACCGGCAAGGCCGATGCGGTCGACATGGTCGATGCCCTGCTTGTCCATCAGCAACTTGACGCCGGCATAGAGCGCCGCCTTTGCAAGCTGGATAGCCCGCACGTCATTCTGCGTCACCGATATACGCGGCTCGCCGTCCTGGAGCAGATAGGAGTACGTTCTACCGGTTTGCAGGATGCGCGGTGAGCGGGCGGCCAGCGCGCCGTCTATAACACCGTCCTCAGAGATGATGCCTGCCAAAAACATTTCGGCGACGACCTCGATGATGCCCGAGCCGCAGATGCCGGTCACGCGAATGTCTTTCGCAGCTTCCGCAAATCCCGGCTCGTCCGACCAGGGTTCGATGCCGATGACGCGGTAGCGCGGTTCCAGCGTGACGGGATTAATGCGGACGCGCTCGATGGCGCCGGGGGCTGCCCGCTGGCCAGACGAGATTTCGGCGCCCTCGAAGGCTGGGCCTGTCGGCGAGGAGGCAGCGACGACGCGCTGCCGGTTGCCGAGCACGATCTCGGCGTTGGTGCCGATATCGACGAGAAGCATCATCTCGTCCTGGCGATGCGGACCTTCGGTCAGCGTTGCCGCCGCGGCATCGGCGCCAACATGGCCGGCGATGCAGGGGAGCATGTAGACGCGGGTGCCGGCATTCATCGGCAGGCCGACCTCGGCCGATTTGAGATGGACTGAGCCGGAAACGGCAAGCGCAAACGGCGCGCCGCCGAGCTCGGTCGGGTCGATGCCGAGGAAAAGATGGTGCATGATCGGATTGCCGACGAAGACGGCGTCCAGAATGTCCTGTCGCGAAATGCCGCCATCGGCGCAGACCTTGTCGATCAGCCCGTTCAGCGCCTCGCGCACGGCATTGGTCATGCCTTGGCGACCATCGGGGTTCATCATGACGTATGAGACGCGGCTCATCAGATCCTCGCCGAAGCGGATCTGCGGATTGGAAGTCCCTGCGGAGGCGACCGTGCGGCCGGACAGCAGCGATGACAGATGCATGGCGATCGTCGTCGAGCCGATGTCGCAGGCAATGCCGTAGGCTTCGTTTTTCAGGCCCGGATAAAGCGCTATGACGCGCGGCCGGTCACCTTTTTCCTCGTCCTTGTAGATCGCGGCGGTGACCTTCCATTCGCCCTTGCGCAGGATCGATTGAACTTGAGGGATCAGATGGAAATCGACATCGAGGTTTTCGTATTTCCAGTCATTGGTGATGGCGAGTTTCAGGCGGTCGAGGTCACCGAGCGGCTTATGCATGTCGGGCTCCTCGACCTCGACGTAGCACATATGAACCGCGGCATTGCGCTCGATCACGCGGCCGTCCGAATCCTTGCGGACGACCTGTGCGTTGATGACCGTATCCTGGGGCACGTCGATGACGAGGTCGCCGAGGATCTGGGCCGAGCAGGAAAGCCGGCGGCCGTCGGGCAGCTCGCGCACCTCGGCATAGCGCTGCTCCTTGGGGCCGATCGGCGAAAGATGGTCGTTTGCCGAGACGATCTTGTGCTTGGCGAAATTGCCTTCCTGCACCGAGACCTGGCAACGCCCGCACGTGGCCCTTCCACCGCAGACACTTTCGACATAGACGCCAAGCTGACGCGCTGCTTCAAGCACCGGCATGCCGAGGGGAAAACGGCCGCGCTTGCCGGAGGGCATGAACAAAACGAGGGCGTCTTTATCGGTCATTATGGTGCTTTCAGGCGGTGTGTCTATTTCATTTCACCCTCCCCTTGAGGGGAAGGGTCGGCACGCAGTGCCGGGGTGGGGTGATCGATTGCAACACCCAATGGTCACCCCCGCCCGCGCGTTCCGCGCGACCTCCCCATCAAGGGGGAGGTGAAGGATTATTCTGTCGCTGCACCCGCGCCCGCCCGTGCAGCCCGGCCGCCGCGGCGGCCGCTGCTGGCGCCGGGGGCTTGGGTGGAGGCGGCGGCTCCGGCTTCCGCCGGCTTGTAGTCGCGGTAGGTCATGATCCAGTTGCCACAATTCTGGTCGGTGCCGTTGAGAACGTTGGCGGCGCGGACAGCTTCCATTTCCTGTGGTCGGCACGGGTTCATGATCGCCGAGGTCATGCCGGCGCCGATCACCATCGGAATGAAGCCGGCATTGATGCCGTGGCGATGCGGCAGGCCGAATGAGATGTTGGAGAGGCCGCAGGTGGTGTTGACCTTCAATTCGTTGCGAAGGCGATGGAGCAGCGCGAAGACCTGGCGGCCTGCGTCTCCAAGAGCGCCGATCGGCATGACCAGCGGGTCGACGATGATGTCGTGCGGCTTGATTCCGTGGTCCATCGCCCGCTCGACAATTTTCTTGGCGACCGCAAAGCGAACGTCAGGGTCCATCGAAATCCCGGTCTCGTCGTTGGAGATGGCAACGACCGGCACGTCGTATTTCTTGACCAGCGGCAGGATGGCCTCGAGCTTCTCTTCCTCTCCGGTGACGGAATTGACCAACGGCCGGCCCTTGGCGACCCTGAGCGCCGCCTCGATGGCGGCCGTGACCGAGCTGTCGATCGATAGCGGAACGTCGACAAGGCCCTGGACGATCTGCAGTGTTTGCACCAGCAGGCCCGGTTCGGTTTCGTTCGGATTGACTGACGTGACGCCGGCATTGACGTCGAGCATGGTCGCGCCCGCCGCCACCTGTTCCAACGCGTCGCGGATGACCGTGTCGAAATTGCCGACGATCATTTCCGCTGCGAGCTTCTTGCGCCCCGTCGGATTGATGCGTTCGCCGATCACGCAGAACGGCTGATCGAAGCCGATGATGATTTCGCGAGTGGCTGAAGCAACGATGGTGCGCGTCATGTCTGATCCTCTGGTCAAGGGCTCGATAGAGCGTGTCTATCGTGCCGCGATGGGTGTTACAAGCAGGCCAGCTCCTCCACCGGACTGTCCCGAATATTCAGTTTGCCTGGGTCGGGTGAGGCGGGTGATGAGCGGCAAGTTCCGCCATCTCCTGCTGATTTTCCGGCCGGCCCTCGCGGATGTATTCGCGGCGTTCGGCAACGATCGCGTCGTCGCGCGCTGCCTCGCGCTGCCAGGGGCGGCGGCCCTTTAGAACGCCGCTGTCATGCACCATTTCGGCGACATATTCTTCCTGACGGTAAGCCATGACGTGGATGCCGGAAACGCCTGCAATGTCTTTCACCTCGTTGATGATGTCGATGCAGAGCTGCTTGCCTTCCTTCTTCTGGTCCTCGGCTCCCTCGATACGCTTGATGATCGCATCCGGGATGTGAACGCCGGGAACGTTCGAGCGCATCCAGCGCGCGGTTCTGGCCGATGCCAACGGACCGACGCCGACGAGGATGAAGCATTTCTCGTCGAGGCCGAGATCGCGGACCTTCTTCATGTATTCGCGAAACATCGCAACGTCGTAGCAGTACTGGCTCTGGACGAACTGGGCGCCGGCCTCGATCTTCTTCGCCAGCCGATAGGGACGGAAATCGTAAGGCGGTGCGAAGGGGTTGATGGCAGCACCGAGGAAGACCTGCGGTGGCTTTGTCAACTTGCGGCCTGACAGGAACTTGCCGTTGTCACGCATGATCCTGACGGTTTCGAGCAGCGACATGCAATCGAGATCGAAGACTGGCTTTGCTCCCGGCTGGTCGCCGGCCTGAACGCCGTCGCCCGTCAGGCACATCATGTTGGCGACGCCCATGGCCGCCGCCCCCAGCACGTCGCCCTGGATGGCGATGCGGTTCTTGTCGCGGCAGGCGATCTGCATGATCGGAGCGTAGCCGATGCGCGTCAGCAACGCGCAGATGCCGACCGACGACATGTGGCAATTGGCGCCTGAGGCATCGACGGCATTGATGCCGTCTACCCAGCCGTTGAAGATCGAGGCGCGCTCGTAGACGTCCTCTGGATCGGCGCTGTCGGGCGGGTTCAGTTCGGCTGTCACTGCAAATTCACCGCGGCGAAGCACGCGCTCCAGCCGCCCAAGCGAGGAGTGGCCGGGCAGGGGATCAAGCGGCAGGTGGACGCCAAGCGGGTTTTCGTCGATATGCGCCATGCCGTCAGGTTTCCTTGACCGGGGCTGCGACCGGGGCAGCGCGGGCAGCGGCCGCCTCTGCCGTGACGCGCAGCCATGACGAGGTTTCGCGTAGCGACTGGTTCACTGGCTTTTGGATGTTCATGATCCGGTCGCCCCCGTCCATGTTGCGGGAACCGTTCCACGCCTGCACCCAGACGCAGGGCATATCGGGCTCGACCTCGCAGTTGCCATTGGCCCGGACGCCGCCGCAGGGGCCGTTGCGCAGCTGCTTCGGACAGTTCATCGGACACGACATCCCCGTCGACGACAGTGCGCATTGGCCGCACATCCGGCAGTCGAACAGGAAGCCCTTCACATGTCGCTCGACGAAAGTGATCGGTCGTTCGACGCGGTCGTAGCCGAGTGCCTTCCAGAGCGGATGCAGCAGCAGGAAAGTGTCGGCGAAACGGTGATAGAACCATTCGAGAAAGCGCGAATGGCGGACTGCCCAAAGGCGAACGGTGTATTTGTGGCGCGAACGCCGGCTCGGTGAAACACCCGCCGGTGTGAAGGCGCCAGTAGCGGCCTTTGAGGCGGGCGCTGCGTTGCCGGACCGCTGCTTGTCAGCCATTGTCGCGGCCTCCCGATTTGACAAGCGCGATCAGTCGCTCACGATCGAAGGTGCTTTCGAGCTCGGAAGCTGCTTTGTCGGCTTCCGCTTCCAGATCGTCGGAGACGGGAACGGGGTCGGCTTTGCGCCACTCGGCAAGATAGTCGTCGGTTTCTGCCGCGCCGGTGCGCATGGCGCACATGTCGATTGCCTCGGTAAAGCGCAGCGACAGCTCGCGCTTGGCAGTCTTGCGGCCCTGCTTGATGATGACCTGCGCTGGTATATCGCGCCAATAGACCACAATGCGATCTGCCATGCGACGTCTCTCCTCTTTCCTGCAGCATGCACGTGCCTGCCGTTGCGGACTGCGCTCGCCACGACGCTACCCATGCCGAAATACGACGCGCATGTCCTGCCCGCGCCGATTTCATCATTTCAGGTGAGCGGCCAAGGAAAAGCAATGGGGCGCCGCCGGATTAAGCGCATGTCGTTGTCAAAGATGCATCTGCGCCAATCCCTATTGAAGCGGCGCACTCGAGATTCGGATAGGGCCTGAAAACGGGATATCCATGCCGAGGATTAGATAGAGCCAGTTGGAAATCAAAAGGGCCGCGAGCACGAATGTGATCACGACTTTGTTTCGCGGCGTAGGATAGCCGTAGCTGGTAAATATCAGGACCAGCCATGCGACGAGCGTGGCAATGATCGGCGCGGGGGCCGTGCCTTCGTCGTGTTTGCCGATGACCCCGCTGCTCGATGATTTTTTGATGCTTTTGCTGTGCGATAGCCGGGAGGTCGATTGTTTCGCATCCGTGGGCTTGATGACTGCCAGGCTGCCGCCGACGTCGTCAAAGAACCGCTCCGATGTACTATCGCTAGGCAAAATGGATCTTATTTCAAAATCAAATGGCCAATAATTCAGTGGCGAGATCGCCATAGCTGGTAAAGCGGTATTCATATTCAAGGCCAAGATAGTCGGCGGCCTCTTTCGCCTTTTTCTGAAGGGTCTCGTCTTCTTCCTGGGAAAGGTAGATCAGCTTCTTGTAATTGCCAAAATACATTTCCTTGAGCTCGGGGTGCCGGTCGAGGCCGAGCGGCTGAATGACGAAGGCCTCGAACTGGCGCGCAAGAAAGTCGGTCAGGAAGAACGCCGTAAAATCCTGATCGGCTCGCGCGGCAAATTCCTCGTTTCCGGCAAAGAAGGAGTAACAGTGCGGCCCTGAGAGGCGCTCTATGCCTTCTCGCTCGCAGATCTTGTCGATATCGCCGCCCGTGCCGCAATCGGCGTAGCCTATGAAGATCTTCTCGAAGCCGTTGGCGCGCGCTTCCGCTATCGCCTGCTCCAGGGCCGGTGCGATCTTTTGCGGGTAGGAATGATAGATCGCGGGAAGACAGTGCAGATCGATGTGATCGAGGCCGTTGATTCGGCTGATCGCCAATACCTCGCGCGCAATTGCGCCGCACGCAATTACATGAACTTTTTGCAATCTCGCGCGTTTATGCGTCGGAAGGTTCACTTCTGCCTTATTCCCAGCAAAACCCATATCACGAAGGACTCCCGACCATGTCAGCATCGACCCTCGCAAAAGTAAGCGCCGCTTGCGTCGCTCTCATGCTACTCGCTTCCTGCGCCAACACAATCAAAGGCATGGGCAAGGATACGGCCAATACCGTGAACGCAACCCAATCGGCAGGCCACACCGTCAAGAAGTCCGTCCAATAGTCAATTGTGAATTCGGCTGCGGCTTTTAAAGGCCGCGGCCGAATTGATTTCGTCAGCCAGCGGCGAGGCTGTTGTGCTTGCGCTTCATGAAGTCTTTGGCAGTTTCGACGGCGACGGCTGCATCGCGGCAGTAGGCATCGGCGCCCACGGCTTTGCCGAATTCCTCGTTGAGAGGCGCGCCGCCGACAAGCACGACATAGTCGTCGCGCATTCCTTTTTCCTTGAGCGTATCGATGACGACTTTCATGTAGGGCATCGTCGTGGTCAGAAGCGCCGACATGCCGAGGATATCGGGTTTTTCGCGCTCGATGGCGTCAAGATAGTTCTCGACCGGATTGTTGATGCCGAGGTCGATGACGTCGAAGCCGGCGCCTTCCATCATCATGCCGACGAGGTTCTTGCCGATATCGTGGATGTCGCCCTTGACCGTTCCGATGACCATCTTTCCCTGCTTGGGAGCACCGGTTGCCGCCAGAAGCGGGCGCAGAATGTGCATCCCGGCCTTCATGGCGTTGGCGGAGAGCAGGACTTCCGGCACGAACAGGATGCCGTCGCGAAAATCGATACCGACAATGCGCATGCCTTCGACCAGCGCCTGGGTCAGGACATCGTAAGGCACCCAGCCGCGTGCGATCAGGATGTTGGTGCCTTCCTCGACCTCTTCCTTCATGCCGTCGTAAAGATCATCATGCATCTGCTGCACGAGTTCTTCGTCAGAAAGTTCCGAGAGAATGATGTCGTCGTCAGCCATGATCTCCATCCCATTTTGGTGCGCCGCATCAGCGCCTTGCAGAATCCGTGCGTCGGCTGCTTCCTATAAAAGACTGCCTGAATAAGAGTTAAACCTCAACCATGACAAAACTCTTTTCGAATGCGACGCCATCCGGGTAAATAACGACGATTGTGCCGTCCGATTTTAGCTGGGCCGATGTCTGTCCTATGCTAATGGCTGGCGCATTGAGGAATGTTCGTGCGATGAATTAGGTTAGCATGCATGCCATGATGGAAGCATTCATGTGTAGGGAGGAAACATCATGGACGATATGATCGAGGAAGCGGCAGCTACCGAAGCGCCTGGACGCCGTTCGCGCAGCGAGGGCCGGGGAGCCGCAGGGCGCCGTGCGTCGCGAAGCGGCGGCGGACCTGCTACGTCTCTGCCTTACATCACCCGCAAGATCGGCGTCTACGAAGTGCTCGATGAGGATGGCCTGGCGCTCATCGAGCGCAACGCCGACACCATCCTTGAGGAAATCGGTATCGAATTTCGAGACGACGCCGAGGCGCTGGAACTCTGGAAGGAGGCCGGTGCCGATATCAGGGGACAGCGCGTGCATTTTCCGAAAGGGCTTTGCCGCAACCTGTTGAAGACGGCGCCAAGGGAATTCACCTGGCATTCGCGCAACCCGGAGCGCAACGTCCAGATCGGCGGCAAGGCGACGGTGTTTGCGCCAGTCTATGGACCACCCTTCGTTCGCGATCTGGAAGGTGTGCGTCGGTATGCCACGATCGAGGATTTCCGCAATTTCGTGAAACTCGCCTACATGGCGCCATCTATTCATTCATCCGGAGGGACGGTTTGCGAACCGGTCGATATCCCGGTGAACAAACGCCACCTCGACATGATCTATAGCCACATCAAATATTCGGATAAGCCGTTCATGGGCTCGGTGACGGCACCGGAGAGGGCGGAAGACACGGTCGCCATGGCCAAGCTCGTGTTCGGCGACGATTTCGTCGAGAACAATTGCGTTACCCTGAACCTTATCAATGCCAACTCGCCGATGGTGTTCGACGAGACGATGTTGGGCGCGTTGAAGGTCTATGCGCGCCACAACCAGGCATCCGTCGTATCGCCTTTCATCCTGTCGGGCGCCATGAGCCCGGTAACCGTAGCTGGCACGCTGGCGCAGATCCTCGCCGAGGTGCTGGCCGGCGCGTCATTCACGCAGTTGATCCGCAAGGGCTCACCCGTGCTGTTTGGCACCTTCGCGGCGTCGATCTCGATGCAGTCGGGTGCGCCGACTTTCGGTACTCCGGAACCGGCACTGGTCTCCTACGGCGCAGCACAGCTCGCCCGCCGCCTTGGCCTGCCCTTCCGCACTGGCGGCTCGCTGTGCGCATCCAAGGTTCCGGACGCGCAGGCGGCGCATGAATCGGCCAACACGTTGAATATGACGCTGCTTGCCGGCACGAATTTCGTGCTGCATGCCGCCGGCTGGCTGGAGGGCGGTCTCGTCAGTTCGTACGAGAAGTTCATGATCGACCAGGATCAGCTTGGCATGATGCAGAAAATGGCACAGGGCGTGGACCTCAGTGAGAACGGCCAGGCGCTTGATGCCATCCGCGAAGTCGGCCCCGGCAGCCACTACCTCGGTTGCGCCCACACGCTAGCGAACTTCCAAAGCGCATTTTACAGCTCGGCGCTTGCCGACAACAACTCCTACGAACAGTGGGAAATCGAGGGGGAGAAGCGCATCGAGCAGCGGGCAAACGCGCTTTGCCGCTCCTGGCTCGATCAGTATGAAGCTCCGGCACTGGATCCCGTAATCGACGCGGCGCTGCTCGACTATATCCAGAAGCGCAAGGACTCGATGCCCGACGCATTCACCTGAAGAGAACCCGACGCCGCCAGGGAGCAAGGCGGGGCTATCCGCGTCGCCGATCTCATCCAAAAGGAGGTCTGGCGGCCGCACTATCAGTATAGGGGTCCGCGTTGAGCACCTCGGCTGATATCATTGCAACCATCCGTGCGGCGATCGAGCCGCACGGAATTTTCCCGCGTGGCGTTGTCTGCTTTTCCGAAGGCGACGCGGGACCCGAGCTTTCCTCAGGCGGTCGGGCTGAAAGCATCCTGCTTATCGGCAATATCGGCGGCTCGATCTGGGGACCCTTCTTGCAGTGGCGTGCCGCTCCCGGTAATTTTGATCGGCTCGATCCGCTCGACGACTGGTCAAAGGACATTATCCGGCCGTTGGCGGAAACACTTGGCGCGACAGCCTATTTCCCGTCCGATCCGCCGTGGCAGCCCTTCCAGCAGTGGGCGATGAAAGCCGAGGGGCTGAAGCCGTCGCCGCTCGGAATTCTGATCCATCCCGAATATGGCTTGTGGCATGGCTATCGCGGCGCACTGGGGTTTGCCTTTCGTATCCAGTCAGCCGCTACGGTGCCGGCTGGTCCCCATCCTTGCGATGAATGCCTTGGAAAACCTTGCCTCTCAAGCTGTCCCGTTGACGCGGTGAAACCTGCCGCGTTCGACGTGGCGGCCTGTCGATCGCATTTGAGGACAGCCATGGGGCAGGGCGGATGCATGAAGGGCGGTTGTCTGGCGCGAAATGCCTGTCCGGTGGGTTCTGCCTATCGTTATGCCGGCGCGCAGCTCGCATTTCATATGGCGGCGCTAAACCTTTGATCCTTCGATCGTCCTCGCTCGGCCGCAATCGGATGTGATCGTGCTGCTCGTTGCCAAGTGGAGACCAGCCTTGATGAGATTGATCGTTGTCCTAGCGGCGTTTCTCTGCGCAAGTTCCGTCTTTGCCGATGAGGCCTGTCGTAGGCTCCAGTATCTCGGCGATCTCTATACGGTTTGCACGTTCGATCCGGCCAGGGACGACATCCGGCTTTACCAGAACGACAGGAACGGTAAGCTTTATGGCTCTTTCCGCGCCCTGCGAAACGACCTCCTGGAGGATCGGACCTATCTCCGGTTTGCGATGAACGGCGGCATGTACGAGGAGGACCAGAGCCCGGTCGGACTGTTTGTCCAGGCCGGACGGGAATTGAAGCCGCTTGACACCAAAGGCGGCTTTGGAAATTTCGGGCTGCTGCCCAACGGCGTTTTCTATATCGAGCGGGGCCGTGTCGGGGTCATGGAAACCAGGGCCTTTGCCGCATCCGGCAAGAAGCCGCTCTATGCAACGCAATCCGGACCGATGCTCGTCATCGACGGCCATCTGCATCCCGCCTTCCTGATCGACAGCGCCAGCCTGAAGATGCGCAACGGCGTAGGCGTTTCGGTGGATGGCAAGGCGGTGTTTGCCGTTTCCAACGGGCCGGTGCGGTTTCATGATTTTGCGACGCTGTTTCGCGATGCGCTCGGGTGCGGCAACGCCCTCTTCCTCGATGGCAGCATCTCGAGCCTCTACGTGCCGGAATGGCAGCGACGGGATAGTCTGTTTCCGCTTGGGCCGATCATAGCCGTCGCGCAGATGCTGCCCGGCTGAACTGCAGCCGCGGCCCTGCTCAGACCTTGGGATAGGCCCGCTCCAGTCCGCCGGAGCGCATCAAACCCGTTTTGAAAGCTGCGTAAACCGGATGCTGGCTCGCCTTTGCTGTTTCCATCAGGCGGATCTGCAGGCGGGCGGGCGCCGTGTTTCCCAGCCACTCGCCGGTCTTTTCCAGCTTCAGCGTGTTGAGGAAGCTTGCCTTGGCGGATCGGTCCAGATGCCGCTGCAGCCCTTCGATCAGCCTTTCGTCCTGCAGCGCGTTCTCCATCAGCAGTTCGATGAACGCCTTGTCGCCATCGCCTAGGCTCGCGAATTTGTCGGCGACGGCATCCTGGTTGGGGAAGGAGGAGGCTGCACTCATGGTCTTCGGCTCGCTGATCACAATTGGTCTCTGGAGACGTTACGGTAGTCGATCGCGCTTTCGCCAGGCTTGCTGAGCAGGACGTGTCGCGCGCAAGGCTGGAACCAGCCAAGTTTGCCAAGGTGGCTGCATCGGGCAGTCTTTCCAGCCCCGACACGACCGACAAGACGATAGGGGATCGATATGCACGCCCAGACAAAGACCGCGCTGAATGCCATTTCCGGCGGCCATAATCCGCTGATGGCCTTTCCAGGCGGTTGGGAATATCATCGGGATCGGCATTGCATCTGGATCGTCTCTCCCAAGGGCTATGTTCACAGCCGCGCCTTCGACGAGGTGGCGCTTGGTCTTCACTTTGCCTTTGTCGAGCTTGGCGGCCGCGCGCCGCTCGTCACCGAGCCCTCCAACTGGAATGGTCGCATTCCGATCGTCTTCGGCGCCAACCTGCTTCCGGCAAATGCGGCGAATTGGCTGCCCAAGGGCACGATCCTCGTCAATCTCGAGCAGGTGTCGAAAGAAAGCAGCTGGATCAACGGCGCCTATGTCGGGCTGCTGCGCCAATTTCCCGTCCTCGACTACAGTCCCAAAAACAGGGATGAGCTCTATCGCCTTGGCATCGCCCACGCAGGGCTGCTGCGCGTCGGCTACAGCCGCGGCCTGACAAGGATCGTGCATGCGCCGGTCAAGGAGTTCGACGTCTTGTTCTACGGCTCGATGAACGAGCGTCGACGCGACGTGTTGCTGGCGCTGCGGGAAGCCGGATTGAACGTCGGCATTCTCTTCGGTGTCTACGGCGAGGAACGGGATGCCGCGATCGCCCGCTGCAAGATGGTGATCAACATTCACCATTTCGCGGCTCAGGTGTTCGAGATCGTGCGCGTCTCATATCTTCTGGCCAATCGCGTCTGCGTGCTGACGGAAGGCCAATTGGATGATCCTGACTTGGCTCACTACGCCGGAGGCCTTGCGTCTGCTGCCTATGACGAGCTTGTCGCCCGCTGCCTGTCGCTTGTCGCCAATGATGACGAGCGCAATCTTCTTGCGACGACAGGGTTCGAGATCATGGGCGGCATTTCCCAGGCCGAAATCCTGCGAGAGACAATCGGCCGGTAATCCGGCATTCCGCGCAACGAAATCAGTTCAAGCAATTCAGAACGGCAATGGACCGACGTCGGCAGCGCGAGCTACCAGGTCCTTACCTGTCCGTCGCCGGCAAATTCGATGCATGTCGTGGCGTAGGGGAACGCATCCAGTCGCTTCGCAGCGAAGGCAAATGCGGACTGCTGGAAGTCTTCGCCGAGGTCGCTGCCGGCCTGCGAATTGTGAAAGCAGGGCGCATCGACGACCACTGCGAACTGGTCGGCTTCCCACGCCGCAAGGCAGGCTTCCGAGCCGTACATGTCGAAGCCGAGGGTTTCGTCGAAGCCGACGATCGATCCGTTCTGGACGGGGAAAGCGATGACGACCTCATCAAGGCTCGTCGCGCAAATCGGCAGCTGGTGGCCTGTCGTAAGCAGGCTACCGCGATCGACGATCTTGCCGGCGCGCTCGAACGAGCCGAATTGCGAGCGGGTGACACCAAACACGCCTGCGACACCGACCGGTCCGAACCTGCGTTCGGCCTCGGCAATGCCTGAAATCAGCCGGTCATCCCAGCCGGCGGGAAGATAGACATCTTCGTGGACCACCACGACCAGCTTGTTCTTGCGCGCGGATTGGCTGAGGCCGTTGTAGAGAGCCTCGGCCGCACTCGACGTCCCGATCACCGGCACGATCTCGTGGCGATCGTTCTGCAGGATCGGTGAGGCCAGCAGATTGTTTTCGAGCTGGCGCTCGTTGCTGACGGCGACGATGAAGGTGATTGCGTCAGATGTCGTGGCAATCTCGGGGATCGGCGATGCGACGCAGATGTGATGCGAAATGGTCGTCTTGTCGATGAAGGCGCTAGGGTTAAGGCCAAGATGTTCGACGAGCGGCATGAACGCCATCGCAAGCTCCTCGGACATCTGCGTGCGGATGGCGTCGGTGAAACCGGGAAGAAAGCCAGCGTCGAGGAACAGCTTTTGAATATTGGCGGCGCCGAAAAAGCGCTTCTGGCTCTGGTCGAACGCGCCCTGAAGTTGGTATTGGACATCGCCCGACAGAACATTGGCGATCGTGCTGAAATGCTGGACGTTCGGCAGGCAGCAGACTACCCGCCCGCCAGGCCGCAGCAATGGCTTCATCCGGCGCAAAATGTCGAGCGGATCTGACGCCAGCTGCAGAACGTTGTCGAAGACGATGCAATCCACGCTACCGAGCGCGATCGGCGGCAATGTTTTTTCGATATCCAGCTCGAACACGGTATCGAGAACGCCGCGGGCAATAGCTGCTACCTGTCCGTGGTTCTCGATCCCGAGAACGGTGCGGTCGTAGCGCTGGCGCTTGAGAACCTTGCCTAAGCTTCCATAACCGCAGCCGACATCGAGAACCACACGATCCTCGGGCCGGACCTGTCTCAGCACCTGTTCATTGATGTTTTCGGAGAGGCTCTGGACTTCGTTGTTTCCGTTGCTCAAGGAAGCGCTCCGTTTCAGCAGGAATCACAGGTGGCCGGCCGCGAGGGCCATGGCCTTTGAGAAAGCCTAACCTCGATAAGCTTGCTCCAACCTGTCATCCGCTATTGGAGAAGCTGCGCCTCAGTTGCGACGACGACGTTCCCTGGCCGGCAGGGCAGCGCTCTCGTCGGCAGTCTTGTTGCGCAAGGGGCCGATCTTTTCGACGATGACCTCCAGCGTCGGGCGGGGGCCGGGCGTGTAGTCATCGAGCGCCTGGCGCATTGCGGCGAGATGACCGCAGCTCGTGCCGCAGCAGCCGCCGATGATCTTCGCGCCGGCGTCGCGGGCAAGCCGCGCATAATCGGCCATCAAAGGCGGCGTGCCGGAATAGTGAATTTCAGCGCCGCGATATTCAGGAATGCCGCAATTACCCTTGACGATCACGATTGCTTCCGGATCGGCTCCGGTCATGTCGAGCAGGCTCGACAGGATGTCCGAAGCGCCGACACCGCAATTGGCGCCGACTGCAAGCGGGCCTGCGCCGATGTCTCCGGCGACACCGTGGATGTCGCGCGGATGCAGGCCCATCATCGTCTTGCCGGCCGTGTCGAAGGAGCCGGTATAGGTGTAGGGCAGGCCGGTCTTGACGGCTGCCTCAGCGGCGGCCCGAATTTCGTCGGGCGACGACATGGTCTCGATCCAGACAACATCGGCGCCGCCGGCCTTCAGGCCTTCCATCTGTTCGGCAAACGAAGCGACTGCATCCTCATAGGTCATGGCGCCAAGCGGGATCAGCAGTTCGCCGGTCGGGCCGACCGAGCCGGCAACGATCACCTTGCGGGAAGCCTTGTCGGCCACTTCGCGGGCAATGCCGGCTGCAGCCTTGTTGAGCGCGTGGACGCGATCCTGGGCGTGATGCAACTTCAGACGGTGACGCGTGCCGCCGAACGTGTTGGTGAGAATGATGTCCGCGCCAGCATCGACGAAATCCTGATGCAGCTTGGTGATCCGCTCCGGATAGGTCTCGTTCCACAGCTCAGGCGCTTCACCGGCCTCAAGGCCCATCGCGAACAGGTTTGTGCCCGTCGCGCCATCGGCCAGCAACACGCCCCTTTCGGCAAGAAGATCGGTCAGCGGATTGGCGACAGCGGTCATGATAGGTCCTCGAGAATGATTTGTCGGTGGAATATAAAGATATCTTTATATGACTTCAATGCCTCAGACCATCCTCAATGCGACAAAGAAAAGTACCGACGAAACAGGCGACCACGATGCTATCAAGCGGCCTCCACGGTCTGTCGCCTGCGCCAAGCCTCAGTCTGATGGAGGTACACAGCAAACGTATCCCAGGGTAGTGCGAGAGAAAGCTGCGCCATGATGCGCCCGACTTCACCACGGTGATAGTTGCCGTGGACGATGACATGGGTGAGCATCTCTTCGCGCGACATGTACCCTCTATCTCCATCGGTAAATGAGAATGGGACAAGTTCGTTGAGCTGCTCAGGTGTCACCGTTTCCAGATATTCGAGGTACCAGCGGCCCGATGTGGCTACAGCCACGCGCAAATCACACAAGGCAGGCGTCTCCAAAGGATTGTCAGTCGAAAAATTATGCGGTGCGCCAGAGAGATGAGCTGCGAAAATCTGGGCAACGACATAGGAATGATTGATCAATCGCACCGCGGCGTGCTGCTGTTTCCTATGCAACTCCGGATCAAAATCCTCCATTTTTTCCAGGAATTCGTCATTGGCCCAAGCCTGATAGTTGAAAAGGGTGCGAAGCAATCCCAATGCGCTCATGTTCCAGTTGTCCTTTGCCGTTCGGAGAAATGTGAGTAACATGTTCACATATTCACGGGAGATGGCTCGGGTGTCTACTCGCATTGGAAATGCACGCGCCCGGATGCGAAAGGAGCCGCGTCAGGCGCGTTCTCGCGCGACAGTCGAGACCATCATCGAGGCAGGTGCTCGCGTTTTGGCCGAGGAAGGATGGGCCGGCTTTACCACAAACAGGGTCGCGGACGTCGCCGGCGTCAGCATCGGTTCGCTCTACCAGTATTTCCCAGACAAGCTGTCCTTGACCGAAGCCATCCGGCGCCGTCACTTCGACGCGGTGCTCTTGGTCATTCGCAGATCGGGGGACGAGAGGAAGCCACTTCTTGAGCTTGTCGAAGACCTCGTCGGCGGCATGATCGAGGCGCACCGCGACCACCCGGCTTTGCACCGGGTCCTACTTGACGAGGCTCCCGGCACTGAAGGCTCGAGATCGGCACCCGACGCATTCATGTCCGAATATCTGGATCACTATGAGGCCATCGTCGTCAGGTTTCAGAGCAACAGCGGAGACGTTGGCAGTGATATCGTCGCAAAGGTGTTGTCTTCGGCGGTTGAAGGAGTGATCCACAATGCAGCGAGACGAGGAACGCTGCAGTCACCGGAACTGAAACGAGAGCTCGTCATCCTGGTCAGCTCGTATCTGCAGGGTACCAATCGGCAGTGAGCCCCAGCAGAAATGATTGAGGTCCCCGTCGTGTGACGGAGACCTGATCGTGTCGTAACCCAGATTTGAATGCTGTCCGTCAAAACCTCAGGCGGCTGCCATGGAGGCGGTCAGGTGGCTTGTTGGGGTTACCATGGCAGAGATGATGCTGTGCAGGTCGAGCGAGCCGATTGGCTTGCCTGACGTATCGACGACAATCGCATTCGACAGGCCGGCCTCGGTCATCTGCTTGGCGGCGATTTCCAGCGTCATCTCGCCGGGGATGCGCATTGATGACTGTTCGCCGACGATTGGCTTCATTACCGTCTGCGCCTTGATGACGCGGCCGCGGTTCACTTCCTTGACGAAGGCGCTGATATAGTCGTCAGCCGGATGCAGGACGATATCCTGGCCGCTGCCTTGTTGAACGACCTTACCGTCGCGCAGGATGGCGATCTGGTCACCGAGCCGCAATGCCTCATCGAGATCGTGAGTGATGAAGACGACGGTCTTCTTCAGCTCTTTCTGAAGGTCGAGCAGCACGCTTTGCATGTCGACGCGGATCAGCGGATCGAGCGCCGAATAGGCTTCGTCCATCAGCAGGATATCGGCATCGTTGGTCAGCGCACGCGCAAGCCCGACGCGCTGTTGCATGCCGCCCGAGAGCTGGTTCGGATAGTGGTTCTCGAAACCGTCGAGCCCAACTCTGGCGATCCAGTGCCGGCCCTTCTTTTCGCTTTCAGGACGGGAAACACCCTGGATCTGCAGGCCGTAGATCGTGTTTTCGATGACGGTGCGATGCGGCAGCAGGGCGAACTTCTGGAACACCATCGCCGTTCTGTGACGACGGAATTCGCGAAGCTCGTTCTCGCTCATCTTGCAGACATCGACGCCGTCATAGAGCACTTCACCTGCAGTCGGATCGATCAGCCGGTTGACGTGGCGGATCAGTGTCGATTTGCCGGAGCCGGAAAGTCCCATCACCACGGTAATCGCGCCGGCAGGCATGTTGATGTTGATGTCCTGAAGGCCGAGGACATGGCCGTGCTTGACGTTGAGTTCCGTCTTGCTGAGGCCGTTCTTGACCTTTTCGACGTAGTCCTGGCCGCGTGGTCCGAAGATCTTGTAGAGGTTCTTGATCTGAATTGCGTGACTAGCCATGCACGACCTCCGAGTGCTTCTGAAGCCGCTTGCCGTAGGCCTGGCTCGTACGATCGAAAATGATGGCGATTGCGACCAGCGCAAAGCCGTTGAGGAAACCGACGGTGAAGAACTGGTTGTTGATTGCCTGGAGCGTATTCTTGCCAAGGCCGCCCACGCCGACCATCGATGCGACGACGACCATTGCCAGCGACATCATGATCGTCTGGTTGATGCCGGCCATGATTGTCGGCAGCGCGAGCGGAATCTGGACGTTGAACAGTTTCTGGCTATGCGAGGAGCCGAATGCGTCTGCGGCTTCCAGCACTTCCTTGTCGACGAGACGGATGCCGAGATTTGTCAGGCGGATCATCGGCGGTACCGCGTAGATCACCACTGCTATCAGCCCGGGCACCTTGCCGATGCCGAAGATGACGACGACGGGGATCAGATAGACGAAGCTCGGCATCGTCTGCATGATGTCAAGCGTCGGGTTGATGACCGACTGCAGCCTGTCGGAACGCGCCATCAGGATACCGAGCGGCAGACCGATGACGATGGCAATCAGCGTACAGACGGTGACCATGGCCAGCGTGATCATCGTGTCGTTCCACAGGCCGAACACGCCGATCAGGATCATCGAGATTGCGGTGCCGATGACGATCTTGATGTTGCGGCTGGCGAAATATACGACACCCATCATGACGAGGAGCACGATGACCCACGGCGTGTTGGTAAACAGCCATTCGAGGTCGTTCAGGAACCATTGGAGCGGCTGGACAATCGCATCGATAATTGTGCCATATGCCCGCACCATACCGCGGAAGCCGTCGTCGATATTCTTGCGGGCTTCGCGAATGATCACATCGCTGATTGCCGGGAAGTTGCACAGAACATCCGGCAGGTAACTACATTGCAGAGCCATCACGTTCCCCTTTTTGTCCGGTATTGGCCCAGCCCGTCCGTGTGGCCGTCACGGTAGGGAGGTCGTTGGCAACGCTGTCACCGGTTGGCAACGTGCACCCTTCATCTACATCACTTGGCCGCGAAACCTTTTGCTCTTTGCGACTTCAAGCCGGCACGGTTGTCGGCGCGGGACGTCTGCGGCTCGTGGCGGATGCAGGAATGGCGGCGGGCCGGTCGGTCCGCCGCCGTCTTGCCGTTCAGGCGATCAGATCGATGCCTTGACCTTGGCTGCGACATCAGGTGCAACCCACTTGGTCCACATGTCGGGATAGGTCTTCAGGAAGTACTTCGCGCCGTCCTCGTTTGTGCCTTGGTTGTCCGTCATCCAGGCGAGAACCTTGCCGACCGTGGCATTATCCCACTTGCGGATCTTCACGTAGTCCATGGCGACGCCTGCCTTGTCGGCAAAGGCCTTGGTGACGACGGTAAAGACATCCGAAACCGGGTAGGAGTTGACCTTCGGGTTGGGGCAATCCTGCTGCGAGGTGCAGGCGTCCCAGTCCTTCTTGTCGTGCGGTACGCCGAAGCTCAGGCGAACCATCTCGTACTTGCCGAGGATGGCGGTCGGAGCCCAGTAGTAGCCCAGCCAGCCGGTCTTCTTTTCGAAGGCATTGGCGATCGAGCCGTCAAGGCCGGCGGCAGAGCCGGTGTCGACGAGCGTGAAGCCCAGCTTCTCGGCGCCGAGAGCCTTATAAAGGTTGGCAGTCGAGATCTGGCAGTTCCAGCCCGACGGGCAGTTGTAGACGGCGCCCTTCGTCTTGTCTTCCGGTGCTGGAAAGAGGTCTGGATGCTTCAGGGCGTCCTGGACGGTCTTGATGTCGGGATGCGCATCGGCGATGAATTTAGGGATCCACCAGCCTTCAACACCGCCGTCGCTCAACAGCGGCGCTGCTTCGATCAGGCGTCCTTCAGCCGTTGCCTTGTCCAGCGCGGTGCGAACCGCATTGACCCAAAGCTCGGGCGCCATGTCGGGCTGCCCCTTCTCGTTCATCGAGGCGAACGTTGGCTGCGTGTCGCCGGTGACAAGCGAAACCTTGCAGCCGTAGCCGTTCTCGAGGATGATCTTGTCGACCTGTGCGGCAACGCCGGCAGAGGCCCAATTCATTTCGGCGATCGATACGTCGCCGCATCCAGCAGCCTGTGCCGAGCCAGCCAAAGCATAGACACCTGCTGCGAAGATGGCGGAAGCGATAAGCTTCTTCATAATGTAGTTTCTCCCAGTGTTTTGCAGATAAACATTCAGGCCGTCGCGGCGCATATGCAGCCGGCCCGGTCAGCGTAGTCCTGTCATCAACCGTTCAAGCGCCACTGACGACGTCTGCACGGCCCCCTGTCTGTCGGTACTCGTGTTTGTTGTTCGTCTGCAAATCCGGTCGCAGCCACACTTTTCTTGTACCTAAAAAAAGAGCCTAAGGATTCAGACGGAGAAATCAACAGTTAAGCCGCAGCGGGGCTTGTCGAACTTTCTCCGAAAGCCTCAATAACCGCTTGAATTAGCCTAATTTCTACTATGCGTGGCTGTAAATTGAGCAACGCATCCCAGCAAGGCGGCTTGCTGTGGGCCAGGGAGCGAAAATCCGGAGAAAGTCACGCCCCGCAGAAGACGTTTAGTGTCCAATTCGCGCCGTTTTTTATAGGTCGGGACGAATCTCAAAAAAAATCGAAAAAAAGTGAAATTCATTCTAATTTAAGGCTTCAATAACACTCCGGTAACGATGTCCGGCTATTTGTTGTGGCGCGGCGGGGGACAACCGCTGCTTCTCCGGATCAGGTTTTGCGTCCCGGAGAAAGCGAGCCTTGCAGCGTAAGTGCAAGTCGTCTGCGTTTTCTGGCAAACCGCGTGCAGCTCCAGGGCTCGCGCGGTTTTCGCGTTTGGGGCATGCAATCGCTCCGCTTCCCCTAATCTGGAAAAGCAACCAAGCAGGATTGACTGGGGATCAGCCGGCGTTATTGGTTCGGATGAGCCCGACGGTGCCGACGCGGACGTCGAGTTCCTGGACACGGGTTTCCGGCTTTGCGGCCGGGACCTTGGAACCCCAGGCAATCTGGATGGAATTCTTGTTGTTGAAGATGAACAGCATCGGGGTATCCTTAAGGGAGCGCCTGCCAATTCGGGGCGCGTGACTAAGCGCGGAAATAGTCCTGTTTCCGACACGGAACAATGGATGAAATCGCCATGCGATGTCGCAAATAGAGCGCTGGAGCGGGTGATGCATTTTTGCTGCAAAAGCAGGATCGCCGCAGGCATGGAAAGAGGCTGAAATGGGGCAGAACGGCGGATTTCCAGTGGCATCGAGGTTGCGAGCCTTGCGCCGATGACCAAGGCAATCATGCTGCAGGGAACCGGCTCAGATGTCGGAAAAACGGTATTGGTGGCCGGGCTTTGCCGCCTTGCCGCAAATAGAGGGTTGAAGGTTCGCCCGTTCAAGCCGCAGAACATGTCGAACAATGCCGCCGTGGCCGAAGACGGAGGCGAGATCGGCCGGGCGCAATGGCTGCAGTCGCTCGCCGCGCGCGTGCCCGCTTCCGTGCATATGAACCCCGTGCTCTTGAAGCCGCAGTCGGAAAACGGCAGCCAGATCATCGTGCAGGGGAAAGTCTGGGGGCAGGCAAAGGCACGCGACTACCAAGGGCTCAAACCGCAGCTGCTTGGGGCGGTGCTCGACAGCTTCGCGACGGTGTCGGCAGGCGCGGATCTGATCGTCGTCGAAGGCGCCGGATCGCCTGGCGAAATCAACCTCAGGGCCGGTGACATTGCCAATATGGGCTTCGCCACGCGCGCAAATGTGCCGGTGGTGCTTGTCGGCGACATCGACCGCGGCGGGGTGATAGCCTCGCTCGTCGGCACGCATGCCATCCTGGCCGAGGAAGACCGGCGGATGATCGCCGGCTACATCATCAACAAGTTTCGCGGCGACGTATCGCTCTTCGACGATGGCATCAGGTCGGTCGGGGATTTTACGGGTTGGCCCTGTTTCGGCGTGGTGCCATGGCTCAAAGCGGCTGGCCGATTGCCGGCCGAGGATTCCGTCGTACTGGAGCGGCTAGCGAAGGGCGCCAGCGGCGCTCTCAAGATCGCGGTCCCGGTTCTCTCCCGCATTGCCAATTTCGATGATCTAGATCCATTGCGGGCGGAGCCCGATGTCGAACTCGTCTTCGTGCGCGCAGGCGAAGTCCTGCCTGCTGACGCCGCCCTGATCGTTCTGCCCGGCTCGAAATCGACGATCTCGGATCTACTCGATTTTCGGGCGCAGGGATGGGACCGCGATCTTGCGGCTCATGTCCGGCGTGGTGGCAGAGTGATCGGCATTTGCGGCGGCTACCAGATGCTCGGCCGTCTCGTGCGCGATCCGTTCGGCATCGAGGGTCCGGCAAGCGAAGTCCAGGGCCTTGGCCTTCTCGACATCGAGACCGAAATGACGCCGGAAAAGACGGTGCGCAACAGCGGCGCCTGGTCGAGCGAGCATAACGTTGCTTTGTCGGGTTATGAAATCCACCTTGGCGTCACCCGCGGACCCGATTGCGAGCGGCCGTCATCGGTGATCGACGGCAGGGCAGATGGTGCCATCTCCGCCGATGGACGCGTGATGGGAACCTATCTGCACGGCCTGTTCGGCAGCGACGCCTACCGCGCCGGATTGCTGCGCAGCTTCGGCCTGTCAGGCGAGCGAATGAACTACCGGGAGAGCGTCGACCGAGCACTCGACGACGTGGCCGCAGAGCTGGAAGCGGTGCTCGACAAGCGCTGGCTCGACGATTTGCTCGGCTCGCGGGCTTAGGCTCAAGGCCTGTCGCTCAACCCGCCGGCAGCCATTTCGCGTGGCTCGCCGTTCAGGACGGGCAATCCAGCAAGATGATGACGGCGTCGAATGGGACAGGGGTTGCCACCTCGCTCCAGTGACCTTTGCCGCTGACGTCTTCCATCTGCCAGACCGATCCAGCCTCGACGAGGCGCATCTCGTTGTCGCTTGCCGTGACTTTCAGCGCACCCGACAAGCAGAACAGGATTTGACGATGAGGCGACCGATGCAACTCGCCGGCCCAGCCAGCCGGTATCCGGATGGCCACATAGCCTTTGGCCGACATCGTTGGAGAGGCCAGAAAAGGGGCGTGCGGGAGACGCAAATGCGATCTCGTGCAAGGGCAAGTCGAACACGCCGAAACGGCTTTCTCCCGCTGCATCCTCCGTCAGATGCAACACGTTGAATGCGTTACCCATCGACGCGCCTCCATGGCTTCGAATTTTAGCACAGAGGTGATCTCAGTTCCCTGAACTGACTAAATCTCGCCGGAAACCTCGCGCCGCCTGCGGTCGAGCTCTTCCGAATATCGCCTCAGGGTATGGCTCTCGGAGAGCTGGCCGACGACCTTGCGCTCGATCAGGTTGTTGACGACGGCAAGTGCTTCGCTCTCGGTCTTGTCGAAGATCGCCGCTGCCTGCTTGGCGTTCATCTGCGGCAGTAGGAAATCGTTCCTGTAGCGGATGAAATCTCCAAGGTCGCGGCTTTCCTCATCCTTTTCCACCGGGCTTGCATAGATGTCCGGCACAAGCACGATGCCGGCGTATTTGTCGGCGTCGTCAAGCAGGATCACGCGTTGGGTGGAGCCAATTGGGAAATCGTGGCGGAAGTCGGCAAACGTCATGTTGACATTGGCGGTGCGGATGTCGGGTCGCATCATCCGGTTGACGGTAAGGTTGCGGATCCAGCCGACGTCGTGGGCGCTGCGGATGCTCTCGCCGCGCAGATGGAAGCGCCATGTCGCGAAGGAGTAGCCGAATGTGGTGCGCACGACCATGGAGGAGGTGATGACGGCCGCAAGGACGAGCGCAGTGATCGGGAAGTCGCCGGTGATCTCCAGTGCCAGGAACGTCATCGTCAGCGGTCCGCCGATGACGGCGACGGCGAGCGAACTCATGCCGACGACTGCATAGATGACGGGGGTGAGCGTGGCGTGGTCGAAATAGGGAGCGGAATAGGCAAAGATCTTGCCAATGAGCGATCCCATGAACAGGGAAGCAAAGAAGAGGCCGCCACGGAAGCCCGAGCCGATCGACACCGCCGATGCCAGCGACTTCAGCATAAGGATGCCGAGCAATGCGGGGATCGCTAAATCGCGACCAAGGTTCAGGTGCAGTGCACCGTGGCCGGCGGACAGCACCTGCGGCGAGACAATGGCCAGGAGGCCGACGACGAGGCCGCCGAGTGCTGGGCGGAACGGCAGGGCGATCGAACTCTTTCGCGCCAGTTCCTCGATGAAGGAGACGCCTTGCATCAGCAGGATGCCGAGGCCGGCGCAGAGCGCCCCAAGCAGCACGGCGGGGATGTAGTCGGCCGGAACGACGCTGCCGAATGCGCCGATGTCAATCATGACATTGCTGCCCGAAAGCAGTCTTGCAACCACGGTCGAGACTAGCGCCGAGACGACGACCGGCGTCAGCGTGACGATGGTGTAGGTGCCAATGATCAGCTCGAAGGCATAGAAGGCGCCCGTTAGCGGCGCGTTGAAGGCGGCAGCAATAGCGCCGGCCGCACCGCAGCCGACCAGCGTTCTCAAGTCTGAGCGGCGTAGTTTCAACTTGTAGCCGAGCTTGGAGGCGATGCCGGCGGCAATCTGGGTATAGCCGGCCTCGAGGCCGACCGAGGCGCCGAAGCCGTTCGAGATCAGGTTCTGGACCGCAACGAGAATGCTGTCGGTGAGCGACATGCGGCCGCCATGCAAGGCGTTGGCCTCAATCGGGTCGACCATCGGCTTCTTGCGGGTCTTGGCAAGGATGAAGATCAGCAGCCCCAGCAACGCGCCACCGACCACGGGAGCGGCAAGCAGCAGCAACTTGTTGTCGAATTCGGAGGAGCTCAGCCGGTCCGTGTCGTTGATCCCGAAAATCAGCCGATGCATCTGCTGCGATATCAGGCTCATTGCCGTCACCGCACATCCGGAAGAAACACCGACGGCGATGCCTGCAAAGAGCAGGCCGAGCTCGCTGCGTCGAAGAGCTGCTCTCAGCCGATCGAAATCGAATAGCAGACGGAGAGCGCCGAAGCGGCGCGGACGGAATCTCTGGAGCATGAAATACGACTTGAAATGGAGGCAAGACCGATGCTTCGAGCCTTATAGACCCCTTAAGTCAAGGAATTGCGGCAAAAGACCGGCAGGGCTGAGCTTTTTCGCGTCGTCTGCTGTGGGAAGAACGATCGGCGACATTCCCTTCGAGATTGACTCCATTCCGTCGTTTGCCTAACCATGAGGCAATAGCGAATGGTTCCCAGGCGGCGGCGTGCCGCAGGGGATGAAAAGGGAATGTGAAGGGGCGGACCCAAGTCGGGCGCCTTCATCACAGCCGACCCCGCGACTGTAGAGCGGTCAGGGTCTTCCGTTCGGCTTCGAAGGCTATTCTTGCCGGCTGTTTGCAATGGTGCGGACGGGCAGGATGGTGTCGGAGCCGAAAAAGCCACTGGCATGGCATCGTGATCTACCAGGGCTGGACGCCTCCTTATCTACGAATCGTCCGTCCTCACGATGACCGCCGGGAAGGCAGGAAGATCCGCAGGCCCGCGATCAGTGGACACCGGTTTCCGGCCCACTGATCGCGGTGCCGCACCCGCGAGCCAGGAGACCTGCCAATCGTGCCGGGCGACAAGCCCCACCCAAGGGACCGACGTCCCGCTGCCAGCACGGAGGTTGTCATGGCTGAAACACTTGCTTTGCGCGTTTGCTACTTGCGCGTTCTACCGATCCAGACGGCCGCATTGAGCGGCCTCGTGCGACGCGTCGCGTGAGGATCGGAACCCGCTGATGTCCGCCCTTTCATCCGGCGCCACCCTCGTGCTTGGCGGCGCGCGCTCCGGCAAATCCCGTTTTGCAGAAAAGCTCGTTACCGATTGCGGTCTCGAGCGCCACTACGTCGCGACCGGACGCGCGTGGGACGACGAGATGCGCGACCGTATCGAAAAGCATCGCTCGGACCGCGGCGCGCTTTGGACAACCCATGAGGTGCCGCTCGATCTGGTCGGCCAGCTGTCATCGATCGATCGCGAAGACCGTGCGATCCTCGTCGATTGCCTGACACTTTGGGTCACCAATCTGATGATCGAGGAGCGGGACATTCCGGCCGAATTTATAGCACTTGTGAATTACCTGCCGCAGGCGAAGGCGCGCATCATGCTTGTTTCCAATGAGGTCGGTCTTGGGATCGTGTCGGAAAACCGTATGGCTCGGGATTTTCGCGACCATGCCGGCCGGCTGCACCAGATGATCGCGGCAATCGCTGCGGACGTATATTTCGTTGCGGCCGGATTGCCGCTGAAAATGAAGGGTTGACCCGTATGAACCAGAAGATCCCCGCCACCGTCATCACCGGCTTTCTCGGCGCGGGCAAGACGACGATGATCCGCAATCTCCTGCAGAACGCCGGAGGCAGGAAGATCGCACTCATCATCAACGAGTTCGGCGATCTTGGGGTCGATGGCGACGTGCTCAAGGGCTGCGGCGCCGAGAATTGCACCGAGGACGATATCATCGAGCTTACCAACGGCTGCATCTGCTGCACCGTCGCCGATGATTTCATCCCGACCATGACCAAGCTTCTGGAGCGTGACGTTCGCCCGGACCACATCGTCATCGAGACCTCCGGGCTGGCCCTGCCGCAGCCGCTGGTCGCTGCCTTCAACTGGCCTGACATCCGCACGCAGGTGACTGTGGACGGGGTCATCACCGTCGTCGACAGCGCGGCGGTCGCCGCCGGGCGCTTTGCCGATGACCATGACGCGGTGAATGCCGCAAGAGCCGAAGACGCATCGCTCGATCATGACAATCCGATCGAGGAGCTTTTCGAAGATCAGCTGACCTGTGCCGATCTCATCATTCTCAACAAGACGGACCTGCTCGATGCGGGAGGTATTGCCGGCGTGCGCGCCGAGGTCCTGTCGCGCACGCACCGCAAGCCGACGATGATCGAAGCGCGCAATGGCGAGGTCTCCGCGGCGGTGCTGCTTGGCCTTGGCGTCGGTACCGAGGGCGATATCGCCAACCGTCAATCGCATCACGAACTGGAACATGCGGACGGCACTCCGCATGACCATGACGAATTTGACAGTTTCGTGGTGGAACTTGCCGGTATAGACGATCCCGCCGCGTTCATCGAACGCCTGAAGAGCGTTATCGGGACCCATGACATCCTGCGCCTCAAGGGTTTCGTCGATGTTCCCGGCAAGCCGATGCGGCTGCAGCTCCAGGCCGTCGGCAGCCGCGTCGATCATTATTTCGATCGGGCCTGGCGTCCGGGCGAGGCAAGGGCCACGCGGCTTGTGGTCATCGGGCTGCATGACATGGATGAGAAAGCCGTGCGCGAGGCGATCGCGGCACTGGTCTGAGGCAAATTGAATGCATCTCCTGCTAGCCCAGAAAGGAACGATCGCCGACGGCGAGGAGGCGATCGACCTTGGCCAGTCGCCGGGCGATATCCTATTCCTGTCGGCGGCCGATACCGAGATTGCGGCGATGGCGGCAGCGCACGGGCAAAGAGAGCAATCCCATTCGCTGAGGCTTGCAAGCCTCATGAGCCTCAAGCATCCGATGTCGGTCGACACCTATGTCGAGCGGACGGCGCGGTATGCGAAACTGATTGTCATCAGGGCGCTCGGCGGTGCCAGCTATTTTCACTATGCGCTGGAAGCGTTGCATGCCGTCGCTGCAAGGCAGGGTGCGCTGATTGCGGTATTGCCCGGCGATTCCAGGCCCGATCCTGGCTTGACGCCGTTTTCGAACGTGGGGCTCGAGGACCTCAACGCGCTCTGGTCCTACCTGATCGAAGGTGGAGACGCCAATATGCGGGCGTTTCTTTCCTATGCCGGAGCGATGTTGTCGGCAACCGAGAAACCGCAACCGGCGTCGCCGCTGATGAAGGCGGGAATCTGGTGGCCGGGGCGAGGGGTGATCGGGGTCGAGGAGTGGCGGCGGGTTGCGACAACACCCCCCACTGTCGGCCGGGCCGACATCTGCCCCCTGGTGGGGGAGATGCCCGACAGGGCAGAGGGGGATAACACTCAGCATACGTCCGTCGTCGCCATCTCCTTCTACCGCGCCCTCGTCCAGAGCGGTGAAACCAAACCCATCGAGGCGATGATCGAGGCGGTGCTGGCCGAGGGCATGCGGCCGCTGCCGGTCTTTGCCTACAGCCTCAAGGATCCGGTATCAAAGGGCATCCTCGAAAGCGTCTTTGCCGAACTTTCGCCCGAGGTCGTCATCAACACCACGGGCTTTGCCGTCTCCGCTCCCGGCGCGGATCGGCAGCCGACGGTATTGGAGGCGAGCGATGCCGTGGTGCTCCAGGCGATCTTCTCGGCTTCGTCGAGGCAGGCCTGGGCCGCGTCGGCGCTGGGGCTTGCCGCCCGCGACCTCGGCATGAACGTCGCTCTTCCCGAAGTCGATGGCCGCGTGCTTTCGCGCGCGGTGTCGTTCAAGGCTGCAGCGCGCTACGACGAGCGGGTTGAGGCCAACATTGTCGGCAGCGAGCCTGACGAAGACCGCATGCGCTATACGGCGAAGCTTGCCGGCAACTGGGCGCGGCTGCGGCAGACGAAATCAGCCGATCGGCGGGTTGCGCTGATCATGGCCAATTACCCGAACCGCGACGGGCGCCTTGGCAATGGGGTCGGGCTCGATACGCCGGCGGGCACAGTCGAGGTGCTGCGGGCGATGGCCGAAGCGGGTTATCCGGTTTCCAATATCCCTGCCGACGGTGATGCGCTGATGCGCCATCTGATGGAAGGGCCGACCAATTCCGGCCGCGATGGCAAGGTCATTCGCGTAAGGTTTTCGCTCAACAGTTACATGGCGTTCTTTGCGTCTCTTCCCATTCAGATTCAAGGTGAGGTGACAAAGCGATGGGGCGCGCCCGCGGCCGATGCCTATTTCCTCGGCGATGCCTTCGCGTTGCCACTCACTCGCTTTGGTGAGCTTGTCGTCGGCATCCAGCCGGCGCGCGGCTATAATATCGATCCGAAAGAAAGCTACCATTCGCCGGACCTCGTGCCGCCGCACGGTTATCTCGCCTTCTACGCCTTCCTGCGCAACGAATTCGGCGCCCATGCCGTCATTCACATGGGCAAGCATGGCAATCTGGAATGGCTGCCGGGCAAGGCGCTGGCCCTGTCGGACAGCTGCTACCCCGAGGCGATCCTCGGGCCGATGCCGCATCTTTATCCCTTCATCGTCAACGATCCGGGAGAAGGGACGCAGGCGAAACGCCGGACCAGTGCCGTCATCATCGATCATCTGACGCCGCCGCTAACACGTGCGGAGAGCTACGGCCCGCTGAAGGACCTCGAGGCGCTGGTCGACGAATACTACGAGGCATCCGGCGTCGATCCGCGCCGCATCAAGCTGCTACGCAAGCAGATCCTCGACCTGGTGACCGATATCGGTCTCGATCAGGATGCCGGTATCGCCAAGGGCGAGAGCGAGGACAGCGCGCTGCAGAAGCTCGACGCCTATCTCTGCGACCTCAAGGAAATGCAGATCCGCGACGGGCTGCATGTGTTCGGCGTTTCGCCGCAAGGCCGGCTGTTGACGGATCTGACGGTGGCGCTGGCGCGGGTGCCGCGCGGTTTGGGCGAGGGCGGCGACCAGAGTTTGCAGCGGGCTATTGCTGCAGATGCGGGGTTGGGTTCTGTGGGTGCAGCATCCCCCTCTGTCGGCCGGGCCGACATCTCCCCCACAAGGGGGGAGATCAACATGACGCGAGAGGTTGCCACAGCAATCTCCCCCTTTGTGGGGGAGATGTCCGACAGGACAGAGGGGGGCGGACCCTCTTCTGCAAAAAAGTTCGATCCCCTGGACTGCGACATGGCCGCCCCCTGGACCGGCCCCCGCCCGCAAATCCTCGCCGATATATCGAACGACCCATGGCGCATTCAAGGCGATACCGTCGAACGCATCGAGCTCTTGGCCTCGGCGATGGTGGATGGCAACATTGCCTGCCCGAACGCATGGCTGCGCACTAAACAGGTTTTCGACCAGATCGAATTCCGTCTCAAGCCATCGATCCTTGCCTGCGGAAAGGCTGAAATCGAGGGCCTGCTGCGCGGGCTCGACGGACGCTTCGTGCCCCCCGGACCTTCCGGAGCGCCGACCCGTGGCAGGCCGGACGTGTTGCCGACCGGTCGCAACTTCTACTCGGTCGACAGCCGAGCAGTGCCAACGCCGGCCGCCTATGAGCTCGGCAAGAAATCCGCCGAGCTGCTTGTTCGCCGCTATGTGCAGGATCACGGCGATTGGCCGGTTTCCTTCGGGCTGACGGCCTGGGGCACCTCGAACATGCGCACCGGCGGTGATGATATCGCGCAGGCGCTGGCGCTGATCGGCGTCAAGCCGATTTGGGATATGTCGTCGCGGCGCGTCACCGGCTACGAGATCATTCCGCCGGCGATGCTCAGGCGGCCGCGCGTCGATGTGACGCTCAGGATTTCAGGCTTTTTCCGCGATGCCTTTCCCGACCAGATTGCGCTGTTCGACAAGGCGGTGCGGGCGGTCGGCGCCCTTGACGAGGATGCCAGCGACAATCCGATCGCCGAGCGCATGCGCGGCGAGGCCGCTCGGCTGGAACTTGCGGGTCTCGACGAAGCCTCAGCGCAGCGCCGCGCCGGCTACCGCGTGTTCGGCTCGAAGCCGGGTGCCTACGGTGCAGGGCTGCAGGCGCTGATCGACGAGAAGGGCTGGGAGCGGCGGGCCGATCTGGCGGAGGCCTATCTCGTCTGGGGAAGCTATGCCTATGGCGCCGGCGAGGAAGGACGCGCTGAGCGCGGCGTGTTCGAGGAGCGGCTGCGCTCGATCCAGGCAGTGGTGCAGAACCAGGACAACCGCGAGCACGATCTGTTGGACAGCGACGACTACTATCAGTTCGAAGGCGGCATGGCAGCGGCGGCCGAACAGCTTGGCGGCAGTCGTCCGGCGATCTACCACAACGATCATTCCCGCCCGGAAAAGCCTGTCATTCGGTCTCTCGAGGAAGAGATCGGACGGGTAGTCCGCGGGCGTGTCGTCAATCCCAAGTGGATTGCAGGAGTGATGCGTCATGGCTACAAGGGAGCGTCCGAAATTGCCGCGACGGTGGATTATCTCTTTGCCTTTGCGGCAACGACAGGTGCCGTGCGCGATCATCATTTCGAGGCAGTCTACCAGGCGTTTGTCGCCGACAGCCTGGTGCGCAATTTCATGGAAGAGAAGAACCCGGCCGCGCTTGAGGAGATGAAAGAGAAGCTGATGGAGGCAATCGAGCGGCAGCTTTGGACCCCACGCAGCAATTCGGCACGTTTCGATCTTGCCGCAAGGGAACAGCCGAGGAAACGCGTCAGATGAAACAGATCGCTGATTTGCTTGCGTGCTTCCAAGCCCACCTTTCCTCCCGCAACGACGATCTTGTCGCTCGCTTCACCGCCGGCTTCGAGTGGGATATGGCCGAACGGAAGCTCGAGCCACATATTCTGCCAGTTGTCGAATACCTCAAAGACATCGCCCCGTATGCCGGAACGCCGGAACTGCTGTCTGCGCTTGCTGCCGCTGCCAAGGTTCTGCGCTGGGGGCAAACCTATGGGGCCGGCGATTTCGGCGAGGATTTTCTGCAGCGCTATGGCTGGGTAGAGCTTTTCGGCACGCGCGGCCATTTCGCAAGCGAGGACATGGCGGGAGGTTTCCTGCTGCTCGGGCCCGACATCGTCTATCCCGACCATCATCATGTCGCTCTGGAAATCTACATTCCGCTGACTGAGGGCTCCCTTTGGAGCAAGGACGGCGGGGCATTTCAGCCACGCGCCGCCGGCGAAATCATCCATCATCCTTCCGACATCCGTCATGCCATGCAGACACGTACCGAGACACTGGTGGCGCTTTATCTGTGGCGCGGCGGGCCGTTGGCGCAAAAATCAAGAATTTCAGGGAGAGACCAATGAGCGAAGAAAACGATGAAATCGTCTCCGGCACAGGGAAGGGCGACGACACGCGTCATGCAGACAAGATGGCCAAGAAGAAGGCCGCGCGCGACAAGATCATGGCGACGAAGACCGACGAGAAGGGCCTCATCATTGTTCACACCGGCAAGGGCAAGGGCAAGTCGTCGGCAGCCTTCGGTATGATCTTCCGCCACATCGCCCATGGGAAGCCCTGCGCCGTTGTGCAGTTCATCAAGGGCGCGATGTGGACCGGCGAGCGCGATCTCATCGAGAAGCACTTTTCCGATATCTGCCAGTTTCATACCATGGGCGAGGGCTTCACCTGGGAAACGCAGGACCGCGCCCGCGATGTCGCAGCGGCCGGCGCTGCCTGGGAAAAGGCGAAGGAGCTCATCCGCGACGAGCGCAATTCCATGGTGCTGCTCGACGAGATCAACATTGCACTGCGCTATGATTATCTCGATTTGAACGAGGTGATCGAGTTCCTGAAGACGGAAAAACCTGACATGACGCACGTCGTCCTGACCGGGCGCAACGCTAAGGAGGAACTCTTCGAGATCGCCGATCTCGTGACCGAGATGGAACTGGTCAAGCATCCCTTCCGTTCGGGGATTAAGGGGCAGGCCGGGGTCGAGTTCTAACCGTCGGACGCTAGATCCCGAGCCACACCCTGACCGGATTGGTCGGGTCGGCGATGAGTTTGACCGCAAAGGCAAGACAAACGACAACGAGAAGAGGTTTGATAATCTTTGCGCCGATGCGCATGGCGACCTTCGATCCGACCTGCGCTCCGAGGAACTGGCCGAGACCCATCGTCAGGCCGACTTTCCAGAGGATGGCGCCGGAAAAGATGAAGACGATCAGGGCGCCGAGGTTGGAGCCGAAGTTCAAGAGCTTGGTGTGCGCCGTGGCCTTCAGGAGCCCGAAGCCTGCGAGCGTCACGAAGGAAAGCATCAGGAACGAGCCGGTGCCCGGGCCGAAAGCGCCGTCGTAAAAGCCGATTAGCGGCACGAAGGTCAGGCCGAACAGCATGGGGGTCAAGCGCCTATGCTTTTCCACGTCGTCAAGGTTCGGCTTGAATGCGAAATAGAGCGCGATGGCGATCAGAAGGAAAGGCATGATGATGCGCAGCGCATCGCTCGGCATTATCGTGGCGAGCGCTGCGCCCAGCGCACCTCCGAACACTGCCATCAGCGCCATTGGCAGCTGGTCGCGGAGCTTTACGTGACCGTTGCGCGCATAGGCAAGCGTTGCAGACCCGGCACCGAATATCGATTGCACCTTGTTGGTTGCGAGCGTCTGCAACGGTGGTATGCCGGCGATCAGCATGGCTGGCACGGTGATCAGCCCGCCGCCACCTGCGATCGAATCGACAAAGCCAGCAAAGAATGCGGCGGCAAATAGCAGGAGCAGCAGATTGAGGGCGATATCTTGCAAGGCGGGGACTCAAGGGAGGTGGTGGCGATGCGAGGCCTTGTTGCATTCGCGGCGATTTCCGGCAACCGTTGTTTTGGAAGCGTGGGCGAAATTGACGTCATGCCGGGCAGGGGATAGACACGATCTCCTGCCGTTTCAGAGAATGCTCCCTTGGCCGCTCACTTAGAAGATCTCAATCCGACCGACAATTCCGCGCGATATGTTCTGGGCATGGGCTGCGAGCGCGACGCTCCGGTAGAAGACGTCGCCGCCCTGGCGCTCAGCGCCCTGGAACAGGCGGGCATCACGGCGAGCGAGATCCTCGCGCTGGGCTCGATCGATGCGAAAACTGAAGAGCCGGCGATCCTTGCCACTGCCGCGCTACTCGGCGTTGTTGCCCGATTTTTCGATGCCGCCACACTCGAACGGGAAACGCCAAGGCTCGCCAATCCGTCCGATCTCGTCTTTGCCCGCGTCGGTTGTCACGGAGTTGCTGAGGCAGCGGCGTTGGCGGCGGCTGGCACTGCGGGTGTTCTCGTTGTCCCGAAGATCAAATCCGCCTTCGCGACCGCTGCAATCGCCAGAATCGTCTGGCCAAGCTTCCGCACGGGCGTGCAGACCCTTTAAGCCATGTGGGACGCTGGCCGGCCCATCGTCGCATAGAGACTGGCCAGATCCTGATGCATGCGCATGGGCTGTGACCTAATCGCGCAAAGCCGCATCTAATATTGCGGAAATAGCCGCCGTGGGTATGGTGACGCACCCGCCGATTGCCACTCGTCTGGCGTCGGCTGAAGAAGTGTAACAAGGACCTATCATGCATAAAGTCATTTATGACACGGACCCGGGCGTTGATGACGCAATGGCTCTGCTCTTCCTGCATCGCCACCCGCAGATCGATCTCCTCGGCGTGACCACGGTATTCGGCAATGCCGCCGTCGAGACGACGACCCGCAACGCGCTGTTCCTGAAGCGCGAGTGGAACATACTGTGCCCCGTCGCCAAGGGCGCCAGCGTGACGCTCGATCCCTCGCGCCAAGAGCGGCCTTGGCCGACCTTCGTGCACGGCCATAACGGCCTCGGCGATATCGATCTGCCCCAGGCCGTCGATCTGCCGACCGATCCGCGTCCGGCCTACCAGTTCATCATCGACACGGTCCGGGCCAATCCGGGCGAGGTGCGGCTTGTGGCCGTGGGACGCATGACCAACCTTGCCCTGGCGCTGAAGCAAGACCCCGAGATCGCAGGACTGGTGAAGGATGTCGTCATCATGGGCGGCTCCTTCTATGTTCCAGGCAACGTCACTCCGGTGGCCGAGGCCAATATCCACGGCGATCCGGAAGCAGCCGACGTCGTCATGACGGCCGCATGGAAGGTTGTTGTCATCGGCCTTGACGTCACTGCGATTACGACGATGAGCCGAAGCTATCTCGGCGACATGGCCAAGGCCGGCGGCAAGGACGTTCAGCTGCTCAACGAGCTGTCGCAATCCTATATCGACTTCTACAAGCACGCCGTCGACGACGGCATGATGGTGCATGACAGCTGCGCCAGCGCCTATATCGTCGCCCCGGAGCTCTTTACCAGCATCGAGGGTGCGGTGCGCGTCGTCTGCGGCGGTATTGCCGACGGCCAGACGGTGGTGAAGCCAGCTGGCAAACACTTTCCACCGGGAGACTGGGACAATCTGCCGAGCCAGATCGTCTGCACCAGCATCCAGTCCGAAAAGGTCGTGGACCTCATTCGCGACACCATTCTGGGCGGCGCTGGACACTGATGTCTTCGTTGGAAGGGGCGGCTCGACGCCTTTCTCCCGCTTGCGAAGGCGATGCCTTAAGCTCGAATCATTTCAATTTCCTACGATTAGGCGCTCATAATTTGGATGAGGGTATTGATAGTTTGATTCGGTTTTCTCCGGTAAAGGCCGCGTCGCACAGGGAGAACCGCATAGCGCGCAAACCAACGCATCGCCGGCCAAGTTGATCTACGATTTGCATACCGCTGAAAGCCTGCCATTTGGCAAGGCAGCTTCAGCGGGCGGCAGGCGCGTTCGCAAGATTGCAATTTCGATTGGGCGGGCATAGGACAGCAGGGATGAACGATAGCGCATTTTCCAACCTGCCGGCGTTGGAGCCGGGCAGCGTCTGGCTTGTGGGAGCCGGGCCCGGCGACCCTGGGCTTTTGACGCTGCTTGCCGCCAAGGGACTGGCAGAAGCGGATGTCGTGGTCCACGACGCGCTCGTCAACGAAGACTGCCTGAAGCTCGCCCGCCCAGGTGCATCGCTGGAGTTTGCGGGCAAGCGTGGCGGCAAGCCATCAGCCAAGCAGCGCGATATCTCGCTGCGGCTGGTCGAGCTTGCGCGCGCCGGCAAGCGCGTGCTGCGACTGAAGGGGGGCGATCCATTCGTCTTCGGGCGCGGCGGCGAGGAAGCGCTGATGCTGGTGGCGCATGACATTCCATTTCGCATCGTTCCCGGTATCACCGCCGGGATCGGCGGACTTGCCTATGCCGGCATCCCCGTCACCCATCGCGACATCAACCACGCCGTCACTTTCCTGACCGGGCACGATTCCTCGGGGCTGGTGCCGGATGCGATCAACTGGGAGGCGATCGGCAAGGGCTCCCCCGTTATCGTCATGTACATGGCGATGAAGCATATTGCCCAGATCAGCGCCAATCTGATTGCCGCAGGCCGGTCCCCTGACGAACCCGTCGCCTTCGTCTGCAATGCGGCAACGCCTCAACAGCAGGTACTGGAGACGACGCTCGGTGAGGCGGAAGGTGCCGTTGCCGCCTCAGGCCTCGAGCCTCCGGCGATCGTGGTCGTTGGCGAAGTCGTTCGCCTGCGGCCGTCGCTGGACTGGCTTGGCGCGCTTTCCGGGCGCAAACTGCAGCCGGAAACGAGGCGGGTTGCTGCCCGCAAGGTCCCGGCATGAGCGGCCTGTTGATCGCGGCACCGTCCTCCGGCTCCGGCAAGACCACGATCACACTTGGCCTCCTGCGCGCCCTTGGCAAGCGGGGCATTTCCGTGGCTCCCGGCAAGGCTGGCCCCGACTACATCGATCCCGCATTCCATACTGCGGCAAGCGGCACGCCCTGCCTGAATTTCGATCCCTGGGCAATGCGGGCCGAATTGATATCCGCCAATGCCGCCCTGCATCGAAGCGGCGGCCGAACCCTCGTCATCGAGGCGATGATGGGACTGTTCGATGGTGCGGTGGACGGCCGGGGAACGGCGGCGGATCTGGCGGCGATCCTCTCGCTTTCGGCGATATTCGTCGTCGATGCCTCGCGGATGTCGCAGTCGGTTGCCGCACTCGTCAGCGGCTTTGCCAATTTCCGCGCCGATATCCGCATCGCCGGCGTCATTCTCAACCGTGTCGGAAGCGACCGCCACGAGGCGATGCTGCGCAGCGCGCTGGATGCGATCCGGATGCCGGTCGTCGGCGTCGTCAGTGCCGACAAGGCCCTTGCGCTGCCGGAGCGGCATCTGGGCCTTGTCCAGGCGCAAGAGCATTCGGGTCTCGAGGAGTTCATCGAGCGCGCCGCTGAGGCGGTATCGGCCGAGTGCGATTTCGAATTGCTGCTTCGTGCCGCGCAGCAGGGAAGCGTGCGGCCCTCAACCGCCAACATCGCGCGCTTGCCGCCGCTCGGCCAGCGCATATCCGTTGCCCGCGATATCGCCTTCGCATTCTCCTATGAGCACATGCTGCTGGGCTGGCGTCGGCGCGGTGCGGAAATCTCGTTTTTCTCGCCGCTTGCCGACGAGGCTCCGGCGGCTGACGCGGATGCGATCTATCTGCCGGGCGGCTATCCGGAGCTACATGCCGGGACGATTGCCGCGGCTGAGAAATTCCGCGCGGCAATGAACGAGGCAGCCGGACGCGGCATCCGCATCTATGGGGAATGCGGTGGCTATATGGTTCTCGGCGACGGGTTGGTGGATGCATCGGGAAAGCGCCACCGGATGCTGGGGATGCTGCCGGTGGTCACCAGCTATGAAACCCGCAAAAGACATCTCGGCTATCGGCGTGTTACGCCGCTCAGCCGCGACTATTTCAATCGCCCGATGACGGCGCACGAATTTCATTATTCGACGATCGTCTCGGAAGGCGAAGCGGATCGATTGTTTGCCGTAAGCGATGCCCTCCATGTCGAACTTGGAAATGCCGGTCTGCGTCGCGGCAATGTAGCAGGTTCCTACATGCATCTGATCGATCTTGCCGGAGAGGAAGAATGAGCGGAAGGATCGCTCATGGCGGCGGCGTCACGGCGGCGGCGCGCATCTATGGCGGCGAACCGCGGGAATGGCTCGATCTGTCGACCGGCATCAATCCCAACCCGGTGGCGCTGCCGGACATCTCGGTCACCGCCTGGCACCGGCTTCCGGATGAATATCTGGTGGAGCAGGCAAGACAGGCGGCTCGGGGCCACTATCGCAGCGGCGATATCCTGCCTCTGCCCGTCCCCGGAACGCAGTCCGTCATTCAGCTCCTGCCGCGGCTCGTTCCGCCGGGAAAGCGGGTTGCGATCCTCTGCCCGACCTATGGCGAATATGCGCGCGCCTTCCAGGCCGCGGTTTTTTCGGTCGATGCGATCAGCGACATTGACGCTCTAGGCGACGACTGTGGGCTGGTCGTCGTCGTCAATCCAAACAATCCTGACGGACGTGTGATCTCCCTCGAGCGGCTGAGGGCCCTTTACTCCCGGCTTGCGCGCCGCGACGGATTACTCGTCGTCGACGAGGCGTTCGGCGATATGTCGCCGGAGGCGAGCCTTGCCCCCTATGCCTTTGACATGCCGAACCTCATCATATTCCGCTCCTTCGGAAAATTCTTCGGCCTTGCCGGTCTTCGTCTTGGCTTTGCAATCGCGGATGGGGCGATCCTTGAGAAATTCGAGGAGTGGTTGGGACCATGGGCGGTCTCCGGACCCGCATTGTCGATCGCCGCATCATTGCTCTTAAGTGATCAGACCTCGATTTTCCACCGCATCCGCGAACGCCGGCGTGCGCTTGAGGAGGTACTGGCAAGGAGCGGGCTCAAGGTGGCTGGCGGAACGGATTTGTTCGCCCTCGTTGCCGATCACCGGGCGAGCGACATATATACGCACCTGGCCATGCATCACATTCTGGTCCGCAAGTTCGATTATGCCGGTGATTGGCTACGTTTCGGCCTGGCGCCGGACGAGGAAGCCGATCAGAGGCTGGCGCGGGCGCTGGCTGAATTTGGATAGACGATGATCGACGAACATGTCCTTATCCTGGTTCTGGCGCTGCTGCTCGATCGGCTGATCGGCGATCCCCATTGGCTATGGTCGCATGTGCCGCATCCCGTGGTCGTCTTCGGCAAGGCAATCTCGTTCTTCGATCGCAAGCTGAATTTGAAACGGCTGACTGCCTCGACGCGGAGGCGCAACGGCGTCGTTGCGATCTTGCTGCTGCTCGTTGCAAGCATTGTTGCCGGTTCAGTGCTGCATGTATTTCTCAGCATCTTCGGCTGGTTCGGCATCATGGTCGAAGCCTTGCTGGTGGCTATCTTTCTCGCGCAGAAAAGTCTTGCCGATCACGTCAACGACGTCTCCAACGCGCTACGCAGCGATGGACTTGCCGGCGGCCGGATCGCGGTTTCGCGCATAGTCGGCCGGGACCCGGAAACGCTTGATGAGGCCGGCGTATGTCGGGCGGCGATCGAGAGCCTTGCGGAGAATTTTTCGGACGGCGTCGTGGCGCCGGCGCTCTGGTATGCGGTCTTCGGGCTGCCGGGCCTGTTCATGTACAAGATGCTGAACACGGCGGATTCGATGATCGGCCATAAGTCGGAAACCTATTTCGATTTCGGCTGGGCCGCAGCCCGGCTCGATGACATCGCCAATTGGCCGGCGGCAAGGCTGTCGATCCTGCTGATTGCCGTTGGTGCGCTGGCCAAGAACGGTATCGCGGCACTCAGCAATACGATCAGGGTCGCGATGCGTGATGGCGGCCTGCATCGCTCGCCGAATTCCGGCCGCCCGGAAGCTGCGATGGCGGGTGCGCTCGACATCCAGCTTGCAGGCCCGCGCGTCTATGGCGGCGAGACCGTTCGCGAACCGATGATAAACGGGGCGGGACGCGACGTCGCCACCGTCAGTGATGTCGAGGCGGGGGTGATGATCTTCTATTCGGCCTGCGACATGCTTGCCTTCACGGCTTTTGTTCTCTTCCTCGTCCTGCTTTGAGCTTGCCTATCGCCGCTGCAATATAAGCACGGGCGTAATCGCGCGAGAACAGTGCTCGTCTTAAGTGAATATAATCAAATTCCCGATAGTGTCCCGTCAGTCGAAAACGTCCCGCTTCAAGGGGCGTGACAGAGGGGACGAAGATGAAGAAGACCATGGCGGCGGTTGTCGCGACTTTATGCTTGCAGTTTCATGCCGTTTCCGCAAATGCGGGGATGCTTGTTGCCGAGGTCAGCATTCCGACACAGACAATGACCGTCACCCAGGACGGCGTTACCAAGTATCACTGGAAGGTTTCGACCGCTCGGAAGGGCTATTTCACGCCCACGGGCTCCTATAGCGCGCTCTGGCTTTCACGCGATCATCATTCGAAGAAATACGACAATGCGCCGATGCCCTATGCTGTATTTTTCGACGGCGGCTATGCCGTCCACGGGACCGTCGAGGTGAGGCATCTGGGTCAGCCGGCTTCGCATGGCTGTGTCCGACTGCAGACGGAAAACGCCGCCAAGTTCTTCGCGCTCGCATCCGAGGTTGGTCTGCACAACACGCATATCATCATCAGGGGTGAGCCCGAGCGCGTCGCGAGCAACGCGGTCGAACACCTCGCCCTAACACAGCACGACAGGTAGCGGTAGGCTCGGCGATATCGCGCGATGGGCGGTTTGCGGTGCCGGAATGGGCCGGCATTGCTGTTTGGGCAACAGTATCTCCGCAAATTTCTGCAGGCTCTGGCTGATACCATTGGCTTTTGGAATGGATTTCCCTATGACGAGGGCTGAACTATCATTTCAAGAGGTACGGGCGTGACTGCTACATTCGATAAAGTTGCCGACATAATTGCAGAGACGAGCGAAATCGATCGTGAGACGATTACGCCGGAGAGCCATACGATCGACGACCTCGGCATCGACAGCCTCGACTTCCTTGATATCGTCTTTGCTATCGACAAGGAATTCGGCATCAAGATTCCGCTGGAACAGTGGACGCAGGAAGTGAACGAAGGCAAGGTTTCGACGGAGGAATATTTCGTCCTCAAGAACCTCTGTGCCAAGATCGACGAACTGCGCGCTGCCAAGGCCTGAGCGACCGTCCAATCTTTTTTAACGCCCTGCCGCTCTGAAACATGGCGGCCGGGCGGTTTCGTTCTTAAGTATCGTATCCCGCCTGGGCATTTCAGTCTCGCCGGGTCGGATCGGAGGCACTGATGCTGCTGGAATATTTCCAGATGATCGACCGGATCGAATCCGTCGATCTTTCCAAGGGCCTTTTGAAGGCTCGCTCCGTTGTTCCCGCCAAAAGCCCCGTCTTCGAGGGCCATTTTCCCGGCATGCCACTGGTTCCCGGCGTTTTGTTGATCGAGACGATGGCGCAGGCGTCGGGCATGCTCGTCCTTGCCGTGACCAAGTTTGCAGCGATGCCGTTCCTGATGACCGTCGACAGTGCAAAGATGCGCACATTCGTCGAGCCGGAGGCCGTGCTCGATATCGAGGCGCAGCTGGAGCACGACGGCTCTGGTTTCGCCGTCACCAAGGCGCGGATCACCATTGCTGGAAAGAAGGTCTGCGATGCGCAGTTGAAGCTGCGTACCATGCCGTTTAATGAAGTGCCGCTGGCCGACATCGTGCGCAAGCGGGCAGGCGAAGTCGGGCTTCTCGACGCCATCGCCGCCAACGCGTAAGGACGCGGCAGCCGATGCGCGGCGCAGCCAAGAGGATTGATGTATGACCAAGGCTCCGAATGATGTGGTTGTGACAGGTGTCGGCATCGTCACCTGCCAGGGTGTCGGCAAGGACGCGCATGTCGCGCTGCTGACGGCAGCGACCGCGCCCGCAACCATCGTCGAAACCGAGAAATTCAAGCCCTATCCGGTGCATCCGCTACCGGAAATCGACTGGTCCCAGCAGATCCCAAAGCGCGGCGATCAGCGGCAGATGGAAAACTGGCAGCGCATCGGCGTGTTCACGGCCGGGCTGGCTCTCGACGATGCAGGCTTCAAGGACGATCTCGAAGCCTGCGGTAGCATGGACATGATCGTGGCAGCCGGCGGCGGCGAGCGCGATATCAATGTCGATACGCTGATCGTCAACGAGGGCCTGAAGCGCAATGATCGCGAGTTGCTCCTCAACGAGAAGCTGACGACCGAACTTCGCCCGACCTTGTTTCTCGCCCAGCTTTCGAACCTTCTTGCCGGCAATATATCCATCGTCCACAAGGTGACGGGCTCTTCGCGCACGTTCATGGGCGAGGAGGCGGCCGGGATATCGGCAGTCGAAACTGCCTTTCATCGTATCAAGTCAGGCGAATCGAGCCATGCGCTCGTCGGTGGCGCCTTTTCCGCCGAACGTCTGGACATGATCCTTCTGATCGAATCGATCAGCGGCCATGCGCTCGGCGATTGGCATCCGCTCTGGTCTCGCAAGCCGGAGGACGGCGGCGGCATGATCGTCGGCTCGCTCGGCGCCTTCCTGGTGCTCGAATCGCGCGCCCATGCCGAAGCCCGCGCCGCGACGATCTATGCAACGATCGATGCGATCGAAGGTGATCGCGGCAATCGCGCCGACGGCAGGATGGAGGCCCGTCTTGAGCGCATGCTTGGCGAAGCCAAGGCAGCACGTGGCGAGGGCACCATCGTATTTTCAGGCAGTACCGGCTTTCATGATCTTGCAGCGCGCGAGAAGGCTTTGCTGGAGGCGACATTGCCGAATGCGGCGATCCGCGGCTATGGCGGCATTTCCGGGCATGGGCTCGAGACGCAGTTCCCGCTCGGTGTGGCCTTCGCCGCTCTTGCCCTTGCCAACAAGGCGAAAGTGCCCCCATTCGATCCCGGCAAGGAACTGCCGATGAAGGCCGGTGCCAGAACTGCTGTGGTGACGACAGTCGGCCACGTGCGTGGCGAAGGCATCGCCGTACTTTCCGCTGAAGCGTGAGGAGTGACACAACCATGACAACTTCCGCCTACAAGGATCATCTCGGCCGCCCGATCGTCGCCGTCACCGGTATGGGCATCATCACCTCGCTCGGCCAGGGACTAAAAGACAATTGGGAGGCGCTTTCATCGGGCGTCTCCGGCATCCACGGCATCACCCGTTTCCCAACGGACGGCATCTCGACGCGCATCGCCGGCACTGTCGATTTCATCGATATCCCGGTTCCGAATGCCGTCGAACGATCCTATGCCTTTGCGCGTGAGACCACCATCGAAGCACTGGCGCAGGCGGGCCTTTCCGGCGATTTCAACGGGCCGCTGTTTCTTGCCGCACCGCCGATCGAGCCGGAATGGAGCGCCCGCTTCGAACTTGCCGATCGCTCGCCGCCCGCCGATCACGAGGGCGATGCCTATAACCGCTTCCTTGCCGCCATGCGCGAGCGTCCGGACCCGGGTTTCCACGAGGCGGCGCTGTTTGGCGCGATCTCCGAGCGGCTTGCCGACCGGTTCGGCACACGCGGCCTGCCGGTGACGCTGTCGACCGCCTGCGCTTCCGGCGTCACGGCGATCCAGCTTGGCGTCGAGGCCATCCGACAGGGCCGTACATCGCGGGCGCTGACGGTTGCCACCGACGGCTCGCTGAGCGCGGAAGCCCTGATCCGCTTCTCGCTGCTGTCGGCTCTGTCGACCCAGAACGATCCGCCCACCAAGGCATCCAAGCCCTTCAGCAAGGACCGCGACGGCTTTGTCATCGCCGAGGGGGCGGCGACCCTGGTGCTGGAATCGCTCGAGGCTGCGATTGCCCGCGGCGCGAAGATCCTCGGCATCATGAAAGGCTGTGGCGACAAAGCCGACAGCTTCCACCGCACCCGGTCTTCGCCAGACGGGGCGCCCGCGATCGCGACGATCCGCGCGGCGCTGGCCGATGCAGGCATGGACGAGACAGATATTGGCTACATCAACGCCCACGGCACCTCGACGCCGGAAAACGACAAGATGGAATATGGGGCGATGTCCGCAGTGTTCGGCGATCGCCTGCCTTCCATTCCGGTTTCGTCCAACAAGTCGATGATCGGCCATACGCTAACCGCCGCCGGCGCCGTCGAGGCCGTGTTCTCGCTGCAGACGATGCTTGCCGGCACGCTGCCGCCGACGATCAACTACAACAATCCCGATCCGGCGATCGCCCTTGATGTCGTGCCGAACAGGAAGCGAGAAAAGCAGGTGCATGCCGTGCTTTCGAACTCGTTCGGCTTTGGCGGACAGAACGCCAGCCTTGTCATGGCGCTCGATCCGGCTTAGAGGCTGTCTGCAACCATTGTTTGGCATGATAACAGCCCGAAAACCGCTTCGTGTTTTTCGGGATTGTGCCTCGTGAGATATTGACGACGCCTCCGGGCGATAGGGTTTTGCCATGCGCGCTTTGCAACTGATCGACGACCGCAAGCTTGAAATCACCGACCTGCCGGAGCCCGATGCTCCAGGACCCGGTGAAGTGACCCTGCGCGTCAAGGCGGTCGCGCTCAATCACATCGACGTCTGGGGCTGGCGCGGCATGGCCTTTGCCAAGCGCAAGAAGCCGCTGGTGATCGGTGCGGAGGCCTCCGGCGTCGTCGAGGCGATCGGGACGGGCGTTACTAATGTGCTGCCTGGGCAGCTCGTGTCGATCTACGGCGCACGCACCTGCGGACTTTGCCGCGCCTGCCGCGAGGGTCGCGACAATCTCTGCGACCATGTCAGCGGCGTGCACGGTTTCCATCTCGACGGCTTTGCGCAGGAGAAGGTCAACCTGCCGGCGCGGCTGCTGGTTCCAGCTCCTCCCGGCGTCGATGCCATTGCCGCAGCGCTTGCGCCGGTGACCTTCGGTACTGTCGAGCACATGCTGTTCGACAACGCCAAGCTCGAGCCGGGCGAGACCATCCTTATCCATGCCGGCGGGTCCGGCATCGGCTCTGCCGCAATTCAGCTTGCGAAGAAGATCGGCTGCACCGTCATTACCACGGTCGGTTCCGACGACAAGATCGAGAAGGCAAAGGCGCTCGGCGCCGATCACGTCATCAACTACCGTGTCGATCGCTTCGAGGGCGTCGTGCGCAAGCTGACCAAAAAGGAAGGCGTCGACGTTGTCTTCGAACATGTCGGCAAGGACACCTGGGCAGGCTCTATGCTGTGCATGAAGCGTGGTGGACGGCTTGTGACCTGCGGGTCGACCTCGGGCGTTTCCACCGAGATGAACCTGATGATGCTGTTCCAGCGCCAGCTGAAACTTTTGGGTTCGTTCGGCTGCCGCATGGAGAATATGGCCGATGCCATGCAGAAGATGGCCCGCGGCCTCGTCCATCCCGTCATCGATACCGAAGTCCGCTTCGACGACATCGATCGGGCGCTTGAGCGAATGGAATCCCGGCAGATATTCGGCAAGATCATCCTGAAGATGGATTGATCTGTTGAAGCTGTTCATTACCCGCATTGTCCTTGCCCTGATGCGCTTTCGGCAATGGTCGATCGCGCAGGTAGCCTTCGGATTTCTCAATTTCCTAAAACTCTTTCCGGCCGATGCAGGCATCCGTTTTGCCGATCGGCTGATGCGAACGATCGGGCCGCGCATGGGCCGGCACAAGCTGATGTTGACCAATCTGCGCAACGCCTTTCCCGAAAAGAGCGATGCAGAGATCGAGGCGATCGCCATCGCCAGCTGGGGAAACATGGGCCGGCTGGCGGCCGAATATGTGTTCCTCGACCGGCTGTTCGATTTCGATCCGGCGAGCGAAAAGCCGGGCAGGGTAGAGGTGTCGGGAATACCGATTTTCCTCGATCTGCGCGACAATCCGCGACCCTTCATCGTGTTTACGGCGCATACCGGCAATTTCGAGCTGCTGCCGGTGGCGGGTGCCGCATTCGGGCTCAAGGTGACCGTGCTGTTTCGCCCGCCCAACAATCCCTATGTGGCGCAGAAGGTCTTCGATTTTCGCAGCGAACGCATGGGCAAGCTCGTGCCGTCGCACGCTGGCTCTTCATTTGCGCTTGCCAGGCAGCTTGAAGCGGGTGCGGGCGTCGGCGTGCTCGTCGATCAGAAGTTTCGCAAAGGCGCAAAGACCAAGTTCTTCGGCCTCGACGTCAAGACCAATCCCCTTTTGCCGAAGCTGGTGCGGCAGTTCAAATGCGAGGTCTATCCGGCGCGCTGCGTGCGCCTTTCCGGCAACCGCTATCGGCTCGAGATCGAGCCGAAGATGGAGGTGCCGCTCGACGTCAACGGCAATCTCGATCTGCCGGCCACTGCCCAGATGCTGAACGACAAGGTGGAGAGTTGGGTCAGGGAAAATCCGGAGCAGTGGCTCTGGTATCACGACCGCTGGAATATCAAGAAGAATATTCTTTAGTAGTTATACTGAATTCAATACTACCTATAAGTGAAGTCGATAGTGGTTGTTGAACCTGAGTTCAAGTTATGTTACCCAGATTTACTTAAGTTCAGCTTTGGAATTGAAACGCTTGGCTGATTGAAAAATTCCCTGGGAGCTCGGGTCGGGGGGCTGAGTTCAATTGGATGTTTGTATGAGGAGGGGATATTGCTTGCGCTCTTCCACGCTTTTTCGACGAAATGTGCTCAGATGCGACGGGCCGTGACAGACGGCGACGATGAGCTTGCCTGCTCTCTCGATCGCGAACTGGGGCCGTTGTTCACCGCGATTGTCGAGTATCGCGCGAGCAGCGCGCTTGAGATTTACATGCAGCTTCAGTTCATCGGCAATTTCATCCGTGACGAGGCGGACGATCGCTCGTCTGTCATTCGTAACGTCCAGGCATTGTCTGTCCTGGTCGATCGCTATTTTGCGGGCTCCGACGAGCCGGCGCCCGATTCGCTGGTCGCGCTTCCCGCGATGAAGGCGGATCCTTATGCCGAGGAATTCGATCGCGGCCGTCTGCTCAACGACACTATTCTCGACAGCCTGCCCGATCGCGTTTTTGTCATCACCCGAGATTACCGATTCCTCTACAGCAATGTGGCGAATGGCGAATATCTCAACCTGAAGCCGATCGAGCTTATCGGCCGGCACGCGGTGGAATTCGTCGGCCACGAGAATTTCGCCCGACGAACCAAGCCGAAGTTAGATGCCTGTCTTGCCGGTGAGAAGGTCGAGTATGTTTTCCGCGACGACATGGCCGATACCGGCGAGATGGACTGGCATTGCAGGATGGCGCCGTTGCGCGACGAAAAGGGGTTCATTTTCGGAGCCTTGATAAACCTGCAGAACGTGACGGCGAAAGGCTGCGTGCCTGCGCGCTGATTTTTTCGCGGCTACCCTTCCGGCGAGCGACAACTTTTTCCGTTCGATGGGGTTGCGCTAGCTATCGTTCGACAGGCAGTTCTTTAGCGAATTGACGAGACCGTGCATCAGTTCAAAATAGAGTTCCGGCCCTTCCTTCAATGTCGCGGCTTCGGGATCGAGCACTGCCGATTTGGCTGACGTGCCTTCGATGACGACGTCGATCAGCTTCGGTTCGAATTGCGGTTCCGCAAAGACGCAGGTCGCGCCGAGGTTTGCGACCTTGTCGTGAATTTCCGCCACGCGCGCAGCACCGGGGATGGTCTCCGGGCTGACGGTGATCGAACCGGCAACGCGGACACCATAGCGGCGCTCGAAATACTGGTAGGCGTCGTGGAAAACCACGAAGGGCTTATCCTTGACCGGTGACAGCGCGGTCACGATCTCCCTGTCGAGGGCGTCGAGTTTGTCGTTGAGCGCCGTCTGGTTCCCCTGATAGGTCAGGGCATTGGCCGGATCGGCTGCCACAAGTGTCGTCGTGATTTCGGCAGCCATCGCCTTAGCGTTCATCGGGTCGAGCCAGAGATGGGTGTCGAATTGCTGCGCAGGATTGCCGGCATCTGCCGCAGGCTCATCGCCGTCGTCATCTGCTTCAAAGGCGCCGCCTTCGCGGAACTTTAGCTTCTTTATTCCCGGCGCCTTGTCCAGTTCGGCAATGACGGCATTGGAGCCGAGTGCCGACAGCGGCTTCTTGAGGAAGGCTTCCATCCCGGGGCCGACCCAGAAGATCACCTTGGCAGCTTCAAGGGCACGGGCGTTCGAGGGCTTCAGCGAATAGGTGTGCGGCGACGCGGCGCCCTCGACGATCAGGTCAGGCTTGCCGACGCCGTCCATTATGGCCGCGACGAGCGAATGGATCGGCTTGATCGAGACAACGACCCCGGGCACCTCGCCAGCCATTGCCGCATTTGAAAAAAGCAGTGCCGCTGCCAAGCTGAGGATGGTTCTTGCCGTCATTGTCGAAAGCTCCGCTTGAATGCGGCCCGTTATGTTATTACATCAATTGCGTAATGCTATAACGTGTGCGATAGCAGGGCGCAACTGCGGAACCCGGAAAAACATGCTTTCTCCCGTCAACGATCAGGCACAGGCTCTCGTATCGCTTTCCAATGTCGGCATCCTTCGAAATGGCCGATGGCTGGTGCGTGGCATCGACTTTTCCGTGCGTCGCGGCGAAATCGTCACCCTGATTGGGCCGAATGGCTCGGGAAAGTCGACCAGCGCCAAGACCGCCATCGGTGTGCTGAAGCCGGATGAGGGGCGTGTCGAGCGGATTGCCGGTCTGAAGGTTGGCTACGTGCCCCAGAAGCTCTCCGTTGATTGGACATTGCCGCTGACCGTCGGCCGGCTAATGCGGTTGACGGGACCGCTCGCCGAACCGGAGCTGATGGCGGCGCTCGAGGCGGTCGGCATCGCGCATCTGGCCAAGGCGGAGGTGCAGCATCTTTCCGGCGGCGAATTCCAGCGGGCGTTGCTTGCGCGCGCCGTTGCCAGAAAGCCCGATCTGCTCGTCCTCGACGAACCCGTCCAGGGTGTCGATTTCGGCGGCGAGATCGCGCTTTACGACCTCATAAAATCGATCCGCAATTCAACCGGTTGCGGCGTCCTGCTAATCTCCCACGATCTTCACGTCGTCATGGCTGCGACCGACACCGTCATCTGTCTCAACGGGCATGTCTGCTGTCGGGGCACGCCACAGGCGGTCAGCCAGAGCGCGGAATATGTGCGGCTGTTTGGAAGCCGCGCAGCCGCTTCGCTTGCCATCTATAGCCACCATCATGATCACGCGCATCTGCCTGACGGCCGCGTGCAGCATGCCGACGGTTCCATTACCGATCATTGTCATTCCGAAGACGGGCATCACGACCACGGCAGCCACGATCATGCGGGGCATGGCCACGATCACCACCACGGCGACGAGGACTTGGCGGCGAAGACCACGGGAGAGCGTCATGCTTGACGATTTCTTCCTTCGTGCGCTTGTCGCCGGTGTTGGGCTGGCAATCACGACCGGGCCGCTTGGCTGCTTCATCATCTGGCGGCGGATGGCCTATTTCGGCGACACGATCTCGCATTCGGCCTTGCTCGGGGTGGCGCTGTCGCTGCTGTTGCAGGTGAACCTGACGCTTGCAGTCTTTGTCGTCGCGGCGATCGTGTCGATCCTCCTCCTGTTGCTGCAGCGCCGGCAGGCGCTGTCTGCCGATGCGCTGCTCGGCATCCTGTCGCATGCGACGCTCGCAATCGGGCTTGTCATGGTCGCGTTCATGACCTGGGTGCGGATCGACCTCATCGCCTTTCTCTTCGGCGACATTCTGGCGGTGACCTGGACCGACATAGCCATGATCTGGGGCGGCGGCATCCTTGTGCTTGCGGCCATTGCCTGGCTGTGGCGGCCGCTGCTGGCGTCGACCGTCAGTTCGGACCTCGCCGAGGCCGAGGGATTGCGGCCGGAGAGGGCGCGGCTGTTCTTCATGCTTTTGATGGCCGTCGTCATCGCCATTGCGATGAAGATCGTCGGCATCATGCTGATTACCTCGCTTCTCATTATCCCGGCGGCAACAGCCCGTCGCTTCGCGGCGACGCCGGAGGTAATGGCCGTGCTTGCATCGCTGGTTGGAGCGGTGGCGGTCGTCGGCGGGCTCTTCGGCTCGCTTGGCTACGACACGCCCTCCGGCCCCTCGATCGTCGTTGCGGCGCTGATGCTCTTCATTGTCAGCCTGCTGCCGCTTGGCCGGCGAGACGGCGCGCGGGCGGCACAACAGGAAGGACAAGGCTCATGAACACGCCGCAGTTGACCAAGAACCAGGGCCTCGTCTTCGACGTGCTGACCAAGGCCGAGGCGCCGCTCAGCGCCTATACGATCCTCGACAAGCTGCGCGACAGCGGTTTCCGGGCACCATTGCAGGTTTACCGCGCGCTCGACAAGCTGCTCGAATACGGCGTCGTCCATCGGCTGGAAAGCATCAACTCGTTCGTCGCCTGCGCCCACCCGAACGAGGATTGTCACACCCATGGTCTGGTGGCCTTTGCCATCTGCGAGGGCTGTGGCCAGGTGATTGAGTTTCACGACCACGAGGTCGACCACCGGCTGATGGACTGGCTCAAATCACAAAAATTTAAGGCCGAGAAGGCAACCATCGAAATCCGCGGGCATTGTGCTACGTGTTCGCAATGAACATGGCATAGGCTTGATCGACAGAGTTCGACGGAGCGGCTGAGAATGGATTTGAAAAGGCGAAATTTTCTGGCTGGCGTGGCCCTGGTCGCCGCGGCATCCCAGGCCCAGGCGGCGGCGACAGAGATCGACACAACTATTGAAATCATCAATCTGTGGCCCGGTCAGCCTCCGGGCGGCGCCGGCCCGACACAGAGCGAAGACCTGACGCCGCGTGGCGCGCTGCGGCAGATTTCCACGCCGCGCCTGATCGTCCACAGGCCGGACAAGCCAAGTGGCGCTGCGATGCTGCTGTGCTCTGGCGGCGGGTACCGCAAGGTCGATATCGTCAACGAAAGCACTCCGGCGGCCATCTATTTCGCATCTCGGGGCATTACCGCGGTCGAGCTTGTCTATCGCGTGCCACAGGAAGGCTGGAGCATTCACGCGCCATTCCTCGACGGCATGCGGGCCCTGAAGATCATGCGCGCCCAGAGCGAGCGGCTTGGCATTCATCCGGCGCGCACCGGCATTCTCGGCTTTTCCGCCGGCGGGCACCTGGCAGGGATGCTGGCAACGGGCGCGGCTGAAAGCTTTTACGTGCCCACAGATGACATCGACAACCAAGTCATGAAGCCAGCCTTTGCAGCGCTGCTTTACCCTGTCATCACGATGATGGCGCCGTTCGACCAGACGCAGAGCCGGCTGAATATCATCGGGCGTCATCCGACGCAGGATCTGCGCGAGGATTTTTCCGTAGAGCGACAGGTGAGCCGCGACACGCCGCCGATCTTTCTTGCCCATGCGTTGGACGATCCGATCGTTCCCGTCGACCATAGCCTGATGATGTTTCAGGCATTGCGCAGCGCTGGCATAGACACGGAAATCCACGTTTTCCAGTCCGGTGGGCATGGCTGGGGCATGGGTAAGGCCCGGCCTGATGTGATCAGCTGGGCGCAATTGGCCGAAACATGGCTGCGGTTCAACGGCATGCTTACGACCTCCTGAGTCAGTCCATTCGCTTCATATCCCGGGCAAAGCGCTGCCAGTTGGCGATATAGTTGGCCGCCGAGCGGCGCAGGCCTTCGATTGCGGCCTCGTCCAGCGTCCGGATGGCTCTGGCGGGCGAGCCAATGATCAACGATCCCTCCGGGAATTGACGGCCTTCGGTGACCAGCGCGTTGGCGCCGACAAGGCAGTTCCGGCCGATGTTTGCGCCGTTCAGCACCGTCGCGCCCATGCCGATCAGGGAGTTGTCGCCAATGGTGCAGCCATGAATGATCGCATGGTGGCCGATGGTACAACCTTCGCCGATAGTGGTTGGAAACTGCGGATCAGTGTGAACCATGACGCCTTCCTGGATATTGGTTCCGCGACCGATCAGGATCGGTTCGTTGTCACCGCGCAGAACGGCGCTGAACCAGATGCCGACATCTTCCGCGATTTCGACCTTTCCGATGACGGAGGCATCGGGAGCCAGCCAGTAGCGGCCGGATTTCGGTGTTTTCGGCGTCAGCTCGCCCAAGGCATAAAGCGGCATCGTCTTTCCTCCGCGATCAGATGACTGACAGTTCGAGCAAGCCCACGCCGTCGACGCCGGAAGCGATGCGATCGCCTCTCTTCACCGGGCCGACACCTGCCGGCGTGCCGGTCATGATGATATCGCCGGGCGCCAGCGTAAAAAGCTTCGATAGTTCGGCGATGACTTCCGGGACTTTCCAGATCATCTGCTCAAGGTCTCCCTGCTGCGCGCGCTTGCCGTTCACATCGAGCCAGATGGCGCCCTTGTCAGGATGTCCGAGCCGTGCTGCCGGGATCAGCGCGGAAACCGGAGCGGAATGCTCGAACGCCTTGCCGATCTCCCAGGGCCGTCCGGCCTTCTTTGCCTCGCCCTGCAGGTCGCGCCTTGTGAAATCGATGCCGACGGCATAGCCGTAGATGCAATCGAGCGCCTTGTCGGCCGGGATATCGGCTCCCCCCGATTTCAGCGCGATCACCAGTTCGACCTCGTGATGCACATCCGCCGATAAAGGCGGGTAGGGGAAATCAGCGCCGCCGGACAAGAGATTGTTCGGGTTCTTCTGGAAGAAGAACGGCGGTTCGCGGCTTGGATCGTGGCCCATTTCGATGGCGTGATCGGCATAATTCCGCCCCACACAGTAGACGCGGCGAACCGGGAAACGAGCATCCAATCCGTTGATTGGCAACAGGACTGGCGCTGGCAGGGGAATGACTGTGGCTTGCTTTTCAGACTTCGTCTCAGACATAGCGTCACTCTTCAAACAGGGAAGCACCTCTTGTCTTCCGATTCCAGCAGCGACGCCAGCCACGATTTCGGGAAGAACAAAAACTGGCCGCAAAATTCGTAAATATGTTATTGAGGCGTCGCACGGCCACGCCGTTCGTTGAAAACATAGTTAATATTTTAACTATTTGCCTGTATGAACGGAACGAATTCAACCGTTTGCCCGTTAGGCGGAATCTGGGAGGAAACCATGTTCTTAAGTCTGTTCAAGGCCAAGTCCGTCGAAGTCAACGACGTCGAAGCGTTCGATGTCGAGCGCGGTGAGGTCTTCCATCCTGTGATCGCCGATCTGATGGTCGCCCAGGAAAAGGGCATCCGCCAAACCCCGCACGAACGCGATTATGGCGCTGCCCGCAAGGCGACGAGGGTGTCCGTCGCCTTCGTCTGACGTTCTCCGTCTCGCTATTTCCACGCTTGCACTGTATAAGGCGCCCGATCACGATCGAGAGCGGACATGCAAGAGCAAGCGGAACCCCCTGCAATTCAAGGGAAAACTCACTATTCCAACGGCAAGATCTTAGCCGTCGCCCCCATGATCGACTGGACTGATCGTCCCATGTTATAGGGCGAGTAGAGGCCATGTTGTACCTCTCGTCGTACCGACCCGGAATCGACGGAGAACAAAACCAACCGTCGTGTTTGCTATGCCTTGGGGCAGGGAAAGGTTCGTTCTAGGCCAGTCAGAAGAAGGTTTGGCCAGCCGCTCCAATTCAAGGCACCTAACTTGGGATAAGTGATCACCATTTCGTCCATGATCTGTAGGTATTGATCACGCGTAATCGATAGTCGTTCCGGCTGACAGTAGAACATTGGCATTTTCCTGTCCGCGAGTTGCGCGTTTGCTATGCCCCAGGTCTTCCCAGATACGATAACTTCATCAAGAACCTGCGGGTTATTGTGGGCGGCCTTCAGAAAGTCCGCGATGGTGTCGATGTCCCCGGCATAAGCTGCGCTTCCGCTGGCTAGTAGGGCGATTAGAAGGAGGACTGCTCTCATGGCTTTGCTCCGGGGCAGGGGAATGCCTCAACCAAACTTTGAAGAAGTAGATCTGGCCAGGCGACATAGCTTTCCGCTAGGTCGTTCGGATGGTGTTTTACGAAATCCTGAAGCATCTGGATGTAGTTCTGCTGATTGATCGCAAGGTTCTTTGGCTGGCAGAAAAAGGGAGGCAGCCCGCGCCGTTTGAGTTCTAAGTTGCTCCAAAACCATGCTGTACCAGCGCCTCCGAGATAATTCTGAATGCGGCTGTCAGTATTTAGCTGCTCCAGAAAATCAGCAACTGAAGGATCCTTGGCACAGACCGAGCCCGCGCCAGCGAGCAAAGCCGCCGCCAGTATAGCTATCTTCTTCATGGATGTTCCCCAACCCCAGTCACATAGACCTAACGACGGCCTGCAACTTTAGCAAGAGGTTCTCGCGCGTCAATCTGCCAGTTTTATGGCACAAAGGAACCGCCGGCATTCGCGCCGGCGGCCTGGTCTCCTCGTGGTGGTGGCGCTGGTGAGGCGCTTGGTATTCCTACCGATCGTCGGGCGACCGACCGCACTCAAGAAACTCGTAAAACTCTCCGCGGCGCCAAGACTTGAAGGTCAGCCAATCCATGGCTGAACCACGCATTCCATTGCACTCGCGGCAGGCCATGGCCAAATTGTCTGGACGGGTCCACCCGTGGCGGCGTCCAGTGATCAGGTGCTCAAGTGTGGCAACGTCCGGCTTGTTCTGATCGCGCCGCAGGTGGCTGATTGTGACGAACCGATCGCAGTAGCAGCATCGACCGCCCTGCTTCTGGAAGAGCATCAACACATAATAGCGACGGACGTAGGTCTTCATGGCTGCCTCGGATTAAATTAGGGGAGTGTGACCCCGCATGCATGCAGCTCGCTGCGCTCGCGTCATGCGCGGCGGCAGCCATTCTTCGTTCGCGGCTACAATACTCTTTGCCTCGAGATCTTGGGCCGCGGTGATGGGCGCCGGGCCACGCGTTAGCGCCTCGGGCATCATCATGCGAAGCGGCCGGCCATAACTCTCGCCGAGCACGGCGACGTAGAATACCTGGCTCCCAAGCCCGGTACGCCTTCTTTCCACGATAACGCCAGTCATTGGACCGATGGTCACTGTATCGCCAACTTGGAAGTTCCAGCGGTCGTAATAGGGCCGGCGTTGCGAGCCTGGCACGGGTCGTCTGGCGATGAGGCCGCGTGGAAGTAAGCTTCTTTCGGCGTTGCCGATGGAACGGTGCGTGGTCATTGTGGGCTCCTCGTGTTGATTAATTTCGCTCAATACGATAACTAATACCATCAACAGGGAACGCGTCAAGCGATTTTAATTACAGTGAGCGAAATTAATCAGGTTACCGGCAAGCAGCTTGCTGCTGCGCGCGCCCTCGTCGGTCTTGGCCAAGTTGAACTTGCCAAAGCCGCAGATATTTCAGCGCCGACGTTGAGGCGTATGGAAGCGAGCAAAGGCGCCCTTGAAGGAATGAAGAACAACGTTGCAGCTGTATTGCGCGTCCTCGAGGAAATGAAAGTCGAATTCATCGATGGCGGAGTTCGCCTGCGCGCCGCCGTCAAGCCTGGAGACTAAGGGAACAAATGCAAAATGATTTGTCGGACGAGCTGCAGTATCAGCGCAACGACCTCACCTTCGAAATCCAGGAGGCTTTGATACATCTCGAGCAGTTAGAACGCGGACAAATCAAGGTCATCGGGCTCGACCCTAATATTCCTCAGGCTGATCCCGAGCTAGCGACGGGCGAATATATTGCGCATTTCCGCGCTCACCTCGCAACCATGAAGACTATGCTCGCTTTGATTGATCGCGTCGAGGCCAGTTCCAGATAGGCGCTCTTGACGGTAACTCCACGCCTCATAGGCCGAAAAGAACCTCCCCGCGCCATTAACGTAAATACACAACTCTTTGGCGCCGAAGTGAATCCGAGTTGCCATTTAAACGAGAGATGATTACACGTTTTCGCAAGGGGAAACTGGGGATCATCTCGTGAGGAAAATCATTGCTGCGGCACTCTGCGCCGCCGGTCTATCGTCGTGCGCGACGAACTACACTTACGTTCCGATTATCCCCAATCCGCCCAACATGGAAATGGCCCAGGCTCAATGCCAAATGATGTCTTCAGGCACGCAGCAAGGCGTTTTCGCATACGGGAGCACGAGCTACGTGGCAGGCGCGCAACTCGGCAACGCGATCGGAAACGCCATTCGCGCTGACCAGTTCGTTCAGCAGTGTATGACCATGAGCGGGTGGCGCCGAGTCCCTCTGCCGCCGCAACATGCTCCGGTGACGCAGCCGAAATATACGCCTGCGGGAAAGCCGTATAAGGGCGCGGGTGCGTTTCCTGTGGCTCCTGCGAAGCTGTAACAAGCAGCCGCCCGCAACTCACTGCCCGCCGTGGCGGGCGGGATCATGCAATACCTTTAGGCACCCAACTGGGGTCATCCACAGTCATATGTCACCGCACGGTAGACCAACGCGTTTATTCGTGACAACCTCTGCGTTCAACAAGAAGAGGTGCGGGGATGACAAAACTAGAAATTGCACATGTCCGAGAGCAGGGTCAGGATATGATCATTGCTGCGCTTGATCGGAGTTTTGATTCAAAGTCGAGCGATCAGCAGCAAGCTACCGTTCGCGAAATCGAGGTGGCCGCCCACTCCGCGGGTTTAGCGGGAGCGGCGTGCGTAGTCTGGGATGCCGGCGGCGGAAGAATGAAGTTCATTGCTCCTTCACAGTGGCACGCTTTTTTTCGAAGCATCGATCTGCGTTGGGTATTGGCGAACCAGAATAAGTCTCTCAGTTGGTAACTTTGCTACGGCCACAGAATTTGCCTTAAGTAATATGAGATCTGAAGTAGACAATTCGGCTGTTTGACGGCTTTCGTCTTGTTCTAACTCTTTGGTTATAGTCATTCGATTCCTTTTCAACGGCCATGAAGGGCTCGCAATGAACGATATGCAGATGAACACCGGCTACATAGTTGATGTCGCCAATCTTCCGAAATTATTTCCAACGCACCGTCAGAAAGCGACTTTTTGGGAGCATCTCGGAAGAACCGTGGCAACCTTCGGATTGCTGGAAGATTGTCTTGCTCGAGCTATTTTTGCGTTGACGGCCACAAGGCGGTATCCTGAATCGGAGATTGCGGAGGTCTTCGAGGCGTGGATTCCGAAGCTGGAGCGGGCTCTTTCTGACACGTTAGGGTCATTGATTGACCAGTATGGCAGTGCAGTTCGAAATCATGCAGACTCTAAGCTAGCGAATCCGGATGATCTTATCAGTAACTTGAAGGCCGCATCCAAGCTAAGAAATGCAATATGCCACGGTGCTTGGGGCGCTCCAAATCCAGATGGATTTTGTGAGCTGCGTTATTTCACAAAAAGCGGAGAGGCATTCGATACGTTGGTGGATGATGCTTTTCTGACCCAACTTCAGAGACATGCCGCTGAGTTAATTGCTGCAGTAGTGTCTTCCATCACCATAATGGGCTGGCAATTCCCCGGATCGTCTGGCCCTGGAGACCCGATCGTAAAATAAGGGATAGGGCGGCCGAAGCCGCCCAGTAATCTGGATTTGTCGGAGGCAACATGTGGGGAATAGCCAAGGGCCTGCTCGTCTTCGCCGCAGGCTGGTGGCTGATTTTCAAAGTATCGGATTGGATTCAGGGTCTTCCGTGGGTCGAGAGACGGCGTCTCAAAAAAGCGTTGGAAGCCGCAGATAAATGGCCGCCAAAGAGGCCACTTCATCTCACGCCCGCAACTTACCGGGTCTTTTATTCAGATAGTGTCGTTCAAGAAGTCAGGCTGACGTCGGAGGAAATCCACCGTTGGGCGATTGCCTCCAATGCGCTTTCTATCCAAAAGACTGGATGCCAAATTGTTCGGATAGAAGATGAATCAAATAGCGTCGTTTGGCGTCTAACTTCAACTGAGGATTAGGGCGGCCGAAGCCGCCCTAGCCATCACGCCAACTCGTAGCAAAATGACAAGTTCAAAACGTTTCCGGTAGAGGCGGGGTAAGTGTTGTCATAGTTGAAAATGTTCATGGTTCCAACGCCCGGAGAAATAAGACCCTGCAACATTTTTCCTGAAACAGTCGACCGCCCCGATGCTATTCCGCCCAGAGTTGATGCTCCGGGAGTTAAAGGCAACGTGGCGCTAATTAAAGAGGCGCCAGTTCCGTTATTTGTTATAGTAATAGAAATAGTCCCATATACGCTCTTACCCCGTCGGATATAACGGCCGGCCGCTGTGTACGATGTCAGTGCACCTGAACCAGCTGCAACAACTGGGGTGTAAGCAGTCCACGTATTCCCGATTGTTTCTATGAACCGGTCAACCTTAAGGGAGCCGGTTCCGTTGCTCTTAATGTTATAGTCGCCGTCGCCTGATTGATTATTTTCAGCCCACAGTTCCCACGAAATATTATTGTGACCGAAATAGTAGGATATCTTATGGCCTTCGGCCATACTCACGGCAATTCCGGTGTTTCCGTCATTCCCGTTCGTTCCCCAAATAGCATCGTTGCCAAAGATGATGCCGTGAAGACATGTCGTACCGTTGTTTCGGATATTGACGGCTGCAGACGCTGGGAATTGACCTGTTGGGCTAAGTTCGCCACCGAAGGCTAGTTGGACCCCGACAGTCTGTCCGATGTCCTGAAAATAGGGGTCGATGAACACGGCTGACGCATAGTTGATTGTATCGTATTCAATGCCGTAAGCGCCACCGACCGCACCTGCCGCGCGGTAGGCTTCGCCGTATCGCGCATAAGCACTGAGAGCCACTGTATTGTTATTGTTGACGGCAATGTCCACACCGGCAATGGCGTTGAGGCCGGTCAAGGTGATGTATTTCGTTTGAGCGGCGATTACCTCTGCAATCACATCTTGGGAGTTCGCGCCATTCGTGACAGCAAAATTAGTTAGCTGGATTTTGCCGCCAGTCCGACCGACCGAAAGCTCAAAATTCGTCAACCAGTCGGAGCTTGCCGTGATCTGCTGACCGGTATGCTTTACAGCATCACCAACGAAAAGACGGTTGCTCACTCGGCCGACGCGCCCGCCTTGGTTTACATAAAAGTCCGTATCGGCAGCGATATCGCCAGCTTTATGATAAAGACCGTCCAGGCCGACTTGCAGAAGCGACCCGGCATCTGCCGTTGTAACGACCGGCAGACTAACGGATGCAACTGCCGCGGCGGCTGCGGCGGCAGAAGTTGCCGAAGCTGCTGCTGCCGCCTCTGCTGCGGCAACGATTGCGCTGCTAACCTGATCGCTAATCAGTCGGAATGTTGATCCCTGTCTAAAGCCCGCAATCAACATTCCAGACGTCAAGCCGCCAGCAGCTATATCATTTCCACTGTTGGTTTTTACAGTGAGAACCGGCCCGCCATTGAATGAAATAGTGACGGGGGAAACATCGTTGGTGTCGGCTATGTTTGTGACGACAAACGCCGACCCGCTGACTGGAATCGATGAAGTGGCCAGAATCGCGCTCGGCGTTCCAGCCCCTACATCCGACGCAACGATGAAACTGTACGGCAGGTCTCCAATGCGGTTCCACGTATGCAAAGCGCCGAACCATTGATAAACCCCGTTATTGGCAGTAATCGGGTCATTGATCACCCACCCAAGTTGGGCATTTTCCGTAGGTGTATTCGCCAATGCGTCGGCAATCATTGTTGCCAAAGTGTTGTAGACGCGAGAGACTGTCGCGCCGGCTCCGTTTATGAACGACTCTACCCAAGTGCCCCATGCGCGGATATCTGGCTTGGAAGGCTGAGTAGGCATAGAGACAGGACCATCGGCCCAGATGTTTGCTGCAGTTTGTGGCATTGAGTTTCCATTGAAAAAGCCCGCTCAAGGCGGGCTGTGATGTGGGTGTGAAGTGTGTGGTTAGGCGGCGATCGGCACGCCGACCTGGTCCGGCCACGTGTGGACTCGATCGACAGTGGTGCCGTCGGGTGTGATCACAGTCATGTCGACGTGGCCGCCAACGAGGTGAAAGCGGGTTGGGTCGTCGTCACTTTGAAAGGACATTTCAGCCGGCTCGTCCCTCATCATCTGCATGAGCGCGACGCCGAGATAGGCGCAGTATTCCGCCAAAGATTCGCTCTCTGTCTTCGGACGCAGGCCAGCCAAAGCCATCTGCGATGGCGGCGGCCCACCGACAGATACTGGCTCGAGCACGGCAAGCTCAAATGGGATAATGCTTGGTCGATTAGCCATCTCGACCGTCTGGAAGGATGCGTGAACCGGCCCACGGCTTTCCGACCAGGCGCTGAAATGGACTTCGACGGCACCGTGCCCGCTGGCAACGTCCCGAAACCAATCCGCCTTCATGCCCGCCAGAAGCTCCGGAAGTCCACCGTCGAGGAAGCCGTCGACACCGTGCAGATCGACGATATCGCAGAAAACTGCCTGAAGCTTGTCGCCAAGAAATTGATTGCCGCGGGACGTCACGGCGAACGGCGCCGCCTTCGCCGTCCTGACTTTTCGGGCGAATTTTTGGATCACGCCAGATGAGTCGTAGGCCGCCGCATCCGTGAAGAGGAAGCAAGCCTCGGGCGTGAGAATTGATATATATGCACTCAATGGATTGCTCCCTTTTCTGTAATTTCGAACGTCCAGAGCTCACCGCAGATGGCTTCGAGAAATGTTGACTTCACGCTCTCAGCGAACGCCTTTCCGATGTTGCCGCCGTCTTTGATGACGTTGTCGCGAAAGCCAGTCGCGAATACCTTTGCTGCGTCCCGAGCGTCGTCGCGCTGAAGGCTTGATGCGATTTGCTTGCCACTGGCGGAATTAACATCTTCCGGGAGGCCGAACTGGCGCTGCATCTGCACGATCTTCTGCTGCTGAGGCGACATCGCCGCCAGTCGCTCGTGGTCGGCCAGGTCGGCGCTAAGTTTCGCCTGCGCAAGAACCCCGGCGAGCTTCGTGTACTGGTCTATTTTGGCTTGGAGGGCCTTCTTTTGGTCGTCATCGAGCGAAAGCTTTTCAGCCTTCTGCAGTTCGTCGAGAGCAAAGCGAGCCGCATCGACCGCTACCCCGTATTTGCCGGATAAGTCGATTTCCTGCTGCATTTTTTCGATGCGGTCGCCGGCCGTTCGAATGAGTTCGTCTTGTTTTTTCTTAAGCTGCTCGGCGGCCGTTGCGGCTTTCTTTGCCGCGGCATCGTCGCCTGGCAAGCCCTCGAGCTCGATGTTAGGGCGCTTCTCAGGTGTCGGGCCGTTCTCTGGCAGGAAGGTCGATGTCTGAAACGATCGGCCGGCGGCCTTGAAGGTATTGCCGCTGACGATATCCTGAACATTCGATCCGCCGGCAATGGCCGCAATGGCTTCGGCATTGAAGATTACCGCCTGTTTTGAAGCTGCGGCAATCTGATCTGCCAGCTTTTCAAACTTCTCGCCAAACGCAGTAATGTCCGGAATGCCGGTCTGGGCCAGCGCCGCGGCAAGCGCGTCCTGCACCTCCTTGACGGCACCGGTAGCGTCTCTGCCGTCCGTAATGGCATCGTTGACTTTCTTCCATGCCGTCTCAAGAGCGTCGAGGGAATCGGTGCTGCCGGAAGTGGTGATCTTGGTAACAAGATCGGCCATTTCGGCATTAACGTCCTTGACGTCGTCTCGAAGCTTGTCGAAGCCCAGATCACCAGCCGCATGGCCCGCCTCAAGCAGGTCAGAGACTTCTTTAGCACGGTCCAACTGGGCAATGTATGCTGATAGTGCAGGCGTCGCGTCGCCCCATTGAGCGGCAACGCCTTTGATCAGATCAATCTGCTTTTGCAGGTCCTCTTCCGACCGATCGCTGCTTGCATGCGTCGCGGCATAGTACAGGCCGCCAGCCGCAGCAGCAGCGCCGATAGCCAGCGTTACGGCCGGGAACGATTCCACAAGGCCAAGGGCGCTAGAGCCAATAGCCTTCAACGCGCCCATAACGCCACCTTCGCCGCTTGCGACGTAGGATAGGTGGCTCATCTGGCCGACAAGTGCCTGCGTTGGAGATATCCCCAGCGCGAGCTGTTCAACCATGCTTCTGGTCGCATGCATCAACGCCATTTGCTGCGTCGTGCTTAGTTTTCCGGCTACCGCCAGGGCTTCGTGCCCTGCGACAGACTCTCCTAAAGCGACGCCCTGCCCCTTGATGGATGCGATAGTTGCAAGCGTAGCCTGCCGTTGGCGAGACATCGCCGCGGCGTACTCATCGTTGCCGATGGCGCCGCTGGCGAGCAGGGTCTTGATGTTGCCCTGCGCAGCCTTATACTGCGTGATCGTCGCAAAGAGCGGGTTGTACTTGGCGCGCAACTGATCAAGCTGCTTGCCCTGGTCGGCAAGCGCTCCGTTCCACTCTCTGGCGCCCTGAGTGCCAATTCCGACAATAGCGTTAACGCGGGCTTGAAGAGCCGTTGTCACTGAATTATCTAGGCTTTTGCCAACGCTGTCGAACTTGCGGCTGATTTGGCTTGATGCCGCGTCAACGTCGCCGACCAGCTTGGTCAATGCGCGTTTTATGGTGGTCGTGTCGGTGCTAATGCTGATAATCAGGTCGTCTGCATTGTCAGCCATGCGCAGTAGCCTCGCGACCCGTGAGGGCGGTTAGGTTGGCCATGAATTTTCCTTGAAGGTTGAGACGCGCCTCTATGGACGCGAGAAGCGAGCTGAGTACTTGCGCGTTTGGCGCGAATCACAGCGATTGATTGCCGGGAAACTCGTCAACACAAGGCCAGACATGAACAAGCCTGCCGAAGGATTCTGCAAGACCTGTGACTGCTGCACCGACGGCATTCCTACCAAAATCCACATTGCTGTAGAGAACGCGGTCAAAGGAGTAATGACCCTTGGCATTTCTCTTGCGGTCAATGCCATGAGGCCAAAATGCCCGAAGTGCGATCACCGGATGGTGTATCACCGAGGCAATACGGCCTACTGGAAAAAGAATCTGATACTCAAATGAGCAGAGTGCTTTAGCGCAGCACTTCAGGCTCGAGATCGGCTGCCGAAATGCGCTTGCGTTCGCCAGGAAGAAACAGGCCGCGCCGTTCGAGATAGGCGGCTTGGCTTTCGTAGACGGCCGGGACGCCACCCGTAACGATCATGCGTGGCACGCCATTCCGCCTCAAAGGATGAGTATTCAACGGCCCAGATCCGGATAGCCTTTGTCGATCTTCCGGCGCATCGTGCAACCACCAAAGATGCGGCCGCGTGCCGGGACTACTTTCGACCCATTTGGCAATCACACGATGACCGTCCGCCTTCCACAAGGCGGCGATTTCGTCGTCAGTGAGGAAGTATTCGAAGCCAACGTATTCCTCCCAACGCGGGTCGCTTTGTTCAACGTGTTCCCCTGTGGCCCAAGCGAGCCAGGCGTCTGAGGTCGTTTGGCGGCGTTTGGATTTAGCAATTTTTCTGACTGGCATTAGCGCTGGTTTCCATAATCAGCTGTGCGGGGAGCGCGCGGCGAGTCAGGCCCAGGCACGTCAAGCGCCAATTCACGCAGGCCGCGGAAAAATGCAGTCCTCGCGTCTCGCTCAATGCCAACGCATGGGTGCGCTTTCTTCGTGCCGTACCTGTCGACGACGGTAAGGCCGTCCTCGAGTAGCATTTCGCGCGCCTGTTCGGACCGATCCCACGCCTCACAAGTCTTAACTAACTGGCGAAAATGGTGTGATTCCAGGTCAAAATCAGCCAGAATTCCACGTGCCCACTTTCGCGTTTCAGATCGAAGGTGCGGCGGAATCTTATAAGTGTCGGCCATATGAGCCTCATTATCCTTGTTTTTCGCAGGCCAGAGTTCACGGAACTAACCGGGGTGGTGCTTGTGTTTACTTTTGGGAACCGCCGGTCCCTTGAAGGGGTCGTTTTCGCGATCTGAGGCACCCCTCCCTAGGGTTGCATCGATGTTTGTAGGTTGCGTGATCGATGCCTAACGCTTGCCGATGAGCCCGCGCTCGCGGAGCTTGAGCTCCAGCCGCATGCGTGCCCTTGTCGCGCCGACGGCGCCAATGCCCTTCGCCTGGTGACGCTCGAGCGTACGCAGCGCGATCGAAGTGTCCGCATAGGCGGGGCGGGCCACGATCGACACCTCGAACAGCTCGACTTCTCGCAATGTTCTGACAGGTAGATCGCCGCTATCATCCCATTCCTCTACCACCGGCACGAAGGAGAAGCTCATGCCGGTCAGGTCACGTCGCTTCACCAACTCGAGGGCGGTTTGGCCGTCAGGTGCGTCAGGCAGATCAATCTCGACGAGCAGACCTTTAGCGTTCTGCTTCAGCCGCAACGTGCCGGAAGTGGTTCGCCCAATGACACGGCCAAAGTCGTGGTTCAGCACGGCATGTACGTCGCCGGACAGTGCGCGAGTGAAGGCTCCATAAGCGATCTGCTCAATGAACATCCCGCCAATGTTGGTTGGCGAACCGAACAGGGCAGCATAGCCCGTCAGCGTGCGGCCTGTCTTCGGGGCCTCGAGCGGTACAGACCGCGTTTCGCGTTCAGTCATTGACAACCTCGCGCTTGGCAATGCGGTCGGAGAGAACCTTTGCCATGGTCTTGGGATTGAAGCTTTCCGCCGCGTACTCGAATTCTTTGCCGTTCAACCGCACGGATGGCTTCGATTTTGCGCTGACCGCAACGGCGCGTTCGACCTGGCCGGTAGGTTTCTGGATTGATCGTTCAGTCATCGAGCGAGCTCCGCAGGAATTGTCTTTTTGTCGATAAGGCGAGCGCTTGCGGCGTCATGCAGCCAGCCGGTAATACGACCACTGTCATGACCAAAAATTGCGTGCGCGTGCATTGGCGGCAGGCTGCCGGTCCAAGCGATGTCCCTGTCGTTCAACTGCTCGGTCAATTCCAACAAATCGGCGTGCGCCTTATGGGCGGCGATCAACGTATCAGCCACGGCTCTGACGTGTGCCGAATAGTCTGATTTGATCTCGGTGCAGATTGTCTTGCTTGCCGCGTGGCGCACCGTTGCAAGCCGTTGCTGCGCGATCTCGATTGCTGCGCGAAGGTCTACGCGTTCCGACGCTATCGCCTTCAGGCGGGCGCTGACGCCGTCAGGAGCAGCGTTGTCGTCATCGACTTCCTCGCCAAGAAGCGCAGCGACACGGTTTGTTTTCTCGGCGCCGGTCTTGCGATTCGAGAGACGAAACCGGAGTTGGTCATCTTCCAGATCAATGGCCGAAAGGCTGGCGCGCAACTTGGCGAGCAGCGCCTTCGCGGCCGCGTAGGATGGATCAGCGTCCTCGAGGCTGCGGACGATTGTCTTCTGTTTCATTTGATTTCCTAAAATTGGGTGGTGGTTTCGTAGGTCCGGTAGCGCTCGCGTAGCGGTCGACGGCCAGCACGCACTTCGGGCGCCGATTTGATTGCGGCAGCGAGATGAATGAGGATTTCCGGACCAAGTCGGATCTGCTTCTCGAGTGCAGGCCGTGGCCGACGTTCTCGCGCTTCAAACGACAATGTTTGGATTCCGTGATCAGCCGCACGATAGACGAGCGTCGCGGCTGGCGCGTTGGCATCGAGAATAATGTCGAAAATGTCATTTGGCCGCTCGATGAAGTTGGCCAGCGTCTCGCCAAAGGAAGCGCCGCCAGCCGAACAAGGCATTCGGAAATAATCCATAACGACTGTCGAGCTCGTCACGATAGCTATGAGGATCTTGGCTATGTCAGCGGCGCCGACCTGCTCCGGCCGACCTTGGCTGGACGGTATTATCCCGGCAGCCCGAAGGCGTCGGGCGTGCCAGAGTGCCGTTTTCGGTGGTAGTCGCAGCGCTTCATCGAGCGCAACGCAGGCTTGAAGCGCCGTAGCCATTTGGATTCCTTTGAATTTGAGGTTGATGTTTTGGTAAGAATTTGTGCCGCCCTGTCGCATTTGAGGAAAACGACAGGGCGGCGTTCCCGCAGCCGGCAGCACGCAACGGCCAAGGGAAAGAAAAAGCCGCCCTTGCGGAGCGGCTAAAATCAATGTGTTCTCACCTATTACCAACTTGAGACCGTTTGGGACTCGCGAAAGTGCCGTTCTATAAACGCCAAGTCTAATTTGGTAAGAAAATCAATGGAGGCGAAATTCTCGTCTGGAACTGCGCACCCCCTTCATAAGAGTACGCAGCAGCTCACAACAATAATGTAGATTAGGCGCTATTAATTTCCTACCCTCTCATAAGTATACTCTGCGAAATGGCAGAAACGGACGTTTTCGCGAGAAACCATTTACGCAAATCGAAATTCTTCAATGATTTTGGTGAACCGTCGGCGCCGTCGGTTCTTAAGCATCCGCGCCCCAATCGACCGACCCAACCCGCGGCTTGCGAAACGGCACCTTGATGTCCTTGAACCTGGCCGCGGCCCGCGTCTCGGCGCGCAACAATTCAGCCTGCCGCTCGAGACGCTGGATCTTGCGGACGGCAAGGTCTCGTTCCATGGCAAGACGGCCAGCGAACCATATGGCATCGCACGCCGCGACAAGGCGTCCTGCCGCCCAGGCGCGTTGCTGGCTAGCTGTGCCGTATGGTCCGGCCTGTCCGCAGTCTTCAAGCGGCAAGCCAGCCACAAGGGCGCTGTGGGCGATTTCTAGAAGGCCGAGGTCGGCGAGGGTTTGGTCAATTGTCGCAACCGTTGCGACATTTACCCATTCCGCCGCAGCCTGCGTGACTTCCCACTCTCGCGAGCCGTGGACGATGGACGGAAATGCTTGCCGGATGTTCTTGCGTGCTTGCGGATTCATGCGGTCCTCCTGTTGGACGCAATGGCCAAGTTGGCCGATGCGTTGTCGTTGGCTGCACTTCGGGAAAATATTCCAGAAGTTGCCAGCCGCCGTATGTCGGCGACCAACTCGCTTTTGTCCTCATGAAAGCGATGCGGGTCGCGGTGGCTTGGCGCCAACCGGGCTAGCCGGTCGGCGATGTCTAGAAGGTCGGCGGCTAGGTTCATGCGGCGGCTCGCTTCTAGTTTCAAGGATGGAACAACCGGAAGGGTTCCAGCCCTTCCAAGGGTGTTCCACCCTGTCGGGGGGTATGGGGGGTGGAAGGAACAGGGGGTGGAACAGGGGTGGTAGGGGGGTGGAAGGGGGGGTGGAAATGTACAAAATATTGCACATTAGTCCTGCGGCCCGAAGTCCTCCGCCGTTAGAATGAGCCGCTGCCGTTGCTTAGACGGCGGACCTTCGAACACAATCTTGATATCGCCAGCAGCCAGCAAGCGCTGCATGGCAGCTTCGAACTGCTTCACGGTCACACCGTCGGCGTCCGGATGCTCCGCCATGATCTTCGGTGCGTAGTTCAAGCCCTTCGTCTTCGCGACCCGCTCTCCTGTCCTATTGATGGCGGAAAGCAGTTCGCGGAGTACGCGCTCGGCCTTAGCTGCAATGAGGGCGTTGCCAGGGGACGGCCTGCCATCGTTCTGGATAAAGACGCCATCCCTCCATCGTATTTTGAGAGCGTTGCCCTTGGCTCCATAGTTAGCCTTCATGACGGAAAGCACGCGCCCATCTGGATCAGCGCCTTCGCCGGTTTCCGATGTGAGATACAGCCGGCTTCTAACGCTGTTATTCCACGCCGTAGAGCCGGACGTGCCGGTGCCTTTCTCCATGCCGGAAACGGAAGGATGGCTCAGAAGCAAAACGGCGCAGTCCAGTTTAATGGCAATCTGGCGCAGCATTGAAATGAACTGCCGAACCTGCGGCCGCTTGATTTCGTCGCCGCCGTAAAGATCGGCGCTCGTGTCCAGGACAATCATCTGCGGCTGGAATTCGCAGATTTTCTCAATGAGCGCGGTCATCAATGGAGTCGCGACCATGGCGCCCGACTTATCCGGCGCGGCGAGCGTAGCATCTCGATCGGCCAGAGGTATCAAAAGGAAGTCTCCGGCCAAGTCGTCGAACGCGGCGTCATGTTCCTTCAGCGTGTCTGCGATCCGTCGGTGAAATTCGTCAAGCTCGTCTTCCGCGGCAACGTATAAAACTCGACCCTTTGCCGGCACTAGACCCACGGTCTCGGCACCAATAGCGGATGCCACGCCCCATTGGATAGCAATCAAGGACTTGCCCAAGCCGCCGTCGCCGGAGAGCATCGTTACGGTTTTCATCGGCACCATGCCCGAAAGCCACCACTGGCGATCCGGGATGGGCGCGCCTTGCCAAGCCGATGGAAACACGGCAGGCAGTTCCGGCAACTCTACGAGCGGATGCGCCTTGCGATGGGCCGCACGTTCGGCGGCAAGGTCGGATAGCACGGTGTTGCTGCTGGCGGCAGGGGTGTTGTCGTTGGCCGCAACGGGCTTGCGCAGGCTCTCGGTGAGCTTCTCCATGGACGCAGCCAAGGCGGACGGCGGCTTCGGTGGCGGTCGGTTGCCTAGATCGCGCCCGACAATGCTGTCAGCGACGTCGCGGTCGATGCTAGGGCCGTGGATTTGAAACATGCCGGGGATGCCGGTCTCATGGTGAAGTGTCACAATAAACGATGATTCCGGATCGCAGCCGTCTATATTGCTGACGATGACACAGGCGCGCTTCTCATCATTCGAATCATCCGGCCACAAATCGTGCGGCAGGCTAGAAACATTCGCTGGGTCGGCGTTCTCCCAGTCCGGCTCGCCATCCGGCTTGGCTGGTGCCAACACGACGTCGGCGCTGCAGTGACCATGTTCCCAGAGGCGATCGTAGATCCCGAAAATCCGAGACTCCAAACTGTCTCTAGATGGCGTCTCTTTAAGCTGCGGTTTTAGTTTGGCCATCGGCTGTAACTGCCCCTTCGTAAAGTTCTGATGCCATCGCGGTGATCTGCTCGGCGAGCGGTCTGGCGAACGTTGCAGAGCGCCGAGAGCCCGCTTGCGGCGCGTACACGAACCTATTGCCGTCGGCTGCCTGCATAAGGCGCAGTCCGTATAGGCGGACCTCGTCGGTTAGCTGCAGATCGAAATTGGCAATAGCTCTCACGTGCCCGCTGCCGCGATCGGCTACGGGTTGCATTTCAGGGATGCGCAAGGCGTCCTCCTATTTGGTGGTTAAGCGGCCAGCGCGGTTATCGCGTCAGGCCAATTTAGGCTGGCGGCAGGGCAGGGACGTTCGTCTCATGCTGCCACTCGGATGGCGCTGCGTACGTTATCATTGGCGAAGTCGTAAACGGCCGTTCGCCTCATACCGGCCAGCCATGCATCTAGGTCAGATGCGTCGTATCGAACGCTACCGCCTATTTTCAGGTAAACGGGGCCGACTCCGGTCAAACGTGTTTTGTTAAGCCAACTAGCGGACTTGCCGATATAAGAGGCTGCTTCAGGCGTCGTGAATTTTTTGCTTGACATAGAATCTCCCATTCTGTAGATATTTGACATCGGGTATATGATACCGCTGTGGGTGTGTGCTGCTGAATAATCCTTGTATGTCCATTTGACAAATTTGTCAAGGTGTGTCCGTGCCTGACTAGGCGGGGGACACGATATCCAGCCATTTCCATCCGCCAAACTTATCGCCCGCTTCTCTCAGGTGACTATACCGCTTCAAGCTATTCCATGACCTGTGGCCGCTGACGCTTGCCGCCAAGGGTATCGTCCTTCCCATTTCAAACAGACGGGAAACGCCTTCGTGGCGCAAATCGTGGAAGTGCAGGTCGTTGATCTCCAAGAATTGGCAGGCTCTCGTAAAGGCGGCAGAGATTGCGTCCGTCTGATACGGGAAAATCTCATCGTCAGTCCGCGGCATCGACTCGATGATGCGGAGCGCCTCGGGAGGCAATTCCACCCAAACGTCGTTGCCCTTCTTTTGGCCGGGATGTTTCATATCGCGGACGAGAACGCGACTATGGGTGGCGTCCAAATCACTCCACGCGATACGGGTGATTTCTTCCTGCCTTCGTGTCGAGTAAAGAGCGAAGGCTACAATCTTGTGCATGGGTGCAGCCAACGCACTGCGGTTCGACCTGTCGAGGAAGTGCTGCATGATAAGGTCAAGCTCCGCCAGGGTAGGACGCCTATCTCGGCTTGATGACTTCGATATAGTCTCAAGGCTTCGCAGCACGATTTGAGCGTCGCGCATTGCGGCCTCGTCGAGTTTCATCCCCCACGCTGGTCTGGCAATTCGGAAGATGGCGGCGAGGTGGCTGATATAGTTGCCCACGGTTTGCGGCTGGCGATCACCGGCCAAGAGTTCTTGAGCAAAAGACACGATATCGTCGCTTCTTATCTTCGCGCAATCTAGGTCGGCGATGGCATGATCCTTGATCGACTTTAAGACTTGAGCCTTCGTACGTCCGATCTCTGTTTTCTCCTTGGTGTACCTGTCGATGGCATCGGCCAGCGTTGTTGACGGCGAGGCGGCTCGCTCAAGCGCGCCCGGTCGGTCCAACTCGCCTTCCCGGAATCGTATCCATGCCTCAGCCTCGCGTTTCTTGTCGAAGGTCTTGGCTTCCCGCAAAACGATGGCGCCACCTTTTTTTCGAAGGATTTGCGCTGTATAACCCGTCGTTCCATCCTTGCGCTTGCGCGCGGTAATAGTGCCCATCGGTACAACATTCCTCTATATTAGTACGACATTGTTGTACGTGACTATGAAAAAGCCTGCAATAGCTAGCAAAAGTCTGACAAAACGTGACACCTGACATTGGCCGTAAGCGATTGAATTTGTACGAAGAAGCTTTGAAATCAAAGGCTAAATTATTAGCCGTCGCCCCTATGATCGACTGGACCGATCGTCATTGCCGATATTTCCATCGGCAGATCAGTAGCGAGGCACTTCTCTATACCGAAATGGTGGTGGCGGATGCAATCATCCATGGTCCGCGCGACCGGCTGCTCGGCCATGACGTATCGGAACATCCCGTGGCGCTGCAACTCGGAGGTTCCGATCCGGCGAAACTTAGCGAGGCGGTTCGCATCGCGGAGCCCTACCGCTACGACGAGATCAACCTCAATGTCGGCTGTCCCTCGGATCGCGTCCAGTCGGGAACCTTCGGCGCCTGCCTGATGCTGACGCCGGCGGTGGTGGCTGCAAGCGTCACTGCGATGAAGGCCGTGGCCAAGGTTCCGGTCACCGTGAAGTGCCGCATCGGCGTTGACGAGCAGGATCCTGAGCAGGCTCTGCCTGAGCTCATGAGCCGCGTGCTCGATGCCGGCGCAGATGCAATCTGGATCCATGCGCGCAAGGCCTGGCTCAAGGGTCTGTCGCCCAAGGAAAACCGCGATATCCCGCCACTCGACTACGAAATCGTCTATCGCATGAAGCAACGCTTTCCCGATGTTTTCATCGGCATCAATGGCGGTATTCAAACGCTTGACGAGGCGGCGGATCATTTGACCTATGTCGACGGCGTCATGCTCGGCCGTGCCTCCTATCAGAACGCGGCGCTTCTCACAGACGTCGATCATCGCTTCTACGGACGTCTAGAGAGCGCGCCGGACTGGGATCGGCTGCGCGATGTCATGATGGCCTATGCCGAGCGGCACATTGCCGGCGGCGGCAGGCTCAATCATGTCGCGCGGCATATGGTCGGCCTTTTCACCGGCATGCCCGGCGCCCGGCGCTACCGCCAGATCCTTTCCACGGACGCCGGCAAGCCCGGGGCAGGGCCCGAGGTTATCGCCGCCGCCTTTGCAGCGGTCGATCTTTCCTCCCGGCAGGACGAGGCAATGTCTGCGTGATCGACAGGCGGATATCGGCCACAGCTTCAGACAAATAGCCAACAAAAAACGGCGCGCTTTTCAGCACGCCGTTTCGAAAACCTGCGTCAAGGATGATCGGTTGGATCAAGCCTGGATGTTGACAGCCTTCGGGCCTTTGCCCATGCGATCCGGCTCGGTGTCGAAGGTAACCTGCTGGCCTTCGCGGAGAGACTGGATGCCAGAAGCCTGGAGCGCAGAGATGTGAACGAAAACGTCCTTAGCGCCGCCATCCGGCGTGATGAAACCAAAACCCTTGTCCTGGTTGAAGAATTTTACGGTGCCCTTGGTAGCCATGGGATAGTCCTTTTCCCTGTAGTCCAGATATGCCCGGGGGTCGGTGCCCGGACGGCTTTTGCCTCTGCTAAATGCTCGGGCCGGTCGAGAAGTCACGTACGGGGAAAGAACGTCTACGCAGGCTTTGCCACATCAGTCCAGTCACCGGCAAGTAAATGCCCGAGAATTATTTCGTGCCAGTATTTATGCAAAAAAGCAAGTGGCATTATTTATAAGCGTTCCGGAAAGCGACGCTTACCCCCTTGAAATCAAGGGTTTGACTAAAGGAATCGCGATTATGTTCAAGCAAATTTCCCGATTTTGGACATTGTCAAGACAACAGAAGGCGCGGCTCGAGGTCGGGCAAAGGTGCAACTTCGCCGCGATCCGGCTTTCTAGCCCCGTGACCGACCCGCGTGGTTCGACCCGATCCGTATTGGTCATTGCCGGTGGGGCCGGGTTGGAGCAATCTATGTCATGGAACAGGCGACCACGGGCGACAGGCCCAGCCAACGCAAAAAGAGAGGTCACCGGATGGAGACAATCAGGCTTGGCGGGATAGAGCTGGAATTCCTTCAGAGCAAGGACGAGACGGGCGGCAGCCTCGATATTTTCAAAATGACCGTTCAGCCGAAAGCAAAAGTGCCGATCCCGCACTACCACGATACCTGGGACGAGACGATCTGCGGTCTTTCCGGCACGATCCTCTTTCATATCGACGGCAGGGACGTTGCGATCGGCCCCGGACAATCGGCCTTTATCCGGCGCGGCGTCGTCCACCATTTCAGCAACGAGACCGAGGCGCCGACGACTTGTCTTTGCGTGCTGACCCCCGGTGTGCTCGGACCGGGCTATTTCCGCGAGATTGCGGTTCTTCTCACCGGCGGGCCGCCCGATCCGGCTGCGATGAAGGCGGTGATGCTGCGGCACGGGCTGGTGCCGGCCGTCGGGGTGCCTTAGGCTGCAGGCCGTTCGCAGCATTTCTGTCCGGCCTTTTGGCGTCGTCGAATGCTGGGGATCGCGTTCGGCAAATCCATGCCGCTCCACAATTTTGTCGTGACTGCGGCCGAATATGGCGGTGTCAGCGGGCGGATATCGCTTGCTGAAGGGAAGTCAAGCCTTTAGGTCAGGAGCGGTGGTGCGGTCGAGTGCGGAAAGACAGGTGACGGTGTGATCAATCCCTATGCGATGCTTGGAATTGAACGCGATGCCGATGGCGAGGCCGTCAAGACGGCCTATCGGACGATTGCCAAGAGCGCCCATCCCGATAGCGGCGGTGATGCCGAACAGTTCGGCCGGCTGCAGGCCTGCTACGACCTTTTGAAGGACCCAGTTCGCCGCAAGGTCTACGACGATACCGGCTACGACCCGCAGCTTGCCGATGTCCGCGACCTCGAAGGCGTCGTGGTTTTGGAAACGCTGATCAACGATTTCATCCTCGACGAGCGCGAACCCGGCAGCTTCGATCCGGTGGCGGCGATGCGGCGCAAGCTCTCTGACGACATCGTCAAGAGCCGCTTCCACATCCTCGAGCTGGAACGCCACCGCTCCCGCGTCCGCAAGCATCTCGACCGCCTCGGCCGCCGCCCGCAAGCCGATATTCTCGGCGCCATGCTGCGCACCCGCAGCCAATCGATCGCCGAGGCCATCCGCAAGGCGGAAGGCCAGATCGAGACGATCGAGCACGCCTATGCGATGCTGGAGGGCTATTCCTATGAGGTTGAGTTCGTCGAGGTGAGGGGCGAGGCTGCAGAGTAGGGGGAACGCGGAATTCGGTAACAAATGCCACCGGTGGCGGGTTTTGGGCCATTGCGGCCTTTCTGGATCAACACGCAGACGTCATCGACGTATCACCCCGTAGCATACGGCAACATACTTGCACTCTTTCCGGCTCGGCGCATGGTCGCACCATCGGTCGATGGTGAGGAGTAATTGGCCATGGATATCTCGAAGCGTGATTTTACAAAGGGCCTGTTCCTGTCGGCAGGGCTCGCGGCTTTCCTTCCCGTAGCAACCAAAGCGGCGGATGCATCCAGAACGAGTCTCCCGGCAACGAAAAAGAGCCCAATTGGCTACCGGCGCCCAAAGCGCGTTCACCATATTCATGCGCATCTATTGGCCCGAGGAGACAGCGCTTGACGGTAGCAGGAAACAGCCTCCAATAATCAAATCGTAGCAGCTCAGTAGCAAAGAGATAACCAAGCGCGTAGGTCCGCAGTTGGGGCGCAACGCTGCCGTTGGAGATGCACCCAGACGCCCGCAATTCGGCAGCATATGCCAAAGACCGTTGTCCCTAACTGCCCAAACGTTTTCCTTGATCTATAGCCTCACCAAGGCGGCTATCTCTTTGTCCCACCGGCTCTACTAAGCGGTGGGACGAGTTCCAAAGAGCGGCCCGGATCTACCGCACCAGCACCTGTTCGCTGCCGGTGAGGGCCTCGCCTACATTGGGAGTGCCTTTGCCCGTGGCAATCAGGCTCTTCAAACTGCCGTTGATATAGGTGCCCCATCCGTCCCTGCAGATGTCGTAGCACTCATATTCGGGAACCAGACCCTGGTGGGTGAAGCGGACCTCTGTCTTGTCGCCATTTCTAGAGATATCGAAGAAAATCTCCGTGTTCGTCCATTCCGTCTCGTCTTCAGTGAAGTTGAAATGGTTTTCCAGAACGCGCCAGGCGACCCTTTTGCCGGGGACGAGTGCCGTCACTTTGATCTTGCACCGGTGGATATCCCTGAAGCCGTAGTCATATGCCTCGCCGAGCGTGTCGGTGCTTCCCTTGATGTTTTCCGACCACCATCCGCGAACATTGTTGATGGCAGCAAAGACGGTTTCGGGGCTCTGGTCCACCGTGAAGGTGGTGCTGAAGTCGTGGTTGGTCATGGCTTTCTTCCTTGTTTTGGATTATGCGCCGAGATTCTGCCTGGTCAGGCGATCCCGTAGAGGAGGCTCAAGCGCCCATTCGCGAGCTGCTGGACCTGCCTCAGCTCCAGCCCATGGCGATGTTGCGTCGTTGCGAAGAGCGCCTTTCCTTCGCCTGCCATTAGCGGGTAGACGATGAGGCGGAGCTCGTTGACCAGGCCGGCGTCGATGAGGCTTGCCGTGGTTCTCGCGCCTCCGACGAGGTAGATGTCCTTGCCGGGTAGCTGCTTAAGGGCTGAGATGTCTTCGAGTTGGCGGATGAAGCAGGTGTTTGGCCATAGCGTCGAAGTCAGCGTGTTCGACAGGACGTAATGCGGGGTCTCGAGGGTGAAGCGGGCCCATTCGCGCTCGGCTGGCGTCGGCGGGTCGCCGGTGATCCAGGCCGGCGTTTCCGGCTCATTCCGGATGCCGGTCCAGTAGTTCTCATAGCCGGGATACATGCCGCCTCCGAGCAGGCATGCGTCGATCTGCGGCATCACACCGTAGTCGTCCGACCAGGCTTCCACCCAGTCGGCCATGCCCTCGGGTCCTTCCATCTTGCCGTCGAGGGAAATCTTCATCCCCGCAATCAATTTGCGCATGTTTGCCTCCAATGAAAGAACGCAAGGGGCAGAACACCACCATTTGGCGGCCTTTTCCTTGGGTTCGGTTATGTTTTGACCGACAATCGTGCCGATCGGCAAAGTCCTTCTTTCCGCCGGACAGATTGCTTTTGCCGTCCTTCGGTTCTTGGACCATTCTCCATCAATGCGTGACCGTGATGCCTCTCGGCGTCAGTCACAGAGTGGCGTTCGGGTTAAATCTGGTTCCGTCAGGCCGGGATGCGCTTGTCGTATTCGTCGCGCAGGCGCTTCCAGCCGTCCCAGAATGCCGCCGCGGGCTCCTTGCCGGACACGCGCGCTTCCAGAATGTCGAGGTGCATATGCCAGCCGCCGCTGACGTTTAGCAGGGTCTTGCGGTCAGGCAGGCGGCGATGGATCACGGTGAGCAGCACCTTTTCGCCCTTCGGGTCGAGTTCGAAGGAAACGTCGCCGCTGTTGCTCCAGGCGATGGAGAGCTTGCGCGGCGGATCGAGCTCGGTGATGTGGCTCTGCATGCTGTGCTCCTCGGGGAAACCTTCCGGCCGCTTACCGGGCGGGTTGCTGAGCTCATCGTTGCGCCAGACGAACTCGAAAGGCGCGCCGACCTTCATTTCCATATGCCCTGATGCCAGCCACTGGCGGCGCAATTCGCCCTCGGTCAGAAAGGCCCAGACGCGCTCGATCGGGCCAGGCAACATGCGTTGGATCTTCAAGGTGGTGGGCTCGGTCAGCACGCCATAGGCGTCCAGAGTCGCAAGTTTGGTCATCGATCGTCTCCTTTTGGCTTAGGTAGTTCCTTGGGTGGCTCTGTGGGGGTGGCCGCCTTTCGCGCGTCATCCTCGCGCAGCAGCCGTTCCAGCATATCCAGGCGGTCGGTCCAGAAGCGTTCGTAGTAGTTCAGCCAGCTTTGCGCGCTGGCGAGCGGCCCGGGGTCGAGGTGGCACATATGGACGCGGCCGCGTACCTCGCGACGGATCAGGCCGGCATTCTCCAGCGCCTTGATATGCTTCGAGGCAGCGGCAAGCGAGATCGCGAAGGGCTCGGCAAGCTGGCCGACCGTCCGCTCGCCATCGGCAAGCTCGCGAAGCATCTGCCGGCGCGTCGCGTCGCCGAGGGCGTGGAAAACGGTGTCGAGTTGGGGCATTTGTAATTCAACCATGTGGTTGAATATAGGCGTGCGATTTTTGAGAGTCAACCGTTTGGTTGAATGATTTGGTTATCCGGGAGAGGACGAATGAAGACGTCCGCCCGCAGCGGTCGACTGGACGCGCTGCGGGCGGTGGTAGTCATGAGGTCGGTCTGTCCGGCTATTCGAAATAGCCAGGCCGGTCGAGATCGGGAACAAGGCCGGGCTGCGTGGGGTCCCATCCCAGCTGTTCCCGGGTCTTTGCGCTCGAGGCACGGTTGTTGATCGCGGCAAAGTGGGCGAACCAGCCGAAATGGTCGGCTGCCTCCTCTTGCGTCTTGCTGACGACCGGCAGGTTGAGGCGGCGGCCGATGGCCTCGGCTATCTCGCGGAAGGGAATGCCCTCTTCAGCGATCCCGTGGTAGCGCGCGCCTGAAGAGCCTTTTTCGAGCACCAGCCGGTAGAGACGGGCGGCGTCGAGCCTGTGGACGGCAGGCCAGAGGTTCAGCCCTTCGCCGATGTAGGCAGAGATGCCCTTCTCGCGGGCAAGGCCGATGAGGATGGGAACGAAGCCATGATCGCCGTCGCCATGGACCGATGGCGGCAGGCGCACCACCGATGCGCGGACACCCCGCGATACCAGCAAGGCCGCCGCCTGTTCTGAAACGCGTGGGATAGCAGCAGAGCCTGTAGGGGGTGGCGTGTCTTCGCTCACAAGCTGACCCGGCGCCAGAAGCCCGGTTCCCGAGGTGACGATCAGGGGCCGATTGGAGCCGGCAAGGGCATCGCCGAGCGCTTCGATGGCGCGCCGATCGATCTCGCAGCTCTCCTTGAATTTGGAAAAGTCGTGGATGAAGCCAGTGTGAATGACGCCATCCGCGGCCGCGGCACCGCTTCGAAGGATGTCCAGGTCCTGAAGATTTCCGCGATGCACCTTAGCGCCGGCGGCGGCAAGCGACGTGGCGGCCGTGTCAGAGCGGGCTAGGCCGAGCACCTGATGGCCTGAACCAATGAGTTCACCAATTATGGCAGAACCGACAAAACCTGTGGCACCGGTAACGAATACACGCATCGCGACGTCTCCTCTGTCTCATTTCAAGACCGCATTCGCAGCCTGTAGCCATCAAGTTAGGTGATTGAGGAAATACGATCTATGCTCTACAATCCGCATTATCTTCGCCATCGTCCGGAATTCCCATGGATCCGCTGTCTGACGTTCTATCGCTGCTGAAACCGCGCAACTATTTGTCCGCCGGCTTTGATGCGGGTGGAGAATGGTCGATCCAGTTTCCGCACCAGGGGGAAGGCATCAAATGCGGCGCCGTGGTTTCCGGCCATTGCTGGCTGTCCGTGGAGGGCGTCGCCGATGCGGTGCATCTGCAGACTGGGGATTGCTTTCTGCTGCCGAGCGGGCGGCCTTTCCGCGTCGCAAGCGACCTGGCTCTGGCGCCGGTCGATGCCGGCACGGTCTTTTCGCCTTCGCGGAGGGGTGCCATCGTTTCCTACAATGGGGGCGGGGATTTTTTCCTTGTCAGTAGCCGGTTCGCCCTTGCGGGCGATCATGCCGGTATTCTCCTGCGCATGCTGCCGCCCATCGTCCACATCCGCGATGAGCAAGGTCGGGCGGCGCTCAGATGGTCCGTTGAGCGGATGATGCAAGAACTGCGCGAGCAGCAGCCGGGCGGCTTTCTGGTCGTCCAGCATCTCGCCCATATGATCCTGGTCCAGGCGCTGCGCCTGCATCTGGCGGAAGGGTCGAGCACCGGCGTCGGATGGCTGTTCGCCCTGGCCGACAGACAGATGAGCCTTGCGATCAACGCCATGCACGACGATCCGGCGCATCGCTGGACGATACAGGAGCTGGCGGACTGCGCCGGCATGTCCCGATCGACCTTCGCACTGAGGTTCAAGGAGACGGTCGGCGTGGCGCCCATGGACTACCTAACGCGCTGGCGCATGCTGCTGGCGGGCGACAGGCTGGCGAATTCCGGCGATCCGGTCTCCGTCATCGCGTTGTCCCTTGGCTACGAATCCGAAAGCGCCTTCAGCACGGCGTTCAAGAGGATCATGGGCCGTTCGCCGCGGCAGCACGGGCGCGGGCGGGCTCCGATTTTCACTGCGGATGGCGAGCGGGTAGCTGCCCCTGCCGATCGTCTCGAGGCTTTCGCCGGTTGATTGGCGTTACTGCCCCGGCCGCCCGGTCTTGCCCTTGGTGCGCTTCTTCTTCTGCTTTTCGTCCACCGCGTCCTCGTAGGACCCGACGCCGGGCTTGGCGCGGATGATGGGGCGGGTCTGTTCGTCGTGTGAATTCCCCTCGCCAACCCTCCCCACAAGGGGGAGGGGGTCCACCGCATTTGCCAGGCCCGCTTTGATCGGGTCCACCGGTGGTTTTGGCGGTGCTTTGCCGATGACGGGCTTTTCGGTGCGGCTGACGGTCATTTCGTCGAGATCGTTCTTGCGGAACAGCGATTTGCCCGGCTGAACGACATCGCGGCCCATCTCGTCGAGGGATGGCTTGGCGAAGTAGGAGGCCGATGGCTGATCTCCCCCCTTGTGGGGAGGGTGGCCCGAAGGGTCGGGCGGGGTGTTGTTGTCAGTTGAAGACCCCTCCCCAACCCTCCCCACAAAGGGGAGGGAGCCTATTGCGTTTGCCGGTGCTTTCTTGCGTCCCGCACCTTCCACATTCCGGGCTTCCTCGCGGGCCATCGGGTCGTCCATAACAGAGAGTTCGGCGGCCTTGAGGCGCTTGATCTCGTCGCGCAGGCGGGCTGCTTTTTCGAAATCGAGGTCGGCGGCTGCGTCGCGCATCTGTTTTTCCAGCGCGTTGAGATGGGTCTGCAGATTGCCGCCGACGAGATGGCCGCCGTCGGCAAAGCCCTTGCCGGTAACGCCCGAGATATCGGCGCGGACATGGTCGCGCTCGTAGACGCTGTCGAGGATGTCGGAGATCCTGGCCTTGACCGATTCAGGCGTAATGCCGTGCTCGGTGTTGAAGGCCACCTGCTTTTCACGGCGGCGGCTGGTTTCGTCCATCGCCCGCTTCATCGAGCCGGTGATGGTGTCGGCATAGAGGATGACCTTGCCGTCGACGTTTCTGGCGGCGCGGCCAATGGTCTGGACGAGCGAGGTCTCGGAGCGCAGGAAACCCTCCTTGTCGGCATCGAGGATGGCGACGAAGCCGCATTCCGGGATGTCGAGGCCTTCGCGCAACAGGTTGATGCCGACGAGCACGTCGAAGGCGCCGAGCCGGAGATCCCGGATGATCTCGATGCGCTCCAGCGTGTCGATGTCGGAGTGCATGTAGCGAACACGGATGCCCTGTTCGTGGAGATATTCGGTCAAGTCCTCGGCCATGCGCTTGGTGAGCACCGTGACGAGGGTGCGGTAGCCGGCCGCGGCGGTCTCGCGGATCTCGCCAAGCACGTCGTCGACCTGGCTGCGCGCCGGGCGCACTTCGACCGGCGGGTCAATTAGGCCGGTGGGGCGGATGACCTGTTCGGCAAAGACGCCGCCGGCTTGCTCCATCTCCCAGGCGGCGGGCGTTGCCGACACGGCGATGGTGTCGGGCCGCATTGCGTCCCATTCCTCGAAGCGCAACGGCCTGTTGTCCATGCATGAGGGTAGGCGGAAGCCGTATTCGGCCAGTGTCGCCTTGCGGCGGAAGTCGCCACGATACATGCCGCCGATCTGGCTGACGGAGACGTGGCTCTCGTCGATGAACAACAGCGCATTGTCGGGGATGTATTCGAACAGCGTCGGCGGCGGCTCGCCGGGATTGCGGCCAGTGAGGTAGCGCGAATAGTTCTCGATGCCGGCACAGGAGCCGGTCGCCTCCAGCATCTCGATATCGTAGCGGGTGCGCTGCTCCAGGCGCTGCGCTTCCAGCAGCCGGCCCCCTTTTTCCAGCTCGGCCAGGCGGACCCGCAGCTCCTCCTTGATCGACTTGATGGCACCGTTTAGGGTCGGGCGCGGGGTGACGTAGTGCGAGTTGGCATAGATCTTCACCGACTTCAGGTCGCCGGTCTTCTGGCCGGTCAGGGGGTCGAACTCGGTGATCGCGTCGATCTCGTCGCCGAACATCGAAATGCGCCAGGCCGCGTCCTCAAGGTGGGCGGGGAAGAGCTCGATCGTGTCGCCGCGCACGCGGAAGGAGCCACGCTGGAAATCCATGTCGCGCCGCTTGTATTGCTGGGCCACGAGGTCGGCCAGCAGCTGGCGCTGGTCCAGCCGGTCACCGACCGTCATCTGGAAGGCCATGGCAGTATAGGTCTCGACCGAGCCGATACCATAGATGCAGGAGACCGAAGCGACGATGATGCAGTCATCGCGCTCCAGCAGCGAGCGCGTCGCCGAGTGGCGCATGCGGTCGATCTGCTCGTTGATCGAGCTCTCCTTCTCGATGAAGGTATCTGAGCGCGGCACATAGGCTTCCGGCTGGTAGTAGTCGTAATAGGAGACGAAATATTCGACGGCGTTGTCGGGAAAGAAGTTCTTGAATTCGGAATAGAGCTGGGCTGCCAGCGTCTTGTTTGGCGCAAGGATGACGGCGGGACGCTGGGTCGCCTCGATCACCTTGGCCATGGTGAAGGTCTTGCCCGAACCGGTGACGCCGAGCAGTACCTGGCTGCGTTCGCCGTTCTCAAGCCCCTCGACAAGGTCCTTTATGGCCGTCGGCTGGTCGCCGGCCGGCTCATAGTCGGAAACCATGCGGATCGCAATGCCGCCCTCCGATTTGTCGGGGCGGGCAGGGCGATGGGGCGTCCAGAGCTTGCCGTTCTTGAACAGCGGATTGCCCGATTCGATCAGCGCCGACAGCGCTTCGACGGTCGCCGTGACAGCCGTTCCGGCATTGCCGGCGTTCTCGAGCGACGTGTCCATACCGGAGACCGGGTTGAGCCCGGCGGCGGCTCGCGTCTTCGGGTCGGTCGTGCCGCCCATCGAGGTTCCACGCCCGGATTTCGAGGCGGCGATCTCCACCTTCTTGCGATGCTTGCCGGCCTTGGAAGCTATCTGCCGCTGGGTCTCGATCCCCGAGGTTTCCGCTTCGGCTTCGAGTTGCTTCACCCAATCGGACACGCTGCCCGAAAGGGGCGCACCCTCAAACGGCGCCTGCGGCGCTTCCTCGAAACCAGTGCGGGAGGGGGATGTCTTCGTCGATTTTGCCATGGCCGGAATATGGAGCGCGTTCGATAGAAAGTGAAGAGGCGAAGAGTACAAAAGGGAAACAAAATTGAGGATTTCGCTTTGCTCTCATCTCCATCCACTGAGACGGCGCTGTGTCAGGTTCTCAACACCTTACAGCCGCTGACCCTGTCGTAGAAGGTCTGGCCGCGCCAGATGGCGAGAGGAAACAGCCACCAGGCAAGGCCGGCGACGAGTATGCTGGCATAAATCCAAGGTTTGGCTCCCAGCGGTGCGGCAGTGCCGTCGCGCATGGAGGCGACCATGTGATCGAAGTCGGCGACCACGGGAGACTGCAACAGGACAACCACGACAACGACGAGAGCAAGGCCGATCAAGGGGAGGAATTTCAATACCTCGCGGTAGATCGCTTCCTCAAGGGTTGGCAGGCGACTATCGATGGTCGCCACTCGCAGCGACATGATCATCTTGCCCAAGGTGCGTCGGCCGTTTGCGCTGAAGAAGGCCAAAGCCAGTGGAAAGATCACAGCCGGCAGTAGCGAAGACAGCTCAACGCCGCTGGTCGCGTCGATCGCGTTGCCGTTCTGGTCGACCTGCGTTGATACCGAACGTGTGTATGTCGTTGCACCTGATTTGGCGACGACGGTGGTCGTGAAATAACCGTTGGAAGGATGTCCGTCCCAGTGGCTGACACTGCAGATCTGGTTGACGCGTTTTTCGCCCGGCTTCAAAGGCCATTGCGCTTCAACCTTGTCAACGAGCGGTCCTGTCGCGACTTGGTCGCATGCAATACTGTTGAAAGGCGAGAAGCCTATATTCCAAGGAGTGGCAAGCGCCAGAGCATAGAACAGAACGGTCAAAACGAGCTCGATAGCTATCGTGTCGATGATATAGGCAAAGGCTCGCCGCCAGAAATAGCGCGGCAACCCGGTGACGTCCTGCATGCGAATCCCCCGGTGCATGAGTGCGTGCTAAGATAACATTGCGACGTGTGGTGGCGTCAATCTCTGCGCGCAATTATTGCCGTGATCGCCTGGCTGACTCCGTCGATCCTATTGTGTCGTTGCGACGGGCAGTTCAGTCTTGTCGACAGGCAGCCAGCGCGTTAGATGTTCGCCGATTGCCAAGTTATCGAGGACTGCAACAATGCCCCTGACTGTGAGAAAGCGCAGAACCGATTGATGACCGCGATTTCATTGACGTGGGGAGTGGCCGGGTTGACCGCGGTTGGGGTCGTGGCGCGGCCTTTTCGCTGGCCCGAGGCAATCTGGGCGATGCTGGGGGCGTTGGTCCTGCTGCTGCTCGGCCTCATCGGCTTGCACGAAGCCTGGGCCGGCGTCACCAGGGGGCTCGATGTCTATCTCTTTCTCATCGGCATGATGCTGCTTTCGGAGCTGGCGCGGCGGGAGGGGTTGTTTGACTGGTTGGCTGCGGTCGCGACCTCGCACGCCAAGGGATCGCCGACCCGTCTCTTCGCCCTGATCTTTGTCGTCGGCATCGTGGTGACGGTGTTCCTGTCCAACGATGCCACGGCGGTGGTGCTGACGCCAGCGGTCTATGCGGCGACGCGCGCGGCCAAGGTCAAGGAGCCGTTGCCCTATCTGCTGGTCTGCGCCTTCATCGCCAACGCGGCGAGCTTCGTGCTGCCGATCTCCAATCCGGCCAATCTGGTTATCTTCGGCGGAGGGCACATGCCGCCATTGGGGCGTTGGCTCGGTACCTTTGCCTTGCCGTCCGTCGTTGCGATCGCCGCGACGTTTTGCCTGCTCTACTGGACGCAGCGGCGGGTGCTCAAGGCGGAGACTATCGCGCTCGATGTCGAAGAGCCGCACCTGTCGCATGGCGCAAAGCTTGCCGGTGCCGGGCTGATCGCCACCGCCATAGTCCTCATCGTCGCGTCGGCCGTCGGTCTCGATCTCGGGCTGCCGACCTTTATTGCCGGTTTTGCTACGGCTATGCTTGTCACCGCGCTCAATCGCGAAAACCCGGTGGAGATGCTGCGCGGCATTTCCTGGAGCGTGCTGCCTCTGGTTGCCGGCCTCTTCGTTATCGTCGAGGCACTCGACAAGACCGGCGTGACGCGCATGCTGGCGAACACGCTTGCCGAAGGCGCGCAGACGCTGCCGTCGCAAACGGCTGGCCTTGCCGGGCTTGCGGTGGCATTCGTGTCCAATCTCGTAAACAACCTGCCGGCCGGGCTTCTGGCGGGCAGCGCCGTGCAGCTGGCCGCATCGCCGGACAAGATTTCCGGTGCCATCCTGATCGGCGTCGATCTCGGCCCCAATCTGTCCGTTACGGGATCGCTGGCGACCATCCTCTGGCTCAATGCCCTACGCCGGGAGAAGCAGGATGTCGGCGCCTGGCAGTTCCTGAAGCTCGGTATCGTCGTCATGACGCCGGCCCTGCTGGCGTCGCTGCTGGTGCTCATTCTCCTGTGACGAGTGATCACGACTAGGGTTTTTCGACGGGCAAATTACAAGTTGTCCATGTCGGGAAAAAGCCGCAATTTCCAAACATTCCCGACACAATTGGCTGCCAGCCTCTCGCATACTGATCCTCGTGGACGGCTTGCGGTGATGTCAGATGAGTATTTCCTTTCAGACGATGGCGGCATTGCGTTTCGGCTACGGCTTCCGTGCGGGCGAGGCTGCTCCAAAGGACAAACAGGCACTGCTCGAGCAGATACGCGCGGGCGCCGGCGTTGCGCCGCTGTTTCCGATCGGCGGGATCGATGCGCGCCGCCAGCAGATCGGCGAGATCGCCGACCGCCTGCGTGACATTCGCTCCGGAACTGGCGCGGACGATGCCAGGCGGGAGCAACAGAGCGCGATCTTCAAGGTCATGGACCAGACCTACCAGTGCGACGTGGATGCGCGTATTGCCCAGGCGGTGTTCTCGCCCTTCGGTTTCCATGAGCGGCTGGCGGGCTTCTGGACCAACCATTTTTCCGTCAGCGCCCAGAAAAACCAGCCGATGCGCCTGATCGTGCCTCTGTTCGAGGCAGAGGTGATCCGCCCGAATATCGGCGCGAAATTTCCCGATCTGCTGCGCGCGGTGATGCTGCATCCGGCCATGCTGATCTATCTCGACCAGTCGGAATCGCTCGGCCCGGATTCGCCGGCCGGTATCAAGCGAAACAAGGGGTTGAACGAGAACCTTGCCCGCGAGCTGATCGAACTTCACACGCTCGGCGCTGGCAGCGGCTACTCCCAGAACGACGTCCGCTCGGCGGCGATGGTCCTGACTGGGATCGCGGTCGACCAGAGGGCGGTGACGGCCGATTTCCGGCCCGGCATCGCCGAGCCCGGCAGCCATCAGGTCCTCGGCGTCAGTTATGGCGGCAAGCGGCGGACGGAGCAGGACTATCTGTCTCTCTTGAACGACCTCGCGCTGAACCCGAAGACGGCGCAGCATATCTGCAGCAAGCTCGCCGTTCATTTCATCGCCGATGCCGCTCCGGATGACATGGTCGCCGCCATGGCCGATTGCTGGAAGAATACCGATGGCGATCTCCAGGCGATCTACGCCACCATGCTCGACCACCCTGCCGCGTGGAGCGGCGAGGGCGCCAAGGCCCGCCAGCCCTTCGATTTCGTCGTGGCCGGATTGCGCGCACTCAATCTCGAGAAGAATCCGGCAGCCGGCATTCCCGCTCCCTTGTCCGCCACCCTCAACGCTGGCGATGCAAGCCCGATGATGGCGGCGACCACCCCTGCGGCGCAAGGCCCAATGGCAGCGCAAGCCGCTCCCGCCATGCAGGGTCCGGCGCCTTCCGCCGCTGTGCTACCCGGAGCCGTTGCCGGGTCGACTTCGATGAGCTCCGACGCCTCAAAGCAGCAGCAGGCTGCGATCGACGCCACCTTCTATGTGCCGCGCGGTCTTGGGCTCTACGGGTTGCGCCGGATGGGCCAGCCGACCTGGCAGCCGCCGAGCCCCGCCGGCTTTCCGGAAGGTTTCGACGCGTGGATCGATGCCAGTGCGCTGGCCGAGCGCATTTCCTGGGCGCATCGCGCCATCGGGCGATACGGCAAGCAATATGATCCGCGACAGTTTCTGAAGGACACGCTTTCGGACGCGGCTCGCGAGGACACGATTCGCGTCGTCTCGCAGGCGCCAAACAGGATGACCGGCCTGACCTTGGTTCTGGCCTCTCCCGAATTCAGCAGACGCTAGACGCAATTCTTGGAGAACCGCGTTTTCCCGGAATTGCCTTAGGAGGTGGCATGATGATGAGCAAGGACATTTCCCTTTCCCGCCGTGGCTTCCTGGCTACGGCCTGCTGTCTGGCGGCGGCTCCCGTCTTCACGCCGCTGACGTTTGCGGCGATGCCTGGCGACAATCGCTTCGTCACCATCGTCCTGCGCGGCGCCATGGATGGGCTCGATCTCGTCCAGCCCTATGGCGACGCCACCTTTGCCGGATTGCGTCCCGATATCGCGATCGCGCCGGATAAGGGGCTGCTCGATCTCGACGGATTTTTCGGGCTGCATCCGGCAGCGGCCGATCTTTTGCCTCTGTGGCAGGCAAAGGAGCTTGCCTTCATCCATGCGGTCTCGACACCCTATCGCGATGCGCGCAGCCATTTCGACGGGCAGGACATGCTGGAATCCGGCGGCGGACATGTCAGCGAGGAGAAGACCGGCTGGCTCAACAGGGCGCTTGAGACCATTCCGCGTTCGACGGCGCGCAAGGCGATCGATATCAACACCTCCACCGAGCTGATCCTGCTGGGCCCGAATATCGTTGATGTCTGGGCTTCGGATTCGACCTTCGGGGCAGGGGCGGACGAGTTGCAGTTCCTGACCCGGCTCTATGCCAACGATCCCGCCTTTGCCAAGGCGATGGACGAGGCGACACGGGCCGACCAATCGGCCGCGATGGGCATGGCGCCTGGCGCAAAGCGCGGCGAGCAGATTACCGACATCGCGACGCTGGCGGGCAAGATGCTGCTACGGGACTATCGCATAGCCAGCTTCTCGATCAACGGCTGGGATACCCATGTCCAGCAGGCAAACCAGTTCAAGAAGGCGGCCGGCGACCTGACCCAGGCGGTGGTGACGCTGAAGAACACGCTCGGCCCCGTTGCGTGGGAGACGACCGTCGTGTTGGCAATGACCGAGTTCGGGCGGACCGTCCGCCAGAACGGCTCGGGCGGCACCGATCACGGCACCGGTGGTTGTTGTCTGCTGGCCGGTGGTGCCATCAACGGCGGCAGGGTTCTCGGCAAGTGGCCGGGATTGAAGGATGAACAGCTTCTCGACAATCGCGACCTGATGCCGACGGCAGACGTGCGCGAAGTGGCGGCGGCGATGCTCTCACGCCAATTCGACATCAGGCCAGGCGACCTTTCCGCCAAGATCTTCCCCGGCCTCGATTTTAGCAAATCCTCGCAGTTTCTGCGGGTTTGATCAGCTTTCCACGCGCTAACCAGCTCGCGGCATCGCCGGACAGGATTTCAGCTGCCATCCGGATCGGCGTTTGGCGGAGGGTTGAGACCTTGCGGTCTGTGGATCAGGCTTTTGCAAGCAGCCCTTCGACAAGATCAGGCGTCAGTTCGTCGAAATGGGCGATGATGTGGCTGGGGCCGAGGGTTTCGACGGGGACGTCGGAATAGCCGAAGGGAACGGCGATCGACGGGACGCCGGCGTTGCGGGCAACGAGCATGTCGTTGAGGCTGTCGCCGATCATGACGGTGCGTTCGAGTTTTCCGCCGGCGCGCTCGACCGTGCCGATGAGATGCTGCGCGTCCGGCTTGCGAACGGTGAAGGTGTCGCCGCCGGTGATGGCGTCGAAATAATGGGTCAGATTCAGGCGGGCGACCAGCACCAACGCCAGCGATTCCATCTTGTTGGTGCAGACTGCCAGACGATAGCCCTTGGCCTTCATCCCGTCCATCGCAGCGATGACGCCGGGAAAGGGCTTGCTGTCGCCAGGCATAGTGGCGGTGTAGAAGGCGATGAGGCGCTCGAGCAGCGGCGGCAGCGCTTCCGGCTTCAGCGGATAGCCGCGCAATTTGCAGGCACTCTCGATCATCGCCTGTGCCCCATGGCCGACGAGATGCGTCAGGTCTTCATAGCTGACCGGAGCAAGATCGAGGGCTGCGATCGTGTGGTTGAGGCTTGCGACCAGATCGGGGGCGGTGTCGATCAGCGTGCCATCGAGATCGAATACGACGAGAGGAGATGTCACGGGGGGCGGCCTTTGAAAATGAAAGGGAAAGCACAGCGTTTCCGCAGTAAAAGATAGTCGGGCAAAATGCAACGCCGGCAGTTTTAGGGCGGGTTGGCATTTCTTTCTGACGCCATTATTTTGGCTTTCGTTTGCCGGGAGAGCCGTGTAAACAGCACACCAACGGAACGATCGGGAGCACGTGGCGCATGGACGCCCGCGAAATGAAGATCAAGGCTGCAGCGGCGGCTCTCGCTTATGTCGAGAGCGGAATGCGTCTTGGAATCGGAACGGGTACCACGGCCGAAGAATTCGTCAGACTTCTTGCAGAAAAGGTCGCGGATGGTCTGCGCGTAGAGGGCGTTCCGACTTCGGAACGCACCGCGAGGCTCTGCGTCGAGTTGGGCGTACCTCTAAAATCCCTCGACGAACTTCCCGAGCTCGACCTTACCATCGACGGCGCGGACGAAGTGGATCGTTCACTGCGATTGATCAAGGGTGGTGGCGGCGCCTTGCTGCGCGAGAAGATCGTTGCTGCAGCATCGACGCGGATGATCGTCATCGCCGACGAAACCAAAGTCGTCGACACGCTCGGCGCTTTTGCCCTGCCGATCGAGGTCAACCCCTTCGGACTTGCCTCCACCCGTATCAAGATTGAAAAAGTTGCTGCCCGGCTCGGCCTGTCTGGCGAATTGCGCCTTCGCCAAAGCGGCGACGAAAACTTCGTGACGGATGGCGGCCACTTCATCATCGACGCATCTTTTGGCCGCATTCCTGAGGCAGAGGCGCTATCGACTGAGCTGAATTCGATCCCCGGTGTTGTCGAACACGGGCTCTTCATCAACATGGCAACGCTTGCAATCATTGCCGGTCCGGCAGGCGCGCGGACGCTGCAAGCGAAAAATACATAGGAGCATTGAACTCATGATCAATATTGCGGGTCTTGGCCGTCTTGCCGCTGCTACCATCGTCCTTTCCGGTATCGCGTTTGGCAGTGTCAGCGCGCAGGAAGTCTCGGATGCGCAGATCAAGGCAGCACGCGCTGCGATCGAAGCACTCGGGGTCACTGCCCAGTTCGACAACATTTTGCCGAACCTTGCCGAACAGCTGAAGAGCACGATGATCCAGGCCAATCCGGACCTCGAAAACGTCATCAGCTCGACCGTCGACCAGCAGGCGCTGATACTCGCCGCCCGTCGCGCCGATCTGGAACGCGAAGCCGCTTCGACCTATGCCAAGGCCTTCTCCGCCGACGAATTGAACGCGATTGCCGCATTCTATACGTCGCCGGCCGGCAAGAAGCTCCTGAAGGATGGGCCGATCGCCACGCGCGAACTCTACAAGGCTGCCGATATCTGGGGCCAGGGCATTTCTCGCGATCTTGCCAACCAGAGCAGTGCTGCACTCGACAAGGTGGTGGGCAAGCGTCCGATAGCTCCTGTAGCGGCGGCACCCGCAGATCCGGCCGCACCTGCGACTGCGGCTCCCAAGCCTGCTGCTGCACCGAAGCCGCCAGCGAAGAAGTAAATCTCTTCTCATTCAAAAATACAGAGCCCGGGTTTTCCGGGCTTTTCTTTTTGTGCCGGCGGTTCCTATATCAGGGATGGTCAGCCACGCCTTCTCCCACCTTCGTTACGCGGTTCGCCGCGCCCATTCCGCAGGAGTTACCAGATGTCTTCCTACGATTATGATCTCTTCGTCATCGGCGGCGGCTCCGGCGGCGTGCGCAGTGCCCGCGTGGCGGCGTCGCTTGGGAAGAAGGTCGCGATCGCCGAGGAATATCGTTATGGGGGAACCTGCGTCATCCGCGGTTGCGTCCCGAAAAAGCTGTTCGTCTACGCGTCTCAATATCACGAGCATTTCGAGGATGCGGCCGGCTATGGCTGGACGGTCGGAGAAAGCACATTCGACTGGAAGAAGCTGATTGCGGCGAAGGACAAGGAGATTGCCCGCCTCGAGGGTCTCTATCGCAAGGGTCTCGATAATGCGAAGGCCGACATTCTCGATACCAGGGCCGAGCTGGTCGATGCCCATACCGTGCGGCTGGCGAAAACCGGCAAGACCGTCACTGCCGACCGGATCGTCATCGCCGTCGGCGGCGCGCCGAACCATCACAGCGCGCTGCCCGGCCACGAGTTCTGCATATCGTCGAACGAGGCCTTTCACCTCGATGAACTGCCGAAATCGATCCTTATTGCCGGCGGCGGCTATATCGCCGTCGAGTTTGCCAATATCTTCCATGGCCTGGGGGTTAAGACGACGCTGATCTATCGCGGCGCAGAGATACTGTCGCGCTTCGATCAGGATATGCGCCAAGGCCTGCATGAGGCGATGGTCGGCAAAGGCATCCAGATCCTCTGCCACGACATCATCGAGGAAGTCACGAAGACCGACCAGGGACTGCAGGCTTGCACGAAGAAGGGTGAGAGGCTCGATGTCGACGTGGTGATGCTGGCGCTCGGCCGCGATCCGAATACGAAGGGTCTTGGTCTCGAGGCGGCCGGCGTCAGGACCAATGAACGGGGCGCCATCGTTGTCGATGACTATTCGCGCACGTCGGTACCGAATATCTACGCGCTCGGCGACGTCACCGATCGGGTACAATTGACGCCGGTGGCGATCCACGAGGCGATGTGCTTCATCGAGACCGAGTACAAGAACAACCCGACCAAACCGGATCACGATCTGATCGCGACTGCCGTCTTCTCGCAGCCTGAGATCGGAACTGTAGGGCTGAGCGAGGAAGAGGCCGGGAGGCGTTACAAGGAGCTGGAGGTATACCGCGCCCAGTTCCGCCCGATGAAGGCGACGCTGTCGGGCCGCAATGAAAAGATGATCATGAAGCTGATCGTCAATGCCGAAGATCGCAAGGTCGTGGGCGCCCATATTCTCGGCCACGACGCCGGCGAAATGGCCCAGCTTCTCGGCATTACCCTGAAGGCCGGCTGCACCAAGGACGACTTCGACCGCACCATGGCTGTGCACCCCACGGCATCAGAGGAGCTGGTGACGATGTATTCGCCGAGCTACCGCGTGGTCGGCGGCAAGCGGGTATGAACCAAACGGACGAATGGACCGCTGGGCTCACGTTCTCGCGGTTCAAGTCGTGATGCGCGGACTGCTGACGATCTTCTCAAAAAGCACCTTCATCGCGTCGTCGATACCCTGCGTCGGGCTTGCCTCGAAATAGAGGCCCGGGCTGGCGCATTGGGAAAAGGACCCGTGCAAAACGCGGGTTCTCTCGTCGGCTTGTTGGCGTCGATCAGCCGGTAAGCAGCGGGCTTTGGATGATGCGAAGGAAGAGCGCGTTCATCGCGTCGCTGATGCCCTGGGTCGGGCTGACCTCGAAATAAAGGCCGGGCGAGGCGCAGGCCTGCATCTTCGTGGCGATCTGGCTCTGGAATGGCTTGATCCACGTGTTGTACCAGGCGTTTTTCGGTAGCGGAAGATAGGTGGTGTAGAGGATGGCTATCTTGATGCCGCGGTTCTTCAGCGGTTGGCAGAACGTGGTGTCTATCGGCTCCTGGCACCGATCGCCCGTCAATGGTTGTGTACATCCGGTCGGCTTCTTGCTGTCGCCGAGACCGTCGGTGACGAAGAAAATCACCTTCTGACGGCTTGCGCTGTTGGTGCCGGTACCAGGCGTGTCGATATTCGTGCCCAGCTGAGTGAGCGTGGTATCGAAGCTTGTCTGTTCGTCGTTGTTGTAGTTCTGTTTCGGCGTCGTCATGAGGTCGACGGCGCTGGTATATTGGGCGACCTGCGCCATGTCGGAGGACAGCGCCGAAATCGTCGTGAGCTGGGCTGTTTCGGCGGCGGCTCCGAATGTGTAGACGGCCATCCTGTATTGATCCGAAGTCGTCCGGCTGTTGCTCGCCGTTGTCGTCAGCGTTTTCGTTGCTTCGCGAACCACGTCGATGCGCATGGTCACGTTGAGCGACTTGGCCAAAGCATAGTAGTTGTTGGTGATATCCAGCTGATGGCAGGCGAATGCGCAGGTGTCGGGGGTTTTCGACTCCATCAGCGCAACGTCGGTCGGTGTCGCGCCGACGCCCATGGACGGCGTATTGTCGAGAAGCATATAGAAATCGACATAGGTCGCCAGCTGGTTCTGCGCGACCGCGGAGCCGGAGATGCTGATCGTGTTCTGACCCAGGATGCGCATGAAGGTGGTCGGAACAACGGCGGTGAAGGTGACATTGGATTTGACGACATTGGCGGCCTTAGTGACGCCGATGTTGACGCTGACGTTGACGCCGTCCAGCGAACCGTCGTTTTGCGTCTGGCTGAAGAACAGCTTGTTTGCGTCGGCTGCCGCAAGATCCACGCTGCCATCGGATGACATCGTCATTGCCGCTGCCATCCCAGGCGACTTTTCCGCAAGCGAACCGGCGGCGGCAGCGTCTGCATTGGCATAGAGTTCACTGCGTATGCTGACCGCATTCGAGACATCGACTGCCATGCCGGCGGTGCCGACAAGCGGCACCAGCAAAAGCGCCGTCATGATACCGAAATTGCCTTCTTTGCTGCTGCAGAAGCGCCGCCACAGTGTCCACATCATCAGTCTTACCCCAAGATCGTCTTTTGCGCCGTCGCCAACGACCGCCACGATATGCAATTGCGAATGTGATAATATTCGCCAAAGCTAAATTGCTTGCAAAGCAATCTGGTGAGCAAATGGTAAACGACCCGTCGCGCATTCTTCGCGTCGGGCCGACGCAGACACTGCAGGCGGCAACATTCTCCCGGCTATCCTGGTTCGCGAGGACATGGATTGCGGTTAGGCATTTGTAAATAGGGGGCTTGGCGCCTATCTGAAGGGCGGGCACGGATTGACCGGAAATAGCTCGTTTCGAACGACGCGAACGGAAGCTATGCAAGCCGACCTCAAAGGTTTATAAGCCGCCGTTATTTGTCGACGACGGCACATCCGGCGGAGACCGGCTACAAGACAGGTGAGTGAGATGGCACAGAATTGGACCCCGAACAGTTGGCGGCAAAAACCGATCCAGCAGGTGCCGGAATATCCGGACAAGGCGGCGCTCGCAGCGACCGAAGCGCAGCTTGCGACCTTCCCGCCGCTGGTTTTTGCCGGTGAAGCCCGCCGTCTGAAAAAGCATCTCGCCAATGTGGCTGATGGCAATGCCTTCCTGCTGCAAGGCGGCGATTGCGCCGAGAGCTTTGCCGAGCACGGGGCCGACACGATCCGCGATTTCTTCCGTGCCTTCCTGCAGATGGCTGTGGTGCTGACGTTCGGCGCCCAGTTGCCGGTCGTCAAGGTCGGCCGTATCGCCGGTCAGTTCGCCAAGCCGCGTTCGTCCAATGTCGAAAAGCAGGGCGACATCACGTTGCCGGCCTATCGCGGCGATATCGTCAATGGCATCGAATTCACCGAAAAGGCGCGAATTCCCGATCCGGAACGTCAACTGATGGCCTACCGCCAGTCGGCGGCGACCCTGAACCTGTTGCGTGCCTTTGCGATGGGCGGCTATGCCAATCTCGAGAACGTCCACCAGTGGATGCTCGGCTTCGTCAAGGACAGCCCGCAGGGCGAACGCTACAAGAAGCTGGCGGATCGGATCAGCGAAACGATGGACTTCATGAAGGCGATCGGCATCACCGCCGAGAACCAGCCGAGCCTGCGCGAAACCGATTTCTTCACCAGCCATGAAGCGTTGCTTCTTGGCTATGAGGAAGCGATGACGCGTGTAGATTCCACATCGGGCGATTGGTATGCCACCTCAGGCCACATGCTCTGGATCGGCGATCGCACCCGCCAGCTTGATCATGCCCATGTCGAATATTTCCGCGGCATCAAGAACCCGATCGGTCTGAAGTGCGGCCCGACCTTGACGCCGGACAACCTGATCGAGCTGATCGACGCCCTCAATCCGGCCAACGAGGCTGGGCGCCTGACGCTGATCTGCCGCTTCGGCTACGACAAGGTGGCAGACAGCCTGCCCAAGCTCATTCGCGCCGTCGAGCGCGAGGGCCGCAAGGTGGTCTGGTCCTGCGATCCGATGCACGGCAACACGATCACGCTCAACAACTACAAGACCCGGCCGTTCGAGCGGATTTTGTCGGAAGTCGAGAGCTTCTTCCAGATCCACCGGGCCGAGGGCACGCATCCGGGCGGCATTCATATCGAGATGACCGGCAAGGATGTTACCGAATGCACCGGTGGCGCTCGCGCCGTCACCGCCGACGACTTGCAGGATCGCTACCATACCCATTGCGACCCGCGCCTCAACGCCGACCAGGCACTTGAGCTCGCCTTCCTGCTTGCCGAGCGCATGAAGGGCGGTCGCGACGAAAAGCGGCTGGTTGCCAACGGCTGATCGCTTGCCGAGCGATGCAATCTCAAAAAGAGGGCCGGTCGTCAGACTGGCCCTTTTTATTTGCATCGTGCTCACACCAACCGACGCCGGCAGGTCAAGGCAGGATCAATCCCCTTGAATATCCAATCATTCTTTTGCGTTTGACGTGAGCCCTCGGGCGCGTGACGTTGCCGAAAAGCTTCAGATGGCGACAAGAGGGGAAGTGATGAACGACGAACATGCGGGATCGTGCCTTTGCGGGGCTGTTCGCTTCAAGACGAAGGGCAAGTTGCGGGAGGTCGTCGCGTGCCACTGTTCTCAATGCCGCAGACAGACGGGGCTCTACTACGCCGCGACCAACGTCCCGTTGGACAATCTCGAGATCGAAGGCGAGGACAGGGTTAGCTGGTACCGCGCCAGTTCGTTCGCGCGCCGTGGTTTCTGCTCCGTGTGTGGCTCGGCCTTGTTCTGGGTAGCGGATGGCGCCGACGAGATTTCGATCATGGCAGGCCTGTTCGACGAACCGAGCGATCTCAAACTGGCCTACCACATCTTTTGTGCCGACAAGGGCGACTTCTATGAGATCGCCGACGGCCTGCCGCAGTATCGGCAGGGTCGGCCGGGTCTGCTGACGGCAGGGCCGTCCGACTGATTTTCAGCTCCCGTCAGCCCTTTGCCGCCAATGCGGTCGTCAGGCGGGATATCTCCTCGCGCAGGGACGACAGCTCGGTGAGGACCTGCAAGTCGATCTTCTGATGCAACGACAGGACTTCGAGTTCCGCCTTGAGATTGACTTCGTAGTCCTTGGCCGCCTCGAAGCGATCGCGCTCGGTCTGGCGGTTCTGCGACATCATGATAATTGGCGCCTGTATGGCGGCGATCATCGATAGCAGGAGATTGAGGAAGATGAAGGGGTAGGGATCGAAGGCACGGGTGGCCAGCAGGATGGTGTTGACCACCGTCCAGATGGTCAGGAACAGCAGGAAGGAGATGATGAAGCCCCAGGAGCCGCCTATCCGCGCGATATCGTCGGCCAGCCGCTGGCCGAGCGATGCTTCGGCCAACAAAGCGGCGTTGACGTCGGTGGAGATGATCTTGCGTTCATGTGCCTTTTTCAGCACGCGCTTTTCAATGTCGCCAAGTTCATCGGCAGACTTGTCGAAATGGGTGTGAACGAAATTCGGTAGGTTATACATGCCTGGCTCCGCGGGCTGATCGTCTTCGGTGCCAGTATTCTTTTGTCGCTGCAAATTGCAACGTGAAACAACGTCTCAGGTGGCGAGCTGGTGGCCGAGCAATGCGGTTTTCGCGGGCTCGTGACCGCGGTCCTATTTTCTCGTCGCTGCAGTGACGAATTGTGTAGGCGGGAGCGTTGCAGAGGCCGCATGCCAGCGCTAAATGTGGCGTATGACAGAACAAGACTCGATCACCCAGTCGTTCCGCATTGCCGTTGCGCAACTCAATCCAACCGTTGGCGATGTCTCGGGCAACCTTGCCAAGGCGCGTGAGGCGCGGGCGGATGCTGCGCGAGAGCGCGCCCACCTCGTGCTGTTCACGGAGTTGTTTCTCTGCGGCTATCCGCCTGAGGATCTGGTGCTGAAGCCGGCTTTCATCCGTGCCTGTTGGAAGGCCGTTGAAAGCCTTGCTGCCGACACCGCGGATGGCGGCCCCGGCGTCATCATCGGATTTCCAAGACAGGACGAGACCGGGCGATACAATGCCATCGCCGTTCTCGATGGCGGCAAGGTCATCGCCGTTCGCGACAAGGTCGATCTGCCGAACTACGGCGAATTCGACGAGAAGCGCGTCTTCGACCAGGGCGCCATGCCGGGGCCTGTGAACTTTCGCGGCGTGCGGCTTGGCATTCCGATCTGCGAGGATATCTGGGGCGATCTTGGCGTCTGCGAGACATTGGCCGAGAGCGGCGCTGAAATCCTGCTGTCGCCGAATGGATCGCCCTATTACCGCGGCAAGGTCGACATTCGCCATCAGGTCGTGTTGAAGCAGGTAATCGAGACCGGCCTGCCAATGATCTATGCCCACCAGGTTGGCGGCCAGGACGAGCTGGTTTTTGACGGTGCCAGCTTCGCCTTCAACGCCGACAAGTCGCTTGCCTTCCAGATGAGCCAGTTCGAGGTGACGCAGGCGGTGACGGTCTGGAGGAAGGGCGACGCCGGCTGGCATTGCGCCGAAGGTCCGAGGTCGCATATCCCTGAGCACGAGGAAGCCGACTATCGCGCCTGCCTGCTCGGCTTCCGCGACTACGTCAACAAGAACGGCTTCAAGACGGTTGTCCTTGGCCTTTCCGGCGGCATTGATTCGGCTATTTGCGCCGCAATTGCGGTGGACGCGCTCGGCGAGGAGCGGGTGCGCACCGTGATGCTACCCTATCGCTACACCTCGGAGGATTCGTTCACGGATGCCGCCGATTGCGCCAGGGCGCTCGGCTGCCGCTACGACATTGTATCGATCGAGGCGCCGGTCGAAGGCTTCTCTTCGGCGCTGGCCGGCCTGTTCGAGGGGACGGACAGCGGCATTACCGAAGAGAACCTGCAAAGCCGCGCTCGCGGAACGATCCTGATGGCAATTTCCAACAAGTTCGGCTCGATGGTGGTGACGACAGGCAACAAGTCCGAAATGTCGGTCGGTTACGCTACGCTTTACGGCGATATGAACGGCGGCTTCAACCCGATCAAGGACCTCTACAAGATGCAGGTCTATGCGCTGGCGCGCTGGCGCAATGCGCATGTGCCGCCGGATGCGCTTGGGCCGTCGGGTGAGGTGATCCCGGTCAACATCATCGACAAGGCGCCTTCGGCGGAGCTTCGGCCCAACCAGACGGACCAGGACTCGCTGCCGCCTTATCCCGTACTCGACGACATCCTCGAATGCCTGGTGGAGAACGAGATGGCGGTCCACGACATCGTTGCCCGCGGCCATGACGTTGCGACCGTGCATCGCATCGAACATCTGCTCTATCTTGCCGAATACAAGCGCCGGCAGTCAGCACCTGGGGTCAGGATTACCAGGAAAAACTTTGGCCGAGACCGGCGCTATCCGATCACCAACCGGTTCCGCGACAGGTAGGCAACCGACATTTTCCAATTTGGAGTATCCATGCGAAGTTCCGTCGAGATCTACAACATCCGCACGGGCGAGACCGGTGTCGTCTGGCAAACCGACCAGCTGGTGGAGGCGCCGAATTTTGCTCCTGACGGCAGCTATCTGCTGGTGAACGGCGATGGCCTGCTTTACCGCGTGCCGATTGATGACAGCGACGACTTCGACGAGGTGGAGGAGATCGATACCGGCTATGCCGTCCGATGCAACAACGACCACGGGATTTCGCCTGATGGTTCGTTGCTTGCGATCTCCGACAAAACGCTGCTGGGAAAATCCTGCATCTACCTGCTGCCGGCAGAGGGCGGGTCGCCGCGACAGGTGACGACCAAGCTGCCGTCCTATTGGCATGGCTGGTCGCCGGACGGTAAGAGCCTTGCCTATTGCGGCATTCGCGACGAGGTTTTCGACATCTACACGATCCCGGTCGGTGGCGGCGAGGAGCGGCGGCTGACCCATGGCGAGGGCCGCAATGACGGCCCCGATTATTCGGCAGATGGGGAGTGGATCTATTTCAATTCCAGCCGCTCCGGTCTCATGCAGATATGGCGCATTCGGCCCGACGGTACCGATGTCCAACAGATCACCGACGACAATTACGGCAACTGGTTTCCGCATCCGTCGCCGAGTGGCGAAAAGGTTCTGTTCCTCTCCTACGACGCAGATGTGTTCGATCATCCGCGCGATTTGAATGTCAGGCTGCGGCTGATGGACATGGATGGCGGAAATCTCGTGACGCTGTTGGAGCTTTTCGGCGGGCAGGGAACGATCAATGTTCCGTGCTGGTCGCCGGATGGCGAAGAGTTCGCCTTTGTCAGGTACGAGCCGGCAGCCTGAGACAATGCGGTGCGATCCACTTGCTTTCGGCAGGTGGATCGCGCATAGCTTTGTCGTCAGGTGCCCGCGAAAGCGGGAGAATCGGGAAGCCGGCGAAATTCCGGCACGTGCCCAACGCTGTGAGGCGGATGATCGTCGCGGGGAGGGGATAGCATTCTCTTCCAATAACTTGCCACTGGTCGTTAAACCGGGAAGGCAGCGGCGATCAGACGAAGCCAAGTCAGAAGACCGGCCTGATACGATAGACTGATCCGCGCGGACGGCGGCAAAGTCGGCATTGTTGGGGATAGACGATGCGACCCGATCCGAAGGACGTTTTCGTCCATGCGACAGCCTTTTCGACTGCGGAGCGCCAGGCGGTCTACCGCGCCATAGAGACGCGGCGCGACGTGCGCGACCAGTTCCTGCCCGACCCTTTGCCCGATGATCTGGTCGGCCGGTTGCTTGGCGCTGCCCATAGCGCACCCTCCGTCGGGTTCATGCAGCCATGGAATTTCGTTCTGGTGCGCGATACCGGTGTTCGCGAAGCCGCCTGGCGCGCTTTCAGCCGCGCCAATGATGAGGCAGCCTTGATGTTCGATGCAGAGCGGCGCGATACATATCGCTCTCTGAAGCTCGAGGGTATCCGCAAGGCGCCGCTCAGCATCTGCGTCACCTGCGATCCAGACCGTGCCGGCAGCGTGGTGCTTGGGCGAACGCACAATCCGCGGATGGATGCTTTTTCGACGGTCTGCGCCGTGCAGAATCTCTGGCTTGCGGCACGAGCAGAAGGCGTCGGCGTCGGCTGGGTCAGCATCTTTCACGATGCCGATATTCGCGCGCTGCTGGGCATTCCCGAGAGGATCGAGATCATCGCCTGGCTCTGTCTCGGCTTTGTCGATGAATTGTACCGCGAGCCGGAGCTTGCGGTGAAAGGTTGGCGACAGAGATTGCCACTCGACGAACTGGTGTTCCATGATCGCTGGCAACAGCCGGACCCGGAACGCTGATCCATATCTGCGCCGTCACCGTACCGACGAAACAGCCCATTTATGCAACTGCCGCCGAGGCTTCCCTGTCGGATTCGGATGCAATCCCGGTAGCGATCCGGCTATCGGCAAGCTCTATAATGCCACCACACGGCTTAACGAGGACATCCCTGCCGCATCAGCCGCTGCACTGGCTGCCGCTGACGCGCCAGCGTCGCCTCCGTCCGATGGGGCGATCTTGTTCAATCTTTAGAGCTGCGCGCGGGACACGCGACCGTTTCGCCTGTCCCCGTCAGTCACTAGCTTTCGCGCCATTGGCGTTGCCTATTGCGCCGGTTGGGCACCGGGGATTACCGGATGTTTAAGGTCGATCTTGCCCTCATCGCCCGACAGGAATTGCGGGCCGACCTGGCGGACCTTGCTTGCCGGGTCGTAGGGTCTGTCTTCGGGCTGCTTTGCTGGTTCGCTCTTGGCTGTCGATTGCGGGGCTGGGGCGGGTGGCAGAGGCTTGATAGTCTGGATGGTGGTTATCGAACCATTCGGGATGTTTGTGATCGAGTTTTCGGGTTGAGCCCCGATGGCGGCGTTTGCCGGCTGGCGGGGCTGCTCGCCTATCGCGTTCTCGCGCTTGATCTCATCGTAATAGGCCGACATGTTGCAGCTACATGAGGACTTTTCGCCGGGCGCCCGCTTTTTGTAAGCGAAGGCGTAGGGCATGGTGCTATAGGGCGCCCCGGTTGATGCCGAGACCATCTGGGTCGTTTCCTGGCTCTGCAGGTAGTGAAAGAAGAGTTCCGTCTGGACACCCGGGCACATCTTGGCGCAGCTGTCTGCGTCGCGCTGGAAATCGGCGGCGGTTGCATCCGATGTCATCGGAAAGAAGCCGCCATCGCAGGTCCGCACGCAGACGGTCCGGACGCTGGCGCCGTAGCCACCTGCAGGCGTGCCATAGGCATTTCGCGGCAAGCCGCGCGCGGCGATCGGCGGACGGGGAGAGGCCCGATCCATCGGCGGAAAGAATGAGTCGGTCCGCATTGCCTGCTGGTCCGGGGTCGCCGGTTCGTCCGTCCGATCGCTGATCGTCGTATCGAAGCCCATCGACGATGGTTGGTCGCAGCCATTGTCGCGCAACTCCGTCTCAAGCTCGCCGCGCAGAGCCTTATCAGATCCGCCGCCCTGGCCGGCGCGCTGATCCATCAGATAGCGCATCTGCTCCTGCATGCGATCGATCGCGCTTCCAAGCTGGTCGCAGGCAGCGGCATCGTTGGCGCTGGCAATCGATGCGCCGTCGGAGGCACAGCCGCGATCTCGCAGGTCGTTGACGGCCTTGCTAATGTCCTGGCTCAACTGGGCAATGGCGTTCGAGCCGGCTCGCGCCCGGTGGGTCGTGCCAATGGTCTCGCTGACGTCGGCAAGCCGCCCGCGCAGGTCGTCACAGATTGGATTCATCTGCGCTGAGACCGGCGCTGCCGCCGTGAGCGACGCCAGAAATATGAAGGAAACGTTCCGGCTGCGCATTACAGTCCCGTCCTCGATCAGGGCGCCTGGCAAAGGGATTGCCCATGGGTTGGCATGGCCAGCCCGCCTGCCTTTGATATACAACATTCTCTCTTAATAAGATGCTGAAAGACCTAGAGCCTGTCGTCAGTTAGGCTTGTTTGTGCTCAAGACTGCCGTTCTGCGTGTATGATTTGGCGTCATCAATCGTCAAAAGAGTCTACCCACGGTCCTCCATATGTGATTCCTCGAGTGTCGGCCTGATATGGAGCTGACCGATGCGTCGATATGGATTGCGAGATGATCAATGGGAGCGGATCAAGGATTTCCTTCCCGGTCGAGAGGGTCATGTTGGTGGAACGGCGTCGGACAACCGGCTTTTTGTCGAAGCGGTTCTGTATCGCTATCGTGCGGGGATTCCCTGGCGCGATCTTCCCGAGCGGTTTGGTGATTGGAAAGTGACCCACAAGCGACTGCGCCGGTGGTGCGAAAGCGGTGTTTTCGAACGTATCTTTAAGGCGTTATCCGAAGACCGGGACAATGAGTACATGATGCTCGATTCCACCATCATTCGTGCCCATCAGCACAGTGCCGGGGCGCTAAAAAAAACGGCGCGGATCAGGCCATCGGCAGATCCAGAGGGGGCCTGACCACCAAAATTCACCTGATTGTCGACGCTTTGGGCAATCCCGTCGCCGCGACGCTCACGCCCGGTCAGCAATCCGATCTCAGCCAGGCAGCGCCATTGCTGGAAGAGCTCAAGCCCAGCGCGTTCCTGGCCGACAAAGCTTATGATGCAAATGAATTGATCGAGACCCTCGAAAATCGAGGGATCATGCCGGTTATCCCATCCAAGGCGAACCGGCTTGTCCAACGCAAAACAGATTTCGCTCTCTATCGGGAGCGAAATCTCGTCGAGCGATTGTTCTGCAAACTCAAAGGATTCCGGGCAATCGCGACACGCTACGATAAGTTGGCGAATACCTTTCTCGCCGCAATCCAACTCGTCTGCATCGTATTTTGGCTTAACTGACGACAGGCTCTAGCGCCAGCCGCGGGATTTTCGAGAACGGCCGAGATCAGGCGGCGCGCGCGAGCGCCATGGTTGTCGGTACTTCCAGGACGGGGCCGTCGATCTCGGCTACGGTCTTCATGCGTGACAACAGATCCTCGTTGACCTCCCAGGAAACGGCGACCGCATGGACAGAGCCGATCTTCTTCGGCTCGCCGATGCGCTTGCCCGGGCAACCCATGCGGCGGAACATCCGCTCGAGGAAGACGTCGGTAACAGTGACGATGTGCGAAAGGCCGGAGGTGAGCCCGAGCTCGCCGACGCCGCACATTAATTCGGCGGCGGCGACCGTCACCTGGTTCGATGCGCGGTCCTGGGAGATTTCCGGATCGATGCAGAAACGGCTGGATTCCCAGATGGCGGCGCTGCGGATTTGCGGGCTGCGGCCAAGGAGGATCGGGAAAGTATTGTCCAACATGTTGGGCCCGAGCGTCGGCAACAGCCGCAACGCGCCGCGCAGCTTGCCCGTTTCATTGGAATAGGACAGGACGTAGACCGGGTTTGAAAGGTCGTATTGGTCGATCTCCCATTCACCGTCGACCAGAACTTCCCATTTTAAGAGATCGTGAAATACACGCTTGCGCAGCCGGAACATTTCGTCCATAGCGCCGAGATGATGGTGGCGGGTCGTGCCGCTGAAGAGCTTGATCATATCTGTCTCCGTTCGTTGGTTTCGACGGAAGACTGGCAAATGCGCTAAGGTCGCTGTACTGGCACAAGCGACAGTGGGCGCGTCGATGGATTGAGGCTAAAAGGAACGGCTGCTCAGAAATGCGGGATCAGCCCGCGCCAGACGGCTTCTGCAACCGCCTGGGTGTTAGAGGCGACATTCAGCTTCTCGCGGGCGTTGCTCATGAAGAAGCGAACGGTCCGTTCGCTGATGCCGAGAATGACGGCAATTTCCCAGTAGGTCTTACCGGCTGCCGCCCAACACAGCACCTCGCGCTCTCGTGGCGTAATCAGTCGGAGTTCGCCATCGCTGACGGTTTGGAGCTGTTCGGCGTCGATCATAGCGGCATGGAACAGGGCGGCCAACGCCTGGATGTCGCGGCCATAACTTCTCGTGAAAAGCGGCATTTCGTCTGCGGACAGTGCGATGCAGATCACGAGGGCGGCGGCACGCGAGGCGCGCGAAAGTAGCGGGTAGGAAATCCCTTCCTTCGGAATGCCGAGCGTGGCCAAACGACCAAACAGCGCCTCTGCCACCGGCACCTGCTGACGCAAGGTGGCATGGTCCACCGGCCGGACCGAGGAAGCGACGAATTTCAGCGGAGGCAGCAGGACGTTCAGGCCGACGTTGCAGAGCGCCTCTCCCTGCTCGCGGGAGAGCGTGTGGTGCAGCCGGTGCAGATGAACGGATCGCGAATAGGGGATGATGTCGACGTAAACGAGATGGACAATTCCGTATGTGGCCCGCATACGATCGAAAAAATCCGCCGGCTTGACCGGTCTCATCTGCTCCAGCCAATCGAACAGTTCGAAGTATCCCGGGCGCATTGTTTCACTCAAACCGTGAGGATTGACGAGTCAAAGAGTGCTTACTCAGGGTTGAATTGTCCAGTGGATTTAAAGGGGTGGGCATGATTTGTGCATGTCCAACCCAGAGGGTGTCGCATCGACACCCTCTGGCGAGCAAATGATCGATCAAGCCGGCTGCGAGGCTTCGACGACCGCGAGCGCTGCCATGTTCACGACACCGCGCGAGGTGACCGACGGCGACAGGATGTGCGCGGGCATCGCCGTTCCGAGCAGCATCGGTCCGACATGCAAACCGTCGGTCATGGTCTTTACGACTCCGAGCGTGATGTTGGCGGCGTCGAGATTGGGGAAGACCAGAAGGTTTGCCTCGTCGGAAAGCGTGCTGTCAGGCATGACACGACGGCGCAAGCTTTCGGAGATGGCGCTGTCACCGTGCATTTCGCCGTCGACTTCGAGCTCTGGTGCGGCTTCGCGGATAAGATGCAGCGCGTTGCGCATTTTCGTGGCACTTTCGGATTCGCGAGAACCGAAATTCGAGTGCGAAACGAGCGCTACGCGTGGCGTAATGCCGAAGCGGCGGATTTCCTCAGCGGCGAGGATCGCCGATTCAGCGATCTCCTCGGCCGTCGGGTTGAAGGTGACATAGGTGTCCGTGTAGAAAGTGGCGCCGCGCTGGGAGATCAACAGGCTGAGCGCTGAGAAGTCGCGGACATCCTTGCGCTTGCCGATGATCTGGCGAACGCTGCGCAGATGCTTCTCATAGCGGCCTTCAAGCCCGCAGATCAGGGCGTCGGCATCGCCGCGCCGCAGCGCCAGGGCGCCGATGACGGTCGTATTGGTGCGCACGATCGTTCGGGCTCCTTCCGGAATGACACCGCTGCGGCCGACGAGCGAAAAGAACAGATCGGCATATTCGCGAAAACGCGGGTCGTCCTCTGGATTGATGACGGCAAAGTCGGTGTGCGGGCGGATCTTCAGGCCATAGCGCTTGAGGCGCGTCTCGATGACGGAGGGGCGGCCAATCAGGATCGGGATCGCGGTGTTTTCCTCGAGCAGCACCTGGGCGGCACGGAGCACGCGCTCATCTTCTCCTTCCGAGAAGACCACGCGTTTGTGCTCGGCTGCCTTTGCGGCTGCAAAGATCGGCTTCATTACGAAGCCGGAACGGAAGACGAAGCGATTGAGCTGGTCGAGATAGGCGTCGAAATCGGCGATGGGGCGAAGCGCCACGCCGCTTTCGGCGGCGGCCTTTGCCACTGCCGGCGCGATGCGAAGGATCAGGCGCGGATCAAAGGGCGAGGGGATCAGATAATCCGGCCCAAAGATCAATGTCTCGCCGGAATAGGCGCGCGCGGCAACGTCGGAAGGCTCTTCCCGCGCCAGCGCCGCGATGGCGCGCACCGCCGCCATCTTCATTTCCTCGTTGATCGTAACGGCGCCGCAATCGAGGGCGCCGCGGAAGATATAGGGGAAGCAGAGGACGTTGTTGACCTGGTTCGGAAAATCCGACCGGCCGGTGCAGATCATCGCGTCGGGGCGAGCAGCGCGGGCAAGGTCCGGCATGATCTCTGGCGTCGGGTTGGCCAGCGCCATGATCAACGGCTTTTCCGCCATCTGGACGAGCAATTCCGGCTTCAATACACCGGCAGCGGAGAGGCCGAGGAAGACATCCGCGCCGCCGATGGAATCGGCCAGCACCCGATTGTTGCTCTTTTGCGCATAGATGGATTTCCACTCGTCCATCAATTCGGCGCGGCCCTCGTAGACCAGGCCCTCGATATCGTGGACCCAGATATTTTCGCGTTTTGCGCCGAGAATGACCAGGAGATTGAGGCAGGCAAGTGCAGCAGCTCCGGCTCCGGAGGCTACGATCTTGACATTCTCGATCAGCTTGCCGGCAAGTTCCAGCCCATTGAGGATGGCGGCAGCAACGATGATGGCGGTGCCGTGCTGGTCGTCGTGGAAGACGGGGATCTTCATTTTCGCGCGCAGGCGGCGTTCGACCTCGAAACATTCCGGCGCCTTGATGTCTTCGAGATTGATGCCGCCGAAGGTCGGCTCGAGCGCCGAGATCGTGCTGACCATTTCATCGACGGTCGGCGCATCCACTTCGATATCGAAGACGTCGATGCCGGCGAACTTTTTGAAGAGGACAGCCTTGCCCTCCATCACGGGCTTGGAGGCGAGCGGGCCGATATTGCCGAGGCCGAGGACCGCCGTTCCGTTCGAAATGACGGCGACGAGATTGGCGCGCGCCGTATATTCGGCCGCCATCGCCGGGTCGTCGCGAATGGCGAGGCAGGGGGCGGCCACGCCTGGCGAATAGGCGAGCGCAAGGTCGCGCTGGTTGCCGAGGGGCTTGGTCGCCTGGATCTCAAGCTTGCCAGGACGCGGATAGCGATGAAAGAAAAGCGCCTGTTCGTCGAGATCCCCGCTCGTCATGTTCTTCTGCGCCTTTGGTCCTTCGGGCGTATCCATCGCGCGTCTCCGTCTTGTCGTGTCAATGTCGATTTGAATGCCCCTTGCATACATCAATCCTTCACAGCGCACAGTATGGAATTGTGGCTGCCGACAGCTTTTCTGAGAGCCTTGATATCCACGCATTTGCGGCCGCGTTACGAGTGCAGATGACCTTCGAAAGCCATTTGTCATCATCCTGAAACACGAGTCTGATTTTGGATGGGCTAACGATGGATAGGGAGCGGACACCAGGTTCGTGATGGAAACAATGGACACTCGACGCTTCCGTACGCTGTTCATTTCCGATGTGCATCTCGGCTCCAAGGCCGCCAAGGCTGATTTTCTGCTGGATTTCCTGCGACACCACGAGGCCGATACAATCTACCTCGTCGGCGATATCATTGACGGCTGGCGGTTGAAGCGCAGCTGGTATTGGCCGCAGGATTGCAATGACGTGGTTCAGAAAGTGCTGCGCAAGGCGCGCAAGGGGACCCGCGTCGTCTATATCCCCGGCAATCATGACGAATTCCTGCGCGATTTTCCCGGCACACATTTCGGCGGCATCGAGGTTGCGCAGCGGGCAATGCATGAGACGGCGGACGGCAAGAAATATCTGGTACTGCATGGTGACGAGTTCGATGTTGTCGTGCGCAACGCTCGCATCGTCGCCTATCTCGGTGACTGGGCCTACGACATGGCCATCCTCATCAATATCGGTCTGGCAGCTATCCGCCGAAAGCTCGGTATGCCTTACTGGTCTTTCTCGGCCTGGGCCAAGCTGCAGGTGAAGCATGCTGTGAACTTCATCGGCGAGTTCCAGCGCGTGGTCGCCGAGGAGGCCAGGCGCAACAATGCTGATGGCGTCATTTGCGGCCATATCCATCATGCCGTCATCGAGGATCTCGATGGCATTCGCTATATCAACACCGGCGATTGGGTCGAGAGTTGCACCGCGATTGCCGAGCACGACGACGGCTCTTTCGAGCTGATAACCTGGCGCGAAATACTGGACGTTGAGCCGCCCATGGCGCTGCTGGAAGACCTGCGCGAACCGATTGGCGCAAAGGCAGCGTAAGATCGCAGGAGCGGCCCAGTCGGCCGGCGTTGCATAGGCAATACGCCGCCGATTTTTTCAGAAGCGTTTGCGGAAAAGACAATTTCTCGCCATAGTCGTACTCAGGATGACATGATAGGAGACGCTGAAGTCTCCCTTCAGGTCCGACATGATTCCCGCGACAATATCTCTGGCTGGCGCAGGTATGCCGCCGCATTTTCGGCTGCGCAGCGCCTTGTCCTATTGCGCACCGCTGATCGTCAACGGGGTGGCGCTGCCCTTCTTTCCGATCTGGCTGGCAACGCTGCATTTCAGCGATCGTGAGATCGGTATCATCCTTGCGGTTCCACTTGTCGTTAGGGTTCTTGTCGCGCCTGTCGTCGCAATGATAGCCGACAGGATGGATGAGCGGGCGAATGTGCTCGTCTGGTCCGGCGCCTTGTCGTTGCTGACGGCAATTGTGCTTTATTGGACGAGCGATTTCTGGCCGGTGCTTTTCGTCTATGCGCTGCAGGGCGCGACATTTGCACCTTACATACCGATCGTCGAGTCGATCACCATTTCAGGCGTGCGGCGCTGGGGGCTCGACTATGGCTCGATGCGGGTCTGGGGTTCCATTGCCTTCATCTTCTCGACGCTGATCGGCGGCCAGATGATCGGACTATGGGGCGGCGGCATGGTGCTGCCGGTCATGGTTGCGGGCTTCGTGCTGACGACAGCGATGGCGGTTTACTGTCCTCGGATCGGACCCACTCGCCGGCGCAACATTCCGCTCAACATCCAAGCGCCTGTCGGCAATTCGTTGCGCAATCCGCAGCTGCTCCTGACCATGATCGGCGTATCGATCCAGCAGTCGAGCCATGCGATGCTCTATACGTTTTCGTCGATTTACTGGCATCAGCTCGGGTTTTCCGGCGCCCAGGTCGGCATCCTTTGGAGCGCCGGGGTGTTTTCCGAGGTCATGGTCTTCTTCCTGTCGAAGCGGCTCAGCCGTCGCTTCAGTGCCTGGACGCTGATCCGCTTCGGCGCAACCATGTGCGTTTGCCGCTGGATACTGTTTCCGATGGACATCGGCTTCATCGGCTATTTCGCGCTCCAATGCTTTCATTCCTTCACCTACGCCTTCGTCCACACCGGTATCCAGCGGCGCATCGTGGCAACCGTGCAGGAGACGCAGGAGGCCTCGGCACAGGGGGCCTATTATTTCTATAATGGCATGTGCCTGGGGCTGATGACCGTTGCCTCGGGCTACCTCTATGCCTGGCTCGGCCTTGGCAGCTACTACGTCATGGCCGGTGTCGCGGCCATCGGCCTCGCAATGGTGATCGTTGCCTACTATCTTCAGCCCCAGAGCGCTGCCGTCGGCGGAAACACCAGGGAAGCCTCGTAGCGCAGCGCCGGATCTCGGTCACGGGCCAAGAGCAGCGGCCCGTCGAGATCGACGAATTCAGCGTCCTGCGCCAAAAGCACCGCCGGCGCCATGGCAAGCGAGCTTGCGACCATGCAGCCGATCATGATCTGAAAGCCGAGGCGTTGCGCCTCATGCTTCATGGCGAGCGCCTCGGTCAGGCCGCCTGTCTTGTCGAGCTTGATATTGATGGCGTCGTAACGATCACGCAGCGCGGCAAGATCGCCGCTGTGGTGCACGCTTTCGTCGGCGCAAACGAGGATCGGCCGCCGGATTGCAGCGAGCATTGCATCCTTGCCGGCTGGAAGCGGCTGCTCGACCAGCGCGACCCCTGCCTCGGCGGCGATCTGCAGGTGGTGAACCAGAACCTCCTCCGGCCAGCCTTCGTTGGCATCGAGGATGATCATGGCGTCTGGTGCCGCCGCCCGCACGGCGCGGATCCGGCCTTCATCGTCGCCGGTACCGACCTTTACTTTTAGCAATGGGCGATGGGCCTGGGCGCGGGTCTTGGCGGCCATCTCCTCCGGCTCGCCGAGCGAGATGGTGTAGGCAGTCGTCAGAGGTTTGGGTTTGGCGATGCCGAGGCGGTTTGCAACGCAAATGCCGGTGCTCTTGGCTTCCAGATCCCAGAGGGCGCAATCGACGGCATTGCGCGCCGCACCCGGCTTGATGGCAGCGATCAGATCCGATCGCGTAAGGCCTGCTTTAATGGCCGGACGGATCGCCTTGATCTCGGCGACGACGCTTTCCATGCTTTCGCCGTATCGTCCGTAGGGCACGCATTCGCCGTGTCCGCTATGTCCGTTCTCCACAATGGTGCAGGTGACAACCTCGGCTGTGGTTTTGCTGCCACGGGAGATGGCGAATGTGCCCGATAGAGGGAATGAATTCATTTGGATATCGAGATGGCGCGGCATAAATTGGTAGTCCTTTGCATGGAAATCGTGGGCGGACTGGGTATATGTAACGCACCGAGCGTCGAACGATCAGTCCCTGAGTCGGCGATTTCGCCGCAAGCCGTGAAAGACGCATGAGTTTGAAAGCAGCCGAACATAACGCCGAGATGCCGACGATCGAGGACCAGGCCGAAGGGTCCGGACATCGGTATCGGCTTGAAGGTAGCTGGCGCAGCGCTGCCATCCATGGCGTGTTGCGCAAGATCGACGAGCTTTCCAAGCGCAGCAGTGGCGGCCAGGTGGTCATCGACGTTGCCGGCATTTCCGATGTCGATACCGCCGGCGCACTGCTCATCCGCCGCCTTAAGACCAGCCAGGAGGCCCACGGCGCCAGCGTCAGCATCGAGGGCTCCAACCCGCATGTGGACGAGCTGCTGACCGCGTTCACCGACGACAGCAATGACGTCAAGGCGGAAGAGGGGCCGAGGGGCAGCTTGATGGAGCGGATATTCGCGCCGATCGGGCAGGTTACCGTCGATCTATGGAACAACACGGTTGCCGCGATGTACATCCTCGGCTCGGCCGTGCGCGGTGCTCAGCTGAAATTCGGTCGCGGCAGCGGCGTTTCGCCGGCATCGATCGTCAATCAGATCGACCACATGGGCGTGCGCGCCGTGCCGATCATCCTGTTGATGTCCTATCTGATCGGCGCGATCATTGCGCAGCAGGGCGCTTTCCAGCTGCGCTATTTCGGTGCCGAAGTCTTTGTCGTCGATCTCGTCGGCATCCTCCAGCTTCGCGAAATCGGCGTGTTGTTGACCGCGATCATGATCGCCGGCCGCTCGGGCAGCGCTATCACGGCCGAAATCGGCTCGATGAAAATGCGCGAGGAGGTCGACGCGCTAAAGGTGATGGGCCTCAATCCCGTCGGCGTATTGATCTTTCCCCGATTGGTCGCCTTGACGGTGGCGTTGCCGCTTCTGACCATCCTTGCCAATTTTGCAGCGCTGCTAGGAGCGGCCTCGGTCACTTACCTTTATTCAGGCATTACCTTTGCCACTTTCGTGTCGCGGCTGCATGAGGCGATCAGCCTTTCCACTGTCATCTCCGGGATGATCAAGGCGCCGTTCATGGCATTGGTGATTGGGATTGTCGCCGCCGTCGAAGGCCTTAAGGTCGGCGGTAGTGCCGAATCGCTCGGGCAACATGTTACATCTTCGGTCGTGAAGTCGATTTTCGTCGTGATCCTGATGGACGGGCTTTTTGCAATGTTCTACGCAGCCATTGATTTCTGAGGAACATTATTTGAACGCGCTTCAGCCGGAGACAGGCGAGATCAGGGACGAGAGCGGTCGGAACGACCGCGATCGCGACGTCGTGCTGTCGGCACGGGGCGTTACCGTTTCGTTCGGGCCGAAGGTCGTGCTCGACAAGCTCGATCTCGATATCTATCGCGGCGAGATCCTGGGCTTCGTCGGCGCTTCGGGCGCCGGCAAATCGGTTTTGATGCGCACCGTGCTCCGGCTATTGCCGCGGCAGGGTGGGATGATCAAGATCCTCGGGGAGGACTATGATTCACTGGCGGAGCCGGAACGCAACAAGCTCGACATGCGCCTCGGGGTGCTGTTCCAGCAGGGCGCGCTGTTTTCGTCGCTGACGGTCAAGGAAAACATCCAGGTGCCGATGCGGGAATATCTCGACCTGCCGGTGCCATTGATGGACGAGCTTGCGCACCTCAAAATCCGCATGGTTGGCCTCGCCGCCGATGCCGCAGACAAATATCCATCCGAACTCTCGGGCGGGATGATCAAGCGCGCGGCTCTGGCAAGGGCGCTTGCGCTCGATCCGGACCTTGTTTTCCTCGACGAACCGACGTCCGGTCTCGATCCGATCGGCGCTGCCGAATTCGACGAGCTCATCGCCAAGCTGCGCGACACGCTCGGGCTCACCGTCTATATGGTGACGCACGACCTCGACAGCCTGTTCTCGGTTTGCGACCGCATCGCCGTGCTGGGCAAGAAACGCGTACTGGTGGAAGGGACGATCGACGACATGCTGGCTTGCGACGAGCCCTGGGTTAAGTCCTATTTCCGAGGCAAGCGCGCGCGGTCCATTGTGCCGACGGACAGGGTCGGACATAAAGCCGGCAACGGCGGCATTGCAGCCCCTAGCCGTGGGAAGTGACTGAGGACCATGGAAACCAAAGCCAACTACACCATCGTCGGACTTTTCACGGTACTCGTCATCGCAGCCGCCTTCGGTTTCGTCTACTGGATGGCTGAATTCGGTCGCGGCGGACCCATGGCTGAACTTGTCGTTCGCATTCCCGGCTCCGCAAACGGCCTGAGCGTCGGCTCACCAGTGCGCTTTAATGGCATCCAGGTTGGCGGTGTGAAGAGCCTGTCGATCGACGCGGACGACCCACGCTATTCGCTTGCTTTCACGGAAGTGCGCGCCGATGCGCCGGTCTATGCCTCCACCAAGGCGGTTCTCGAAATCCAGGGCCTTACCGGCGCTGCCTATATCGAACTTTCCGGAGGGCGAACCGGCGATGAAAACATTCTCAAGCGGTCGATCGATACCGGCAAGCGTGCTGTTCTTCTTGCGGACCAGTCGAGCGTCACCAACCTGCTTGCCACCGCTGACAAGATCCTGAACCGCGCCAATGACGCCATCGGCGACGTTCAGGGTTTTGTGAAAGATGCGCGGGGACCGTTGACCGATACGCTCCACAACGCCGACAAATTCTCCAAGGCGCTGGCTGACAATTCCGACAACATCGACAGTTTCCTTGCGAGCATCGGCAAGTTGTCCGAGACGTTTACCTCCGTTTCCGGACGCGTGAATTCCACGCTTGACGCAGTCGAGAAGCTTGTTCGGGCCGTCGATGCGCAGAAGATCAACGATGTGGTCGGCAATGCGGACCGTGTTGCGAAGAACGTCGCCGATGCGTCGGAGGATCTGAAGGCCACCATCGCCAGCATCAAGCAGACGTCCGACACCTATAACGAGTTCGGCAAGAAGGCGCAGCTGACGCTCGATCGTGTCGATACGCTGGTGGCGCAGATCGACCCTGCAAAGGTCAAGGGTACGGTCGACGATATCTCCCAGGCAACCAAGGATGCACGTGTTGCGGTCGCCTCGATCCGCGATGTGGCCAATACGGTTGCGAGCCGCCAGAAGGAAATCAGCCAGACGATCCAGGATGTCTCGCAGATGGCGAACAAACTGAACTCGGCCTCGACGCGCGTCGATGGCATCCTGATCAAGCTGGACGCGCTGCTTGGCAGCGACAATACCCAATCGCTGTTTGCCGAGGCGCGAGACACGCTGGAATCCTTCAAGAAGGTCGCAGACAACCTGAATGCGCGGATCGGCCCAATTGCCGACAATCTGCAGAAGTTCTCGGCCGGCGGCTTGAATGACGTCCAGACGCTCGTCAACGACACGCGACGCACGGTTCAAAATCTCAACGACACGATCACCAACTTCGATCGCAATCCGCAGCGCCTGATCTTTGGCGGGGATACCGTCAAACAATATGACGGCCGTACGCGGCATTGACGAGCGATAGAGACGGTTTCCAAGGGGTAGGCGCAATATGATCGGATATGGCTCAGTTCGGCTGAAGTCGGCGGCGCGCAACGCGGCCATCGCCTTGCCATTGCTTGCTGCATTGCTCGTCGGCTGCGGCGGGGGCGCCAAGAACGACACCTTCGATCTCTCATCGAGCGTCAGCGGCAAGGGGCCGGCTGCCCACGGCAAGCAGATCCTCATACCGCTGCCGACGGCGCTTAATGCGGTCGACAGCAACCAGATCGTCGTCCGGGTGACGCCGTCGGAGATACAGTATCTTGCCAGGGCGCAGTGGAGCGACAAACTCAGCCGCATGGTTCAATCCAAGCTGGTCGAGGCTTTCGAGAATTCCGGCAAATTGGGTGGCGTCGGCGTGCCGGGGCAGGGACTGGCAATCGACTACCAGATTGTCACCGACATTCGTACCTTCGAGATCGATACGGGTGCGCAGCACGCGGCGACCGTCGAGATTTCGGCAAAGATCCTCAACGACAAGACCGGAACCATCAAGACGCAGCAGATATTCCGTAAGGTCGTGCCGATCGGCGCCAATGACAACAACGGTTACGTCAAGGCGCTGGATGCGGCCTTCGCCGGCGTGACGTCGCAGCTTGTCGACTGGACGCTGAAGGCGATCTGAGGCCTTCGCTCACCGCTCCATCAACATCTTCAGGGCGCGAAGATCCTTGGCGACATGGTCGGCGTCGGCGATGAATTGTTCGTCAGTCATCCCGGGCAGCCGCAGAAGCGTGAACATGACCTCGCAGCCATCGCCGTTGGGGACAACCCTCAAGGCGTTGTAGACGCGCATGCCGGATTCGATGGTGACGGTGTGGTCGAGCACGCCGAATTCGTTACGCGGCACGAAGCTGACGCGCACGCGGCCGAGTACACCGCTCGCGATCCAATCCTGCCCATCCGGCACGAGCCCCGAAGCGAGACCAGATGCCCAGAGCGGCATATTCTCCGGTCGGGCGGCAAAGTCGTAGACTTCGTGCCATTCGTGATCGATGGAAACGTGGACGATCCTGGCTGCCGTGACGGACATTGGGTTGCCTCCTCACTGATTGTCTTGGCCTTGCCGTTTCTCCCGGCGGATGCGGCTGCTTTTCAAGGCCTTGCCTGATCCTACGCGCTTGCTGCACGGTCCTGTCAATGAGCCGGATTCGGCCTGTGTTAGGCTTGCCGTTTTTCCATCGGAGTGCCACAACATCCGTCCCGAATGACATATTGGAGGTTTGTCGTGGAAAAGGCAGAAATCGGACTGATCGGTCTGGCGGTCATGGGATCGAATCTGGCGCTCAACATTGCCGAGAAGGGCAATAGAATCGCGGTCTTCAACCGGACAGCTCATGTAACCGATGAATTCTACGCGAACGCAGGTGCGCTGAAGGACAAGATCATTCCCTGCAAGACGATCGAGGAATTCGTCGACGCAATCCGTCCGCCGCGGCCGATCATCATCATGATCAAGGCCGGCGAGCCCGTCGACCAACAGATGGCGGCGCTGCAGCCGCATCTGGATAAGGGCGACATCATGATCGATGCCGGCAATGCCAATTTCCGCGATACCATGGCGCGCTTTGATCGCCTAAAGGATACCGGGCTGACCTTCATCGGCATGGGCGTGTCTGGCGGCGAGGAGGGCGCGCGCCACGGCCCGTCGATCATGGTCGGCGGCACGGAAGACAGCTACAAGCGCGTCGAGAAGGTTCTGACGTCGATTTCCGCCAAATACAAGGATGAGGATTGCTGCGCCTGGCTCGGCACCGATGGTGCAGGGCACTTCGTCAAGACCATCCACAACGGCATCGAATATGCCGACATGCAGATGATTGCCGAAATCTACGGCATCCTGCGCGACGGGCTCGGCAAGAGTGCTGCCGAGATAAGCGGCATCTTCGGCGAATGGAACAAGGGACGGCTCAATTCCTACCTGATCGAGATCACCGAGAAAGTTTTGGCCGCCAAGGATCCGGCCACCGGCAAGGCGATGCCCGATGTCATCCTCGACAAGGCCGGTCAAAAGGGCACCGGCAAATGGTCCGTCATCGAGAGCCAGCAGATGGGCATTCCGGCGACGGCCATCGAGGCGGCAGTCGCTGCCCGCAGCCTTTCGTCGATGAAGGACCAGCGCGAGGCGGCCGAGAAGATATTCGGTGCTCCGAACTACTCCTTCCCGATGGCCTTCGGGCCTGAGCTTCTCAAGGACCTGGAACTGGCACTGTTTGCCGCCAAGATCGGTGCTTATGCGCAAGGGTTCGCAGTCATGGCCGAAGCGTCGCGCGAGTTCAAATGGCAGTTGCCGATGCCGATCATTGCCAAGATCTGGCGTGCGGGCTGCATCATCCGCTCGCAGTTCCTCGACGAGATCACCAGCGCTTTCACCAAGTCACCGGATGCGGCGAACCTGGTCGTGACGCCGGCGTTTTCCGCCATGGTCAAGGAATCGCTGCCATCGCTGCGTCGGATCGTTGCAGCGGCAACCACCGCCGGCCTTCCTGTTCCGGCCCTGGCCTCGGCGCTTGCCTATTTCGACGCCTATCGCCAGGCCCGTGGCACCGCCAACCTTATCCAGGCACAGCGCGACTTCTTCGGGGCTCACGGCTTTGACCGCGTCGATGGCAAGGACATCCATCACGGCCCATGGGGCAGTGGTGCGGGTGCCCACGGCTGAAAGTTGGATCGATCGAGTTCCAAGGCCCGCCGGGAATTTTCCGGCGGGCCTTTTTGTTGGAAAAGAGGTCTTGGCTAAAGATCTTTCGGCCACTCCGGCCGGCTGATGCTCTGGAGATCTTCAGGGTCTGCGCCGTCGATGCGGGCAATCACTGCTCTGGCGAGTTCCCTGCCGGCGTGGCGAACGTCCTCATAGATCGCGATGATCTCAGGCCGGATCCAATTCAGGATCTCGGCGGATTGCTTGGTGACCATGTCCAGGTCCTTGCCAAGGCGCCGCCCGGCTGCCTCGATACCTGCATTGATGGCGATCGCGCCGCTGCCGGCCGAGGAAATGATGCCATCGGGTGCGTTGGGGGACAGCATCAGCGCTTCGATCGCGTCGCGAATATCGCTGAGCGGCGTGTCGATGGTAATCCGCAGGGGGACTTCTTCCGCGCCGAAGTCGTGCAGCCCGGTCTGGAAGCCGATGCGGGTATGGGAATAGAAGGAGAGCTTGCTCGGCGGCTGCAGGAGCGCGATACGCCGTCGCCCCTTGGCGACCAACGCACGAACCGCCTCATAGGCAAACGCCTCGTTGTCGAAGTCATGAAAGGGATGGACGATCTCCATGTCGGTTCTGCCATGGGTCGCGAAGGGCATGTTGCGCTCGGACATCAGGCGAACGCGCGGGTCGTCCGGCTCAATGCGCGTGATGATCACACCATCGGCCGAGCCGGTGTCGAGGATGTAGCGCACCGGAACCATCGTGTCCTTGCTGTGCGAATGCGGCACGACGACGAGGTGATACTGGGTCGTTGAAAGAACCTCGGAGATGCCGAACACCATCTGACTGGTAAATCCCATGATCTCTTCGTCGACGCTGAGCACCAGGGCGATGACGTTGGTCTTGCCGGTCCTGAGGCGGACGCCGGCGCGGTTGGGCTGGTAGCCGAGCTGGCTTGCCACCATCCGCACACGTTCCTTGGTCTCCGCGCCGATATCTGGCGCGTCCTTCAGGGCGCGGGATACGGTTGTCACGCCGAGCCCGGTCATGAAGGCGATCGTCTTGAGCGTCGGTCGCTCCGGCACTGTGGCCGGCGCTTTTCCGCCTGGTTTCTGCTTGTTTTCCATTGTGCCCAACGCCGACTGCAAGACCATCGCATTATAACGCCTGCCGCAAAGCCGCAAGCTTAGAGGAGACGTCGATGCTGCCTCTCTTTCGAGAAACCTGTAACGATACAGTGAAAATGTCCAGCCCGTATTGCTGCGCGTTCGGCATTTGCTGACCCGGAGTTGAAAGAGACGTTCGGCCGGTAAATTCTCGATGCAGCACCGGCGGCGCCAGAGCTTCTAATATGGATGTCTAGAAATATATGCGATAAAACAAATAGATATATATGCGTGTGATATGTTTTTCGTTGATTTTTTGTATTCAAATCGTCGACCTCCCTGAGAAGTTTGCCTGCAATTCAGGATTGAATATCCAATCTCTACACAAAAATGTCGGTTGGGCGGTTGCGCGGCCTAACCGATTGAACTACGTTTTTACGGCAACGTTTCAGTGAGGGAGGAGAGCTCATGAATATTCGTTTGATGGCAGCCGCAATGCTGGCTTCCGTCGCGATTTCGGCCGTTTCGGCCAATGCGACAGATCTTGAGGTTACACATTGGTGGACGTCCGGCGGCGAAGCTGCTGCCGTGAAGGTGCTGGCCGACCAATATAACGCGCTCGGTAACAACAAGTGGGTGGACGGCGCAATCGCCGGAGCCGGCTCGACCGCAACGCCGTTGATCGTCACCCGGATCCTCGGCGGCAACCCGATGGGCGCCACGCAGCTCAACACGGGCCGCGATGCCGAAGAGCTGGTCAAGGCCGGCTTGATGACCGACCTCACCGAACTTGCCGAGAAGGAACACTGGAAGGACATCATCCGTCCGGCCAAGCTTCTCGACGCCTGCACCTATCAAGGTCACATCTATTGCATCCCAGTCAATATCCACTCCTGGCAGTGGATGTGGGTCAACCGTCACGTCTTCGAAGACAACGGCATGAAGGTTCCGGCCAACTGGGACGAGTTTGCAGCCGAAGCGCCGAAGCTGAAGGACAAGGGCATCGTCCCGCTTGCAACGGGCGCTCCCTGGCAGGTCGATGGCATTCGCAGCGTCATGCAGGTCGGTATCGGCGGCAAGGACCTCTACCTCGCCATAAATCAGAAGAAGAGCGACGAAGCGGTGCGCAGCGCCGACAACCGCAAGGTCTGGACGGCATTCGGGCAGGCGCGCGAAATGGTAGACGACAGCTACTCCGGCCGCGACTGGAACATGGCGACGAACATGGTGATCGAAGGCAAGGCTGCCGGGCAGATTATGGGTGATTGGGCGCAGGGCGAATTCGGCGTTGCGAAGAAAGTCGCCGGCAAGGACTACGACTGCCTGCCGGGCCTCGGTTTCCACGCGTTGCTCGATACGGGCGGCGACAGCTTCTACTTCCCGAAGAACAGCAACCCTGACATCAGTAAGGCACAGCTTGAACTGGCCAGCATGCTTCTAAGCAAGGAGACTCAGGTCAAGTTTAACCTTGCCAAGGGCTCGCTGCCGGTGCGTGGCGACGTCGATCTGACGGCTGCCAATGCTTGCATGAAGAAGGGTCTTGAAATCCTGGCGACGCCTGAAAACGTGTTGCCCGGTGCAACGCAGTTGTTGACGCCGGACACCATCGGCCAGCTGCAAGACCTGTCGCTGCAGTTCTTCAGCTCGAAGATGTCGGTAGACGACGCGATCGACAAGCAGGCCGCCATCATCAAGCAGGCGCAGTAAGCCAGAAACCATCTCGCTATTCGAGACGGCTTGGCGAGGTCGGCGGATTTCCCGTCGACCTCGGTAACGCCGAGGAGGTAGATATCCGATGGCTCGCGCGCATCGCCCATTCCGTCTGTTCCGCAATCTCAACGCCAAGATCGCAGCCGTTCCCATGGTGCTGACCGTGATCGTGGTTTTCGTCGGTTGCACGCTCTGGACGGTGCTCTATTCGTTCACCGACTCGAAGCTTCTTCCGAGCCAGAATTTCATTGGGCTTGCGCAATATCAGCGCCTGTTTTCGACCGACCGCTGGGATGCGTCGATCTTCAATCTCGCCATCTACGGCGTGCTTAGCCTGATCTTTTCCTTTGTCGTCGGTTTCACGCTCGCCGTGCTGCTGGACCAGAAGATCCGCTTTGAAAACACGTTTCGCACCATTTTCCTCTACCCCTTTGCACTGTCCTTCATCGTTACTGGCATCATCTGGCAGTGGATCCTCGACCCGGCACTCGGCATACCGAAGGTGCTGCAGGACTGGGGCCTTCCAGGCGGCGGCGTTTCGCTGCTCGGCAATCAGCAGACCGTGTTGATCGCGCTCGTTGTCGCCGGGCTATGGCAGGGAACGGGGCTGGTCATGGTGCTGATGCTGGCGGGGCTTCGCGGCATCGATGGCGAGATCTGGAAGGCGGCCCGGATCGACGGCATACCGGCCTGGCGCACCTATATCTTCATCGTCATTCCGATGATGCGCGGCGTCTTCGTCACGACACTCGTCATCGTCGCCTCCGGCATCGTGCGCGTCTACGACCTCGTCGTTGCAATGACCAAGGGCGGCCCGGGCTTTGCCTCGGAGATGCCGGCCAAATACGTCTTCGACTTCATGTTCCAGCGCTCCAACCTCGGCCAGGCGCTTGCCGCGTCGACCGTCATGCTGGTCACCGTGTTCATCTTCCTGGTGCCGTGGGCTCTGATCGAGTTCCGCCAGAAGCGCAGCTGAGGGAGGTTGCCATGACCATCGCCACCGGACCATACGGCGCAAAGCCCGGCAATCGCTTCGCTCCTCGCACGATCATGCTCTACGGAATTCTCGGCCTTGCCGCGATCTACTACCTCATCCCGCTCTATGTGATGGTCGTTACATCGTTGAAGGGAATGCCGGAAATCCGCATGGGCAACATTTTCGCCCCACCGATGGAGATCACCTTCGAGCCCTGGGTGAAGGCCTGGAGCGAGGCCTGCACCGGCCTTTATTGCCATGGTATCCAGGTCGGCTTCTGGAATTCGGTTAAGATCCTGGTGCCGAGCGTCATCATCTCGATCGGCATAGCCTCTGTGAATGGCTATGCGCTCGCCAACTGGCGCTTCAAGGGATCGGAGATCTTCTTCACCATCCTGCTTTTCGGAGCGTTCATCCCCTATCAGGTCATGCTTTACCCGTTGGTGATGCTGCTGAGGTCCCTCGGTCTGTTTTCGACACTTGGCGGCGTCGTGCTTGTCCACACCATCTTCGGCATGCCGATCAACACGCTACTGTTTCGAAACTACTTCGCAGCGCTGCCGCCCGAACTCTTCAAGGCCGCAAGGGTCGACGGGGCGGGCTTCTGGCAGATCTTCCTCCGGATCATGGTGCCGATGTCGCTGCCGATTTTCTGCGTCGGCATGATTTTACAGATCACTGGTATCTGGAATGATTTCCTGTTCGGTGTCATCTTCGCCGGCACGCAGAACTACCCGATGACTGTGCAGCTGAACAATATCGTGAACGCTGTGCAGGGAGTGAAGGAATACAACGTCAATATGGCCGCCACGCTCTTGACCGGTGCGGTTCCGCTTATTGTCTATTTCGTGTCCGGGCGGCTTTTCGTCCGAGGCATCGCCGCCGGCGCAGTGAAGGGTTGAACATGAACAGCAGTGTTTCCATCAGGGATTTGTCGCTCAATTTCGGCGCGGTGAACGTGCTCGAAAATCTCAATCTCGAAATCAATGACGGTGAGTTTCTTGTGCTGCTGGGTTCTTCCGGCTGCGGCAAGTCAACGCTTTTGAACTGCATCGCTGGCCTGCTCGACATTTCCGAGGGGCAGATCTTCATCAAGGGCAAGAATGTCACCTGGGAAGAGCCGAAGGATCGCGGCATCGGCATGGTGTTCCAGTCCTATGCGCTCTATCCGCAGATGTCCGTGGAGAAGAACCTTGCCTTCGGTCTCAAGGTCGCCAAGATGCCGCAGGTCGAGATCGACAAGCGTATCGCCCGTGCTGCCGATATCCTGCAAATCCAACCCTTGTTGAAGCGCAAGCCTGCCGAGCTTTCGGGCGGCCAGCGTCAGCGTGTGGCGATCGGCCGTGCGCTGGTGCGTGACGTCGACGTCTTCCTGTTCGACGAGCCGCTGTCGAACCTCGACGCCAAGCTTCGCTCGGAACTGCGCGTCGAGATCAAGCGGCTGCATGCCTCGCTGAAGAACACCATGATCTACGTGACGCACGACCAGATCGAGGCGCTGACGCTGGCCGACCGCATCGCCATCATGAAGAGCGGCGTCATCCAGCAACTCGATGAACCGACCACAATCTACAACGCGCCGCGCAACCTGTTCGTTGCCGGCTTCATCGGGTCGCCCTCGATGAACTTCCTGCATGGCGAGCTGGTCGACAAGGGCGGCAAGACCGTCTTTTCGACCAATGGCGTAACATTTTCGCTCGATGCCTATGGCGCCGCGGAGCCGCTCCGGGCTGGGCGCAAGGTGGTCCTCGGCGTTCGTCCGGAACATGTCAAGGTCAACGAGGATCTCGGTCCAGGTGCTGAAATTCATGATGCCGTGGTCGATATCGAGGAGCCCATGGGTGCGGACAATCTTCTATGGATCAAGCATGCCGGCCACACCATGTCGGTTAGGGTCAACGGCGCGCGCCGCTTCGCCGCAGGCGCACCGGTGAAGCTCGTCTTTGATATGTCGGTGGCATCGCTCTTCGACGCCGAAACCGAGGATAGAATCTAAAGCCGGCAGCGCAGCCGCTGACCGCACGGCCGCCTCACGCGGCGAATTCGGAATTCTGGCCGCTCGGAATAGTGCCGCGAAAGCGGCGGGCGCAGTGACGAATTAAATATGAGAGACTGTTAATATGGCGCTCGTTTCAGAAACACCAGTCATCGACCTTGCCGGCGCTTGGCGGCTTTCATCACCTGGCAGCAATCACGATGCTTCCATGGCCGTGCCGGGCGACGTGCATTCGGCGCTCTTTGTCGCGGAATTGATCCCAGACCCCTATTTCGGGCGCAACGAAGAGCTCGTGCAGTGGGTGGCGCAGCGGGACTGGGTGCTCGAGCGCAGCTTCTCCCTCGATGACCCAGACGGCGACTGGTACCTCGACATCGATTATCTCGACACGGTCGCGACGGTTTTCGTCAACGACAGATCAGTGCTTGAGGCTGACAATTGCTTCCGTCGCTATCGGCCCGATGTCTCGAAAGCACTGAGGAAGGGCGAGAACACCATCCGCATCGTCCTGCATTCCAGCATCGCTGCCGGGGCCGCTCGGCAGGAAAGGCAACCTTTCTACATCCCGTATAGCACCGCCAACTCGCCCATCCCGAACGGCAATATGCTGCGCAAGCCGCAGAGCCATTTTGGTTGGGACTGGAATATCGCGCTTGCGCCTCTCGGCCTCTACGGCACGATCGCCTTGAAGAGGATCGATGCCGCCCGCATCGAGGCCGTCACGACGCGGCAGATACACAATAGCGATGGCTCGGTGGACCTTCATGTCTCGGCTACCTTCTTTGCCAAAGTGCACGGGGTCGTTCAGGTCTATTTTTCGCTCGATGAGGAGAGCGTTCGTCTCGATTGCGGCGTGGCATCGGGCGACACGACAGTCACGCATGTCTTTCACTTGGAGACGCCGCGGCTCTGGTGGCCGGCTGGCAGCGGCGAGCAGGCGCTCTATGAGCTCTCGGTCGAGATACCGTCGGAAATCGTTACGCGCCAAGTCGGGCTCAGAACCGTCGAGCTGATCACCGACAAGGACGAGGCCGGCAGCCGGTTTGCATTGAAGGTCAACGGACGCGAGATATTCTGCCGCGGGGCCAACTGGATCCCGGCGGATGCGTTGTTTTCGCGCTCGAGCCTGGCCAAGACCGAAGACCTGCTGCAATCGGCAGCGGACGCGAACATGAACATGATCCGTATCTGGGGCGGCGGGTTCTATGAGCACGACTGGTTCTACGATATCTGCGACCGGATCGGGCTAATGGTCTGGCAGGACTTCATGTTCGCCTGCAATCTCTATCCCTCGACCGACGACTTCCTCGAAAACGTCGCGGTCGAGGTCGGCTACCAGGTCAAGCGGTTGGCATCGCATCCGTCGATCGCGCTCTGGTGCGGCGACAACGAGCTTGTCGGGGCGCTGACCTGGTTCGAGGAATCGCGGAGGGATCGCGATCGCTATCTTGTCTCCTACGACCGCCTGAACCGGACGATCGAGCAGGCGATGAAGAAGGCGGCTCCGGATGCGATCTGGTGGCCTTCGAGCCCGGCGTCCGGCTATCTCGATTTCGCAGACGCCTGGCACGCCGACGGCTCCGGTGACATGCACTACTGGTCGGTCTGGCATGAGAACAAGTCGTTCGACAATTACCGCACCGTCCGGCCGCGCTTTTGCTCCGAGTTCGGCTTTCAGTCCTATACGTCGCTGCCGGTCATCGAGACCTATGCCGAGCGCAAAGACATGAACGTGGCCTCGCCGGTGATGGAGCTTCATCAGAAAAATGCAGGGGGCAACGAGCGCATTGCCGGGACGATGTTCCGGTATTTTCGTTTCCCCAAGGATTTTCCGAATTTCGTCTATCTCAGCCAGATCCAGCAGGGCCTCGCCATCAAGGCGGCCGTGGAATATTGGCGATCGCTGAAGCCACATTGCATGGGCACGATCTATTGGCAGCTCAACGACACATGGCCCGTGGCCTCCTGGTCCAGCCTCGATTACGGCGGCCGCTGGAAGGCGATGCATTATCTCGTCCGCCGGTTCTTCCAGCCGGTCGCGGTGGCGGCGATCCCGTCTGAGGATAACTCGTTGATCCGCTTCTCGCTGGTCAACGACACGACAGCCGAAGTCAGCGTCGATCTCAGCATCTCGCTTGTGACGATGGGTGGCGAGACCAGGCATTTGACGTCGGTGCAGGCAATGTGTTCGCCGGTTGCTGCCGTCACAGCGACGACGGTCGACGCGTCATCCGTTCCGCATGACTGCCTGCTCGCGTGGCACTTTACCGCATCGAACGGAATGGGCGGGCAGGGCAATTATGTTCATGGCACCTACAAGGCGCTGGAGCTTCAACCGGCTGGCCTGACAGTGCTGAGAGAAGAGATCGAGCAAGACGGGACGATCGAACTAACTGTCACCGCCAAGGGACTTGCGCTGTTCGTGATGATCGAGAGCGAGACCGAGGGGCGTTATTCCGACAACGCATTCGACCTGACGGCGGGAGAGAGCCGGCGGATCGTGTTCACCGCAAGCAAGCCCCTCGGGCGCGGCAGCCTACCGGAATTCCGTTTTTACGACCTGCAGTCCTGCCAGTCGGTGGACTGAATGAGCAGCACCGCCGCCATCTAGCGGCATTCGGCGCCGGCGTCCCAAAGCCGGCCAAGAGGAGAGGCCCCAGGGCCAGTGGAGGAAATATCGATGACGAAACTTGGCTTTCAGCTTTATAGCGCTCGCAGCTACCCACCCTTTTCCGAAGTCTTCGCCAAGGTGGCCAAGGCCGGTTACAAGGAAGTGGAAGGCTATGGCGCGATGTATGCCGAGCTCGACGATGCCGGGCTTTCGGCCATGCGCGCCGACCTCGACAGACACGGTTTGACCATGCCGACCGGCCATTTCAGCATCGACATGCTGGAAGGCGATCCTGAACGCGCGTTGAAGATTGCAAAGGCGCTTGGCGTGGAATCGATCTATGCGCCCCATCTCATGCCAGACCAGCGTCCGAAGGATGCAAAGGGCTGGCATGATTTCGGTGTTCGCCTCGAAAAGATCAGCAAGCCGTTCAAGGATGCGGGGCTCGACTTCGGCTGGCACAATCACGATTTCGAATTTGTCACGCTTTCGGACGGTTCCGTGCCGATCGATCAGATATTTGCCGGCGGTCCGGGCCTCTCGTGGGAAGCCGATATCGCCTGGGTGGTTCGCGGCGGCGGCGATCCCTACAAATACATCGAGAAATACGGTCCCCGCATCACGTCGGTTCACGTCAAGGACATAGCACCGGCCGGCCAGAACGAGGATGAAGGCGGTTGGGCCGATGTCGGTCACGGCACGCTCAACTGGGGCAAGCTGATAGAGGTGCTGAAGAAGACCGGCGCGCGGCATTATGTCGTCGAACATGACAATCCGAATGATCTCGACCGCGTGGTGACGCGCTCGATCGCATCCTTTAAAACCTATTGATCGGGAAGATATCATGGCCAAGGAACTCGGCGTCGGCATCATCGGATGCGGCAATATTTCCACCACTTATTTTACCCTTTCGCCTCTTTTCAAGGGGCTGAAGGTTCTGGCATGTGCCGATATCAACATGAATGCCGCGGAACTGCGGGCTGAGGAATACAATGTCAAGGCACAGACGATCGACGAGCTTCTCGCCAATGACGAGATCGACGTCGTCGTCAACTTGACCATCCCCGACGCACATTTCCCGGTCTCCAAGCGCATCCTCGAGGCTGGCAAGCATGTCTATTCAGAGAAGCCGCTGGTACTGTCGCTCGAGCAGGGCGAGGAACTGCGCCGCATCGCCAAGGCCAAGGGGCTGGCGGTCGGCTGCGCGCCGGATACGTTCCTTGGCGGCGCCCATCAGCTTGCGCGCAAATTCGTCGATGACGGCGGCATCGGACGGATCACCTCGGGCGCTTGCTATGTCATGAGCCCTGGTATGGAGATGTGGCATCCTAACCCGGATTTCTTCTTCCTGCCGGGCGCGGGACCGATCCTCGATCTTGGTCCCTACTATATCGCCAACCTGATCAACCTCATCGGCCCGGTAAAGCGTGTGGGCGCGCTGACCTCGATGGCGCAGACGACACGCACTATCACCAGCCAGCCGCGAGCCGGCGAGACTATCCCCGTCAAGACGCCGACGACGATTCAGGCTCTGCTCGAATTCGTCAGCGGCGCAACGGTCACCTTGACCGCCAGCTGGGATGTCTGGTCGCATCGCCACGCCAATATGGAACTCTATGGCACGGACGGCTCGCTTTACGTTCCAGACCCGAACTTCTTTGGCGGAACGGTCGAGGCGAGCGGCCGCGACAAGGACATCAAGGCACTCGACAGCTGGGATCATCCCTTTGGCATCGCCAATCAGGAGAGCCCCCAAGGTCCGCGGGCGAACTACCGCACGGCCGGGCTTGCCGACATGGCGGCAAGCCTGATCGACGGGCGCGATGCCCGCTGCTCACTCGACAGAACCCTTCACGGCGTCGATGTCATGACCTCGATCCTGAAGTCGGGCGAAGAGGGTCGGTTTGTCGACCTGATGACAACGTGTACCCAACCCGCCGCATTGGGCATCGAAGAGGCGCTGGCGCTCTTGAAGTAAGTTGACGAAGGGCTAATGTCCGCGCGGGCTGAAATGCCCGCGCTTTCGTTTGCGGTGCTGTCATGGATTCTCACTATCAAGGCACTGCAAATTGTCGCTTTACGCGTCGCTTCCCTTGAAATCGGAACCGGTTTTGAGAACGTCGCCTTCGGAGGATTTACAATAATGGCTTGGCAACCGTCGGAAGACCGTTATGCGAAGATGAAATACAACAGGACCGGACGCTCCGGTCTGAAACTGCCGGCAATCTCGCTTGGCCTGTGGCACAATTTCGGTGGCGATACCCCGCATGACCGCAAGGTCGACATGTGCCGGACAGCCTTCGATCTCGGCATCACCCACTTCGATCTCGCCAACAATTACGGGCCGCCCCCAGGCTCGGCGGAGACTGCCTTCGGAGAAATCCTGCGGACCGAATTTGTCGGTCTGCGCGACGAGCTCATCATCTCGTCCAAGGCCGGTTACGATATGTGGCCGGGTCCTTACGGCGAATGGGGCAGCCGCAAATATCTGATCGCATCCTGCGACCAGAGCCTGAAGCGCATGGGCCTCGACTATGTCGACATCTTCTATTCGCATCGTTTCGACCCCGACACACCGCTTGAGGAAACCTGCAGCGCGCTCGATCACATCGTTCGCTCGGGCCGGGCCCAATATGTCGGTATCTCTTCTTATAATTCGCAGCGGACCCGTGAAGCCGCCGCGATCCTGAAGAGCTTCGGGACGCCTTGCTTGATCCATCAGCCAAGCTATTCGATGCTCAATCGCTGGGTCGAGGATGACGGCCTGGTCGATACGCTTGAAGAGCTCGGCATCGGCTCGATCGTCTTTTCGCCGCTGGCACAGGGTATGCTGACGACGAAATATCTGAGCGGCATTCCGCAAGACAGCCGTGCGGCGCAGAACCACTTCCTCAAGAAGGAGTTCATCCGTCCGTCGATCATCGACAATATCCGCAAGCTGAACGGCATCGCTGAAAAGCGCGGCCAGACGCTGGCGCAGATGGCGATCGCCTGGGTCCTGCGCGGCGGCCGCGTCACGTCTGCCCTGATCGGCGCCAGCCGCTCGTCGCAGATCGTCGATTGTGTTAACGCCCTCGATAACGCCGAATTCACCGCCGAAGAGCTGAAGCAGATCGACGTCTATGCCCGCGAGGCCGACATCAATCTCTGGGCAAAATCGGCCGAGCGCGACTGAGCGAGGGATTGTCGCGACGACTATCGTTGCGGCCTCGATTTAAGACTTGCGCGTCGCTCTTGGGCGGCGCGTACTGCATTTCGCCTTTGGAGGAGGTGGCCGCATGATCCGCAATCCTATTTTGCCGGGTTTTAACCCCGATCCGTCGATCTGCCGTGTCGGCAGCGACTACTATATCGCCACCTCGACCTTCGAGTGGTATCCGGGCGTGCAGATCCATCATTCCAGGGATCTGGCGAACTGGACGCTGGTGCGTCGCCCGCTGGAGCGCAAGGCGCAGCTCGATATGCGTGGCGAGCCCGACAGTTGCGGCATCTGGGCACCCTGTCTTTCCTATGCCGACGGACAGTTCTGGCTCGTCTATACCGATGTCAAGCGCTACGACGGCAACTTCAAAGATGCGCATAACTACATCACGACGTCGCCGACGATCGAGGGCGATTGGTCGGACCGCATCTACGTCAATTCATCCGGTTTCGACCCCTCGCTGTTTCACGACGATGACGGCCGCAAGTGGTTCGTCAACATGCTGTGGAACCACCGCTCCGAAGGCTATGGCGGCGCGCCGAAAACGCCTTCCTTCGATGGCATCCTGCTGCAAGAGTGGGATGCGCAGAGCAGGTCGCTGATCGGGCCGGTCAAGAACATATTCGCCGGCAGTCCGCTCGGCCTGGTCGAAGGGCCGCATCTCTTCAAGCGCAACGGCTGGTACTATCTGACGACTGCCGAGGGCGGCACTGGCTACGACCACGCGGTGACCATGGCGCGCTCGCGCAGCATCGATGGCCCCTACGAGATGCACCCGAACCTCTATCTGATCACATCTAAGGATCATCCGAAGGCGGCATTGCAGCGTTCAGGGCACGGGCAATATGTCGAGACGCCGGACGGGCAGTTCTATCATACCCATCTTTGCGGCCGGCCGCTTGAGCCGCATCGACGCTGCACGCTCGGGCGCGAGACGAGCTTGCAGAAATGCGTCTGGAAAGACGATGATTGGCTTTATCTCGAAAACGGCACCGTCGTGCCGGATGTCGAGGTGTCAGCGTTGAATGGCGCCGTGCCGATCGAGAAGCCGCGTCGGACGGACTATAATTTTGACGGCGGCAAGCTGCCGATGGATTTCCAATGGCTGCGCACGCCGCAGCCGGAACGGCTATTCAGCCTCAGCCAGCGACCGGGTCACCTGAGGCTCTTTGCGCGCGAAAGCATCGGCTCGTGGTTCGAGCAATCTCTTGTCGCCCGGCGGCAGGAGCATCATCGCTTTCGTGCCGAGACGGTGATCGAATTTCTGCCTGATACCTACCAGCAGGTGGCGGGCCTGACGCATTACTACAACAGGTACAAGTTTCACGCGCTCGCCGTTACGCTACACGAAAAGCTCGGGCGTTGCCTGACGATCCTCTCCTGCGCGGGCAACTATCCGGATGGTCGCCTTGTCTTCCCGATCGATGGCGGGGTCGCGATACCGGACGGGCGCATCCAGCTTTCCATGGAGGTGACGAACAACGACCTGCAATTCTTCTGGCAGGCCGAAGGCATGGGCGCATGGCACGCAATCGGCCCGGTACTCGATGCCGGCGTGATTTCCGATGAGGGCGGCCGCGGAGAGCATGGTTCCTTCACCGGCGCTTTCGTCGGTATGTTCGCATTCGACACATCCGGGCGGGCGCAGATCGCCGATTTCGACTGGTTCAATTACGACGAACTCTAAGCGCTTCCATACGAATTCCGGTGTGAGATAGGATCATCACGCCGGGCATTTCCAAATGCTGCATTTGTGACCAGACAGATTATAATCTGTCCCATAAGCATCAGATTCATCTTACGAAAGTGTAATTTTTCCTTCAGCTTCCCGTCATGACTGCCACCTTAGGGTCGCTCGTATATAAACCGAGGAAACACCACAAAAATGAACAGACTTTTTTCCATTCTGCTTGCCGCCGCCATTGTCGCAGCGCCAATGGCTCTCGCGACCGGCGCGGACGCTGCAGCACCTCAGCGCGATAGTCACAGCCCCAGACACCACAGCTGGATCCGCGGTCACCGCATCTCCGAAACGGATCGTCGTCGAGCCGCTTCTGTCGATTATCGCCGCTACCGCTTGCAGCCACCGCCGCACGGTCGTCGCTGGGTTCGCATCGATAATAGTTTCCTGCTGATCGGCATCAATAGCGGCCTCATTTCCAAGGTCGTGACTGCGCGCTGATCTTGCGGTCAAGTGTGCAGGACTGACAAAAAATCCCCGTTTCATCGGGGACTTTTTCGTTTCGGCGCTCCTATGCGTCTATCAGCTGAACCGTCCGGCGGCGTGCGCGAGCATGGTGTAGACCTTGCCGGTGTCTGATGTCAGATAGGCCTGGGTTACGGTCTTATCACGATCGGTGCGGGCGACGTCTGCGAGCAGCTTTTCGAAATCGGCGATGTAACGGTCGACCGCGGTGCGAAACTCCGGCTCGCGTTCGCACTTGCGCTTGATCTCATCGAAGGTCTGCTGGCCCTTCAGCGTATAGAGCCTGCGGGTGAAGACATCCTGTTCGCCGCGCTGATAACGGCGCCAGAGATCGACCGAGGCGTCGTGATCGATCGCCCGGGCGATATCCACCGACAGCGAATTCAATGATTCCACGACGTGGCGTGGGTTACGACTGTCGTTGCTGCGTTGCGCAGGAGCCGCAGTTGGCTCCGATGCCGGCGCGCGTGGCGTTGCGGGGCGCGCGGGCGCCGCTTCGGCTGCGTCGTCGCGGGATGCGCCGCGCAGGAGATCGCTGATCCAGCCACCGCCTGGCGAGAAGCCGGCGGTCGGCTCCTGGCGCGCTGGTGCCTGCGGCGGTGCGGCGCGTTGCGGCAGCACTGCGGACGGAGCCGGCTGGATGGAGCCACGAAGGGCCGCAGATTCGATCGGCGGCTGGAATGGCTGCTGAGGCGCAAGCGGTGGCTGCGGTGCGACTGCCTGCGGTTCGGGCTGTGGCGTTGCCACGGGCTGTGGTGCCGGGCGCGGACGAGGCGCGGGCTGGACGTCGGCGATGGCACGGGCGACCGGCTCGGAAATCTCCAGCTGCTGGGCCGACTTGCCGACGAGCTGCGAGATATCCTGCAGGGCCTTGATCTGCTCGGCAACAGCGCGGCGCATGGCGGCCGCACTTTCCTTGGCTTCCTCTGGAAGATCGAAGGCGCCGCGCTTCAGTTCGCTGCGCGTCGTGTCCAGTTCGCGGCGGATCTCGGCGGCAGAGCGGCGGATTTCGTCGGTTGCGCCGGCGAAGCGGCCGATTGCCTCGTCCACGGAAACGCGCATTGTTTCACGCAGCTGCTGGGCTGCCGTGTCGGAGGTTTTGCCGGCGTCGGCGAGCATGCGCTCCACGTCCGAAAGCGAGGCCGTCAATCCGCCACGGAGGCGGTTCGTCAGCTCGGTGGACCGGCGTTCGGCATTGGCAAAGGTATTGTCAATCGTCTGGTTGGCGTCTTCGCCTGCCTTGTTCAGCGCATTGCGCATCGCGTCGGCCGTCTGCTGCGTGCGTGCCTCGGTCTCGGAGAGCACGCGGCCGATATCGGCAAAGGACGACTGCACACCTTCACGCAGATTGCCCGAGACCTGGTTGGACCGCTGCTCGGCACGATCAAAGGCGCTGTCGACCATGTTGCCGACGGCGCGCATGGTGTTTTCGATCTCCTCGGACCGCTGCACGAGGCCGACGGCGAGGCCCTGAAGTGCGCTTTCGCGTTCTTCGAGCGTGGTCACCAGGTTGGATTGAGCAGCACCCAGTAGCTGGGACGCCTGCGTCAGCACCTTGGAGTGCTCGTCGAAGCGGCCGATGATGCCGCCGACCTGCGCCAGCGTATGGCCCGAGACGTCGGAGAGCTTGTCGACCTTGCCTTCCAGAAGCCGCGTCGAAGCGGAGACCATTTCGGCCGCCTTGCTTGCCGAGTCGGCAAAGCGTGAGGTTGTCGAACCCAGGCGATTGTCGACGGCGGAAAGCTGCTCGGATGCCTGGTTTAGCATGCCGACGATCGTCGTGTTGTTGTCCGCCAGGCGTTCTATAAGGCTATTGACGTTGGCCAGTAGGCTGTTTTCGAGCGCGTTGACGGTGCTTGCTGCATTCTCGGTGCGAGCCGAGATTGCTGCTAGCGTGTCGTTGGTGCGGGATGCGATCGCTGAGATAAGCGCCGCATTTTCTGCCTGCAGACGTTCCGAAGCCTCCTGGGCCGCCGCCGTGATCCTGCCTGCAGCCTCGGTGCCGGTTTCGGCGTAGCGATCGATGATCGGCCGGGCCTGTTCCTCGATGAGGCGGGTGAGCTCGCTGGAGCGACCGGCCAGCATGGAATTCAATTCGCGGGTCCGCTCGTCAAGACCCGAACGGATCGAATTGCCGCGTGCCTCCAGTGCCTTGTCGACATCCGCAAGCGTCGCGTCGATATCGCGGACACGCTCGTCGAGGCCGAGGCGGATGGCATTGGCGCGTTCTTCCAGCGCCCGCTCCACGGCGGCCATGGTCGAGGCGATTTCTTCGCTGCCGCCGGAAAGGGTGGTGCGGATGGACGCGCTGTGCGCCTCCAGCGAGTTTTCTGCGTCGGAGAGGGCGCGCGATATGGCGTTGACCTGCCTGCCGACCAGTCCTTCGGCCTCGGCCACCTTATTGACGATAGCGTTGCCTGCCTCGGAGAAGGTCTGGGCAACGGCTGCGGCCTGGCTTGCAAGCCGGCTCTGGGTCTCGGAGACGCGGTTGACGATCGCTTCCGACCGCTCGTCCATGATGCGGGTAAAGCTGTCGCTGCGGCTGCCGAGGTCGTCGGCGAACTGCTGGCCGGTGCGGGCAAGCTGCTCGGCGGTGCGGGTCGCTTCGTCGTCCATTCCCTGGGCGGCATCGGCAACGGCGGTGCGCAGCGTGGTGGCAAGGTTGGTTGCCTTGCCTTCGATGGTGCGGTTGACGGCGTCAAGGCCGACGTTGAGCGCGCGGTCCATCGTCGACAGGCGTTCGTCGATGCGGGCGGCGCCGCTGTCGAGAGCCTGGCTCAGATTGGTGGTGCGACCGTCGATGGTTTCGGCAAGCGTCGCGGCTTTTGCACTGATGGTGTCGGTCATGCGGGCGGCGGCTGCGTCGCCGGCGCGGTCGATCTGCGAAACACCTTCGCTAAGGCTTGCCGAAAGCCGGTTACCGGCGGCATCGACCTGGCCTGCGATGTTGTCGACGCCGTCGCGGATGCGCGTTTCGAGCACCGAAAGGCCGGCTTCGACGCGGGAGCCCGTTTCGGCAAAGCGATTTGTCATGCCGTCGAGCGTCTGGTTGATGTTGCCTGAGAAGGCTTCGGCGGAGCGCGAGATTTCTGCCGCCGTGTCGTGGAACCGGCCGGCAATATCGCCGGTGCTGTCGCGCAGGCGCTCTTCGAGCGAGCGGGCGGTGCTGTCGATGGTGTTGCGGATCGAGGCCTCGCGGTCCTCCAGCGACATTTCCAACATGCTGACGCTGGTCGCGATCGAAGCGCCAATGGTCGTTGCCTGATCAGAGAGCGTTCCGTCGAGCTGGGAGTGGGCTTCGCGAAGCGTCAGGTCGATCGCATTGCTGCGGTCTTCCAGCGTGGCGCGCATGCGGTCATGGGCCGACAAAAGGCTTTGATCCATCTGTGTAAGACCGCTGCCGATCGTCTCTTCAAGCCGGCGTGTCGTATCTGAAAGGGCATTTTCGACGCGGGCCGTGGAGCTGCCGACGACGGTCTCGATGCGCTCGCCACCGCTGTTGAGCACACCGGCCAGTGCGTCCGTGTGAGCGCTCAAGGCCCGGTCGAGGCGGTCGTGGTTGTCGACATAGGCGGAGCGGATGGTCTCTGCCTTGTCGCCAAAGGTACCGGCGATGCGGGCTTCCGCACCGGCGACGCTATCAAGAATGGCGTTGGTGCGTGCTTCCAGAGCGCTGTCGAAGCGGTTCTGCGTTTCGTCGAGCGAAATCGCCAGTGCCATGGTCTTTTCGTCGAGCACGTCGCCAAGCCGGACGTGGCTGCCGCTAACGGCCTGCGTAATGGCATCGGCGCGCGTTGCAAGCGTCTCGTCGAGGCGCGCGTGATTTTCAGCCAGGGCGGCGGTCAGGGCCTTGGTCTTTTCATCAAGGGCGTCCGTCAGGCGGCTATGGCTTTCGGAGACCGTGCCGCTGATAGCGTCGACCTGGTTGCTAAGCGTGCTTTCCAGGCGTTGTTGGCTGTCGGACAGCGAAATCGCGAGCCCCATCGTCCGCTCATCGAGCGCGTCGACCAGGCGCTCGTGGCTGCCGGAAACGGCGTTGATGATTGTTTCGGAGCGATTGGCCAGCGTCTGCTCGAAGCGCGTCTGGCTGTCGGACAAGGCGCCAAAGAGGGCGCCGCTGCGCTCGGCCATGACGGCGTCCATCCGCTCATGGGCCGCGCCTAGCGTCCGGGTGATTTCGCCTGTACGCAAAGACAATGTCTCGTTGAGTGCGCCGGTACGGCCGACGAATGCAGCGGTGAGGCCTTCGGTGCCTGAGGTGAGGGCAGAGGCGATATCGGAGGTCGCCGTCTGCAGGGCGGCGGTGAATTCGCCGGAGCGGGCGGCAAGCGTATTGGCAAGCTCGCTCGAGCGTCCGGTAAAGGCGGCGTTCAGTTCGTCGGTACCGCCTGACAGCGCCGTCGAAACGTCGCTCGTCGCGGACTTCAGCGCGGAGACGAATTCGCCGGAGCGGGCGGCAAGCGTATTGGCAAGCTCGCTCGAGCGTCCGGTAAAGGCGGCGTTCAGTTCGTCGGTACCGCCTGACAGCGCCGTCGAAACGTCGCTTGTCGCGGACTTCAGCGCGGAGACGAATTCGCCTGAGCGCGCCGCAAGCGCTTCCTTGAGGTCGCTGGTGCCGCCTGTCAACGCGGCGTTGAGGCCGCTTGTGCCGCTCGTTAGCGCCGAGGAGATTTCGCGGGTAGCACCTTCCAGCGCTGCGGTGAACTCGCCTGAGTGCGACGCAAGCGCTTCCTTGAGGTCGCTGGTACCGCCTGTCAACGCGGCGTTGAGGCCGCTTGTGCCGCTCGTTAGCGCCGAGGAGATTTCGCGGGTAGCACCTTCCAGGGCCGCGGTGAACTCGCCGGTCCGACCATGGAGAGCCGCGGTGATTTCTTCAGCTTTAGAGCCGATGGCGCTTTCAAGCACCTCATGGCCGGTCGACAGCGTCGTGGCAAGCGCGAAGGACTGGTCGGTAAGGGTCGATCCGATGCGTTCGATGCTGGAGTTGAGGATACCGTCGATGGCATCCGATCCGCCGGCAAGCGTCTCGTTGATGCGTGCAAGGCTTTCCATGAGCTTGCTGTCGAGTGAGCCGGCGCGCTTGTCGAAGGCGTTGGCAAACTCGGATACGCGCTCGTCGAAGCTCGTCGAAAGATGTGCGACAGTCGTCTGAAGACGTTCCTCGAAAAAGCCGGAACGCAGATCGAGATCCATGATCGTCTCGTCAGCCGTCGACTGCAGGCTCTGGCGGAAGCTTGCGCCCTTTTCGTCAAGCGCGCTGTTGAGCTTGGACAGGACGCTGTCGAGCGAACCGGTGATGGTGCGCTCGCCACCTGTCAGGCTTTCGCTGATCTCGCGGGTGCGGGCAATCAGGGTCTCGTTGAGCTGGCGCGCCCGATCGTTGAGGGCCGCGTTCAGCTTTTCTGTGTTGCTGTCAAGCGTCGAGGCGCGTGTCTCAAATTGGCTCAGCAAGACGTTGCCGCGCTCCGACAGCGTGGCGGAAAGGCCTTCGAGCCGTGAATCGAACTCCTTGTTGAGAGCGTAGCCGGAGGCATTGAGGTTCTGAAGCAGGCTGTCGGTCTTGGCGGCCAGAAGCGATCCAAGCGCCTGGATGGCGCTATCGGAGCGCTCGGTCAGCGATGCGGCGCGGGTATCGATCATCGATGCGAAGGCTTCACCCGAGGTTGCCAGGCGTACCGAGATTTCCTCGGTGGCCAGCGACAGATCTTCCTTGATCTGGTCATGGACGCCAACGATCGAGGAGCGGATGCGCTCGGCATGGCTGATGATGGCGTCCCGCTCCGAGCCGAGCTCGTGGACAAGGCCGCGGACACGCAATTCATTGTCGGCGTAGCTGCGCTCGAGCGCGTTCACTTCGGAATGGACGAGTGTCTCCAGTTCCGTGGCGCGGGCGATTGTGCGTTCGATGCCTTCATTCATCGCCGAGACTTCGCGGCGCACGGCCTGACCGACAGTCATGACGCGCTCGGAGGCGATTGTTTCCGGCTCCGACAGGCGAAGTGCGACTTCCGCCATAGAGCGGGCAGCATTGCGCATGTCCTGGGCGCGAGAAATCATGATTGCGAAAGCGTAGAACAGAAGAACCGGAAGGGCGATGCCGACAATACAGGCAATCACGCCGGGTAGGGCAAGCAGGTCGGCGACCGAGCGGATTTGCCAGATCTGTGGCGAATAGAGCAGAGACGTGAGGCCGGCGCCTCCAACGATCCACAGAAGAGAGAATAGGGTCGCATTGCGAATGGCGGCACCCGTGGAGCCGCCGTCGATCGACTTCAGGATGGATGCAGAGCTCGCGCGGCTGCCATCATTGGCGGGGGCGAAGGTCGGCGTCTTTGCCGGCTCGGGAGCCCGTCCAGCGTTCGTGGGCCTTGCCGAGGCGGCCTTGCGGGCCATCTCTTCGGGGGTCTGTTTGGCACGCCGATTGGATGTCTCGGACAATTTTGCCTCCGTGGCGTCCGGGGTCTGACCGGTGCGAGGTGGTATGCCTTCGTCGCTGAAGTCAATCTGCAGCGCTTCGTCCAAGGCCTTGAAAGCCTTGTCCTCGATCGACTCGCTGTACTTGTTGTTCGCCATACGCTTACGCCTCGTTACTACTCACTCAGGCTTACGTGCTCTCCCGGATATTCACCGGGTCGGAAACGCAATAACCCGTCTCCCAAAGTCCTTGCGGATTTCCCATTCACGCGCCCGAATTCCCATTACATTTCAGAGTGGAACCGGATTTACAAACGGAGGTATCAAAACATTACCACTATCCACCGCTTGGGCAAAGACGGGTGCGGGAAACCCAACGTACTAGTATCGTAGTGGCACATTCCCAAAACTGTTACAATTAATTCGGTGGCATCCGCAGGGTCAGCTTAAGCAGTTGTTAACACCTTTTAAATCAATGCATTGCCGAAAAGCTAATAATTCCGTGATGTTTAACGGGCGTTAACCATAACGGTAGATTTCCGCCTTCAATGTGCCGAAATTTAACTCGATGGCCATGCCGACGCCGCAACGATGCGGCAACTCCAAAAAACAGAAAACGGGAGAATTGCCACATGGCAGCACTCAACATCGCATTTGAAGCCCCTGACAATGCACGCGGCACCGGCCCGTCTAAAGAGCGTCCCATCGACCTCGTTCATCTGGCAAGACAGACAATGGGCGACAAGGTGCTGGAAGTCGAGGTTCTCCAGATGTTTGCCCGCCAGGCTCGCGCCTGTCTCCAGGATATCGGCAGCGGCAATACGGAGAAGGCGACGGCCGGCGCGCATCTGCTCAAGGGTGCCGCGAGTGCCGTCGGCGCTTTCAAAGTCGCGGAGGCCGCTGATGCCTTCGAACATCGGATCAATGATGCGTCCAGCATGGCCGCCGTCGGCGCCGCTGTGGTCGATGCGGAGAACTTCATTTTGAAGCTCTGCCGCTGAAGGCGTGTCGGGCGCAAAAACGCTTTCGGGACGTCCGATGTTGACTGCCCTTTAGAATTGTTGGAAGAAAAATTCCGGAGCTGTCCTCGCACTCGATACCGGAATTCATTCACATGACAAAACTCACCATCGTCGCTTTCGACGGCAATCACTTCGACCTGGATGTTGCCGAGGGGTCGACCGTGATGGAAAATGCCGTGCGCAATTCCGTTCCCGGAATTGAGGCCGAGTGCGGCGGCGCCTGTGCCTGCGCCACATGTCATGTCTATGTTGACGACGCCTGGGCTGAAAGGGTCGGTCCGCCGGCACCGATGGAGGAGGACATGCTCGACTTTGCCTATGATGTCCGTCCGAGCTCTAGGCTTTCCTGTCAGATCAAGTTGACGGCGGCTCTTGACGGGCTGGTGGTCCACGTTCCCGAACGCCAGGCCTGAACATCGAGGCGGCCAAGCCAAAAAAAACCTCGCTCTGCTCAGAGCGAGGCTAGTCGGGCGCATCACCAACAGGCGAGGGAGGAAGCACCTGCGGCATCGGACACGCCAGGAGAACTGGAGAAACCGGAACGCAGAACCAATCGGTTGATGATCGTGTGGGCATAGGAGAACTCCATTTTTGTCTCACGTAAAGTTCAAAGACGAAAATTGGAGTGGATTGTGACAATCTGTGACATGTTTCGCACAGGTTGCAAGAGCGAGCATCTTAGGGTTTCAGCGGAAAGCTTGGAAATCGCTCAGTTTTCGTCATTCTTCGAAACAGACCGGTAATTCATCAATCTCTTCATCCTATTTCGGAAGTTTGCCGCCTCGATCAAGTCGAAACGTGCCTGATCCCTGTCGTGCTCTTCGATGTTGCGTGCTGATTCGGCATTGATCTTAACTTGAAGCAGGTCGCAATTGCGCTCCGGCGGCAGCTTGAGAATCGCTTGCTCGGTCATCCGGGCGTGTTGCCGGGCGATTTCGGCATGACGTTCCTCATGGCGCCTGATGTCGGCCGAGAGCGTGTCCCAGACCAACGACAGGCGCTTGGGCGCGTGGCTCCGGTCTTTCCAGCGCGGCAGGATAATTTCCGTTTCGACCGTGACCTTGATACCGATGATATGGCATCGACTATCTTCCTCGACATAGGTCGCCTGCCCACCAAACTGAATGTTCGTGGCGCCGGGATGGCTGCTGCTTGCGCCGATGGCGGTCGGTCCACGTGCATTCAGCGCTGCATCCAGTTCGTCGGCGGTGTTGCCGCTGATGTCGAAATAGGAGACGCGCTTGTGCGCGACGACCTCAGCCGATGCCGCCATGCTCATGCCGCACAATAGAAGGACGGCCAGCGCAAAGCGGGCTTGACGGACTGCGAAGGGCATTCGTGCGGCTACCAGGTTGAACTTTGCGAAAGCTTGCGGCATAGCCACTACGAGCGCAATATCGGAGCGGTATTTTTTTATTTTCCAACGGGATGGGCGTTTGGTGAGCGAGATTAACGGCGATCGTTGGCAGGTGGCACATGGGCGCAGCCTCGAGCTCGGCCGCTCAAGCACGATCATGGCGATCATAAACGTCACGCCGGATTCCTTTTCGGATGGCGGCCGTTTCGAAGCCGTCGATGCGGCGGTTGAGCATGCGCTCGCCTGCGTTACCGAGGGCGCCCGGATTGTCGATATCGGCGGCGAATCGACAAGGCCGGATGCAGATCCGGTGAGCGCCTCAGAGGAGCAGGGCCGTGTCCTGCCTGTTATCGAGGCCCTGCGCGGCAAGACCGACGCGCTGATATCGGTCGATACCTACCGAGCGGATACAGCACGGCTGGCCGTCGGCGCCGGTGCTCACATCATCAATGATGTGTTCGGGCTGCAGCGGGAGCCTGAGCTTGCGAACCTTGCAGCTCAGACCGGCGCCGGGCTCTGTATCATGCACACCGGCAGGGATCGCCAGAAGCTGCCCGACGTCATCGACGACCAGATCGCCTTTCTCGATCGATCGCTTCAGATCGCCGCTTTCACCGGCGTGGCGCGCGAAAGCATCGTGCTAGATCCCGGATTTGGCTTTGCCAAGGATGTCGACGAGAACCTTGAACTGATGGCGCGCTTCGAGGCGTTGCACCGGTTCGGGCTGCCGCTGGTCGCCGGCACTTCCCGGAAGCGCTTTATCGGCGCTGTCACGGGGCGGGACGCTGCCGACCGGGACGGTGGAACTGCGGCGACCAGCGCCATCCTGCGCTTGCAGGGGGCGGCCATATTTCGGGTGCATAATGTCGCAATCAACAGGGACGCACTGGCGGTCGCGGATGCTATTATCGCTACGCGGGCGAAATCACGGGAAAAGACATCATGACCGGCATCTACACCATCACCCTACAAAACTGCGCTTTTTTCGCCCGTCACGGCGTTCATGACGAGGAGGAGTTCCTCGGCCAGCGTTTTTTCGTCGATGCGGAACTCGATGTCGTTGCCGGCGATGCGCTTGAGAAGGATTCCATCGAGGACACGGTCAATTATGGCATCGCATTCACCGTCATCGAGGAGATCATTACCGGCAAGCGCCGCTACCTGATCGAATCGTTGGCGGTCGACGTTGCCAAGGGGCTGTGCAATCGGTTTCCGCAAATCCGCAGGGCGAAGATTACGGTGCGCAAGCCGAATGCACCTGTGCCGGGCGTGCTCGACTACGTGCAGGTGAGTGTTGAACATCTTGCCTGAGACAGGTTGGAACCGGGCAACGCTTGGTCTCGGCGGCAATATTGGCGATCCGGTAAAGGCCATGGCGTCCGCGCTGCGCAGTCTTGAGGCGCGCGCCGACTGCCGGATTGTCGCCGCCTCGCGGCTCTACCGGACGCCGCCATGGGGAAAGACGGATCAATCGTTCTTTTATAACGCCTGTGCCGCTGTCGACACGAGTGTCGGCCCTGACGCGCTGCTGGAGATCTGCCTCGGTATCGAACGCGAGATGAAGCGCATTCGGGTCGAGCGCTGGGGACCACGCACCATCGACATCGATATTCTGACTTATGGCGATTTTGAGCGGGAAGCGACTGATTTGCAGCTTCCGCACCCGCGAATGACCGAGCGAGGCTTCGTGTTGATGCCGCTGGCGGATTTTGCGCCTGGCATGATCGTCAAGTCGCGCAGCGTTTCGGATTGGCTGCGCGAGGCCGACATAAACGGAATTGAGATTGCTGACGAAGACCGCGACTGGTGGCGCAAAGAGCCTGCTTCTACTGGATAGACCCAACTGTCATGTCGTCGACCGAGCGCTTCAGGCTGAGGCCGATCACAGGGATCATCTGCTCTTCGACCTTGACCGAGATTGTCACGTTCATCGATTTGTCGTCCTGCAGGCGGGCAACCATGACGCCGTTCAGCTTCTGGCGGTTTAGGCCGATGACGACGGCACTGTCATTGACGGTACCTGATGTCACGTCGAGGCCCTTGCCGGCGGCGCCGTCGAGGAATTTGCCCTTGTAGGTGCCTTCGCCTTGCGTGATTTCGGCCGACATCGGCTGCTGGAAAACGCCGACGCGGCAGGTGCCGTCGAGCTTAATGCCGGTGGTCGAGCCGTCCAGAGCAGTTCCGGTCAGATTGCAGGTGAACTTCGTTCCCTTGTACTTACCGGCGACGATCTCGCCGGGGCCGCGCCAGGCGCCGGATACCGACTGGAAGAAAGCCTTGTCGCGAGGTGCCGCATCGGCCGTGCGCGCCCAGTCACCGAGAGACATGCCTACGGCTGCGATGCCGCATACGATAAAGAACTGGCGCGAAAACATTGGCTTTCCCTAGCGAAGAGGAACAGGAAACTGCCTTAAAACGCGTCGCGTCGGAACGGGATCATGTGACGCGCTTCAAGTCTCTGTTTTTATGCATGTCGTCATCCCAAAACCGCTGCGCACTTTTGAGAGACATGGACCAGAGTTTTGCCGCAGAATGGTTAATGCTTGGTTTCCAGTCCGCCAAATCACTGCCATTTCAAGGCAATTTACCGATATCACCGGCCCTTTGCGCCAGGAGTGAGGTCGCCGATGAAATCGCCGATGCCAGGTCGCTTTAACGCCTTGAACGGCAACGGCCGGCAGAGGTCCATTGCGGCGATGCCGATGCGCGCCGTCATCATTCCGTTGACGACGCCCTCGCCAAGCCGCGCAGAGAGCTTCGAGGCGATGCCGTGGCCGAGGATCTGCTGGACGAGCCCGTCGCCCACAGCAATCGAGCCGGTGACTGCCAGATGCGCGAGCACGTCACGCATCAGCTTGAACATGCCGATGGTGCCGGGGCGGCCGCCGTAAAGCTCGGCCATGGCGCGGATCAGCCGCGCGGACTCGTAGAGAACGTAGAGAAGATCGACGACGGCACGGGGGCTGACGGCCGTGACCACCGAGACGCGCTTTGACGCACCGAGGATGAGCGCGCGGGCCTGACGGTCGAGGGGCCCGAGTAGCTCACGTTCGGCAAGGGTGATCAGATGCGGCGCGTCGATGATGTCGTCTTCGGACGCCTTTAGCGTCGCCCGGCCCTTGGCGGTTTCGGGCTTTGCGGCAAGCAGCGTGGTCAGGCGTTCGACAAGAGCCCTTGCGCGCGCCGGCCGAGTTTCGAGATATGCGGCCTCTGCCTCCGTCTTGATCGTCTGGACGGCGGCAAGCCGCATCAGACCGGCGGTCTCGCGCACGACGATGGCGAGCACTGCAAGGATGCCGACGGCAAGCACCGCCAGCGCCGTATAGCCGAGCCAATCGGCGCGCGTGAACAGGTTGCGGATCAGGTCGTCGATCCAAAGCCCGAATGCCAGAGACAGCAGCGCGCCGAAAGCTCCAAAGGCGATCTTGGCAAAGGAAAAGCGACGACGGGGCGACGGCGAAAGCGGCACGGGAAGCCCGATATGCGGATTGAGGAACGGATCCTCCTCGTCGGACGTCAATATGATATCGGCTTGGAAGCTCTGCGGCTTCCTCGACGCCTGGACGGTCTTGGCGCGGGGCTCGGTCTCGCGCTCCGGCTCCAGCGAGAAAGCTGCAGGCCGGCGTGCGGGTCTGTTGGGTTCTTCGTCGGTCGGTTTCGTCATGCGAGACGGTCTCCGAACAGGAATTGCATGGCCCGGTCGAGCCGGATATGCGGAATGGACAGCGTTACGCCGCCGGTCTCGTCCAATTGCGGTGGCCGAAAGCGCACGATGTTGAGGTCCGGAAGCTGCGTTTTATCGGATGTGGAATCCAGGGTCTTGAACAGCCACTGTGGATTTTCGGGCAGGTCGCCGGGAAAAATGGCAGTGTTGCGCAGGCCGTCGAAAACCTCGCCGTTGATCTTTTCACCGTCCATCGGCGTTCCCGAGATGACCGGCAGCATGTGGCCGTCGCTTTTCACCGTCCCCTCGCGGGTAGCGCGCACGGAAGCAAGCGCCATGACGTCGATGCCGGCGCCGCTCATGCCGATGCGCTCGATTGCGCGCTCGACGAGGCGCCGTGTAAGGACTTCCAATCGGTCGTGGCTTTCGTGGTGGAGGTGATCGGCCTTGGTGGCGGCGACCAGCACGCGGTCGATGCGGCGGCCCAGCAGGGCCGAGAAAAGGGAATTGGTGCCCGGGCGGAAGCAGTCGAGCACGTCGCCGAGCGCTCGCTCGAGATCTTGTATGGCCTCCGGACCCCGATTGATCGCCTGCAGGGCATCGACGAGGACGATCTGGCGATCAAGGCGGGCGAAGTGTTCACGGAAGAAGGGTTTGACGACGACGGACTTGTAGGCCTCGTAGCGCCGCTCCATCATCGCCCAGAGAGAGCCTTTTGGGGCGTTTGCCTCGGGCGGGACGAGGGGCGCGAAGGTGAGTGCCGGGGAACCGTCGAGGTCGCCAGGAAGCAGGAAGCGGCCCGGCGGCAGGGTGGATAGCGAGCGTTCGTCGGATTTGCAGGCCCTGAGATAGTCGGTAAACGAGATGGCGAGATTGCGGGCGCGCATTTCGTCGGCGGCAACGTTGACATCCGTTGCGTGGGTCGCTGCAAGCCAATCGCGTGACAGCTCGGCGCGTACGCCTGCCTTGGCCAGAGTCAACGTCTCCTCGCTGAAGGTGCGATAGTCCTTTCTAAGGAGCGGTAGGTCGAGTAGCCATTCGCCGGGATAGTCGACGATGTCGATGGAGAGCCGGCCTGCCGAGAACAGCCGGTTCCAGCCGCTGGCGCTTTGATATTCGAGCGTGATGCGCAATTCCGAAATCGCGCGGGTGGAATCGGGCCATATCCGGTCCTTCACCAGCGCCCGGATATGGTCCTCATACTGAAAGCGCGGCACAGCATCGTCCGGTTGCTGTTCGAGCCGCACGGCGGAGACCCGTCCGGACTGCACCGGTTCGAACAGCGGAAGGCGGCCACCGTTCAAAAGATTATGAACCAGCGAGGAAATGAACACCGTCTTGCCGGAGCGGGAAAGACCCGTGACCCCGAGCCTTATCGTCGGATTGACGAGGCCCGTTGCCCGATCGGCCAGATTGTCGAGGGCAATCAGCGCGTCGTCGGTGAAGGATGTGAGGCTTGGCGGCAAGGCGGGATCCCGGGGTTACGGCTCAAGCGCAATATAGGAAGCGTCGCAAGGCTCTGAAAGGAGCAGTCGGCGAACGGCTCGCCTAGTCGGTAATGAAGTCGGCAAGAACCCAGCTTCTGCCCTTTTCGCCTGGATCCTTCAGCGGATCGAGGACGGCAAGCCCGGCGGTTGGAAAGCCCTTGGGAAGGGCCTTCGCCAGTTTATTGCGACCGATCAGGGCCTCCAGTGCCTGCAGGATGTTTGGATTGTGCCCGACCAGCATCACCGACTTGACCGTCGTCTGTGCTGCAAGGAGAGCCAGATAGGTCTCGCGCGTGCCGTTGTATAGTTCATCGACGTAGAGGAATTCTACGGATGGGTCGACGGTGCGGCGAATGGCCTCCGCCGTTTGCCGGCATCGCGCGGCGGTCGAGGAAATCACCAGCTCGGGCCTGTATCCCTTGTCGGCGGCCTTGTCGGCAACGATTTCCGCCTCCGCAAAGCCGTTGTCGTTGAGGGGACGGTCAAAGTCCCGGCCACCCGACTGGGCAGCAGCGGCTTCGGCGTGGCGTAGTAGATAAATCCGAAACGGCGGCGGCAGTATGATGGTCATGGCATAGATTTCCAGGGTGTGACCGATGCAGTGACCTAACGTCTGTATGGGCGTTCCGTCAACTGGAGCCTGTCAAGCAACGTTGCCGCGAAAGCTTCGCTCACGCGATGGTTACACTCCGGCGTATTTTGCCGGATTGCGAATATATGGTGAAAAAATAGACGTTTAGCTGACTTTTATGACAAATTTAAAATTCTGTAGGGCGCCTCTATTTGGCTTGAATCGATACCACGGGTTGGGATATACACCCGCCTAATGAGATGTTCTTCAGGAGAATCGCGTTGAGTGAGAAGATCGATCTTAGCAGTTATGTCCCCTCGGAAGACGAGGAGTTCATGAACTCGCAGCAGAAGGCGTATTTCCGGGCGAAGTTGGTAGCTTGGAGAAATGACATCCTTAGAGAAGCGCGGGAAACGCTCGAGCATCTGGCCGAGGAAAGCGCAAACCATCCGGACCTCGCCGATCGAGCGTCGTCCGAAACCGACAGGGCCATCGAACTTAGAGCCCGCGACCGTCAGAGAAAACTGATTTCGAAGATCGACGCTGCGATGCAGCGGATCGACGACGGCACCTATGGCTATTGCGAGGAAACCGGCGAGCCAATCGGTCTGAAACGGCTGGACGCCCGGCCGATCGCGACGCTGTCGATCGAGGCGCAGGAGCGTCACGAGCGCCGCGAGAAGGTCTATCGCGACGAATAGTCGATCCGGGCATCCGGGCTGAGAATATCAGGGCGCGACGATCTTTCGTCGTGCCCTTTATACTTTGGGGGCGGAAAACCTTCGCCTCAGGCGGAGGCCCCCTCCTGCGGGCTTGCTCAGCGTTCCACGAAAGCGCGCAAGTTCTGCAAGGCATCGTCCCATTGGCGCGAGACGCTGTCGAGATAAGCTTTCAGCTCGAGAATTGGTTCCGGCTTGAAGGCATATTGGCTTTCGCGGCCAACGCGCATGCTTTTTACCAGCCCGGCATCCTCGAGCACGCGCAGATGCTTGGTGATCGCCTGGCGCGTGATTGCGGTGTCGGCGGACAGGCCGGCGATTGAGCGCGCCTGTCCGTCGCTCAACCGCGTCAGCAGCGACAGGCGGGTGCGGTCGCCGAGGGCTGCAAAGATGGGCGCCGGACTGGCGGCCTGGACTACCACTCTATCGTTCAACATGCGCCCTGATATTCTCCATCTGTATTCCCCATCCCCTGTCGTTCATTCGGAAGGCGTCCGGCCGGCGGTTTGGCGGCAGGGCGTCGAAGCCGGTCTCGGTCAACGTCAGATGCGTTCCTGTTGCGGTCGGCCTAAGGCGGAACTCGACCAGCGTCGGAGTTTCTCCAGAATAATCCACTTCTGGTTCGATCGCGTAGGGATGCCACGTGAAGGAAAACAGGTGGGGCTCGTCCATCGCCTTGATGGTCGCCTTCCATCGGACATGCTCTTTGCCGGGATAGGTTATCTGGCCGGTTGCAAGGCGGCCGGGCACGAACGGGGCGTCCATCTTCACCTTAAACCATTCGCCGAACTGCTCGTGGTCGGTCAGCGCCCGCCACACCTTGTCGATGGGGGCCCTGAGCTCGATTGTCTTTTGGATGACGTTTGTCTCGACTGTCTGTGTCATATCAGCAACCTCCTGGTTGCCTTTACCTTGCCTCAAGAGGTGGAGAATGGCAACCAAAAAGTTGCGCTTTTACTGGTGTGCGATTGCAAGCTTCATGCCCAGCAGGCCGAATGCGCCGGCAAAGCCGCGACGGAGCCAGAGCATGATGGCCGGTTTCGAAATGACGTAGTGCCGGGTCGCAGAGGCGAAGCTGCCGTAGACGACGAAGACGATAAAGGTGAGGGCCATGAAGATGAGAGCCAGCCAGAGCATGTAGGTAGTCGGGTTGGCTGTGTTCGACGGGACGAACTGCGGCAGGAAGGCGAGGAAGAATATCGTCAGCTTCGGATTGAGAATGTTCAGCAAGAAGCCGTTGATGATGATTTTCGTCGAAGAGACCGTCGCGTGTTGCTCCGAAATCTGAAGCGCGCCTCCTGACCTGAGGGTTCCCCAGGCCATGTAGAACAGATAGGCGACGCCAAGATATTTGATGATCTGGAAGGCGAGCGCGCTGGTGTGGAGGAGGGCGGCAAGCCCGACGACGCTTGCCGCGATGCTGGGGACGATGCCGAGCGTGCAGCCGAAGGCGGCCAGAACGCTGGCGCGCCAGCCTTTGCTCAGGCCATAGGCGAGGGTGTAGAGGACACCCGTGCCGGGCAGGAGAATGACGATCATCGATGTCAGCAGATATTCCGGTGTCACGGCGGCGCTCCTTGCGGTTTCAACGAGGTCGCAAAAGAGCGCATGGACCGCGCAACGTCTTGAACGGAATTGCAGGTGCCAGTTAGTTCATGGCAAGGGCATAGGCGCCGGGCGAGATGCCATGGTTGCGAATGAAAATCCGGGTCATATGGCTCTGGTCGGCAAAACCGCTGGCGACGGCAGCCTCGGCAAGCGGAATGCCAGTGGCAATCAGATGGCGTGCGAGGTGGATGCGGCGCTGGACCAGATAGGCATGCGGAGTAAGCCCGGTCGCTCGGGCAAAGCCGCGTAGCAGCTGAAACCGGCTCATGCCGCTTTCGCCCGCCAGATCGGCGAGCGTAACGGCGGCGGCCGGATCATCGTCCATCAACGCTTTCGACCTGGCGATCGCGCCTGAAACGGCCGGGCGCTTCGAAAGCGCTTCTTGTCCCGGCGCAAGGCTAGCCAACAGCCTCAGAAGGCATTCGTCCCGGCGCAACGCTGCGTCAGTGGCATCTTCCGCCGTTATTGCCGCAAAGAGCGACAGGAAGCAGTGGGTAAGCGGCAGCGCCGTGATGACGGGTCGGGTGAATTCGAAATCCGCGACCTTGCCTTGACTGATATCAAGACTGATATCAGCGATTATATCGGGGTCGAAATAAAGCATCTGCCACGATCGACCGGCCTCACCGATCGGCATGCCGTCGTGAACCTCGCCGGGGTTGACGGTGATCGTATCGCCTTGGCCCGCCTCGACCATGCCGCGTCCGCTGAGAGATTTTTGCGCTCCGCGATGGATGACGCCAATGCCGAACTGCTCGTGCGTGTGCCTTGGGAAGCTATGTCGCGTCTCCGCCACGACGGCCTCGACGCCGGCAAGGTTGCAACGCTTGATCCGGAACTGGCCCTTTATCATGTCGGCATCTCCGTCATCCGAGCACGTCGTAGAAGCGGAAGATGAAGCTGATCTGGTAGATTAGGCCGATGCTGACAAAGATCGCCTGGAAGCGCCTATTGGCGGTCATGGCCGCGACGATGCAAAGTACGATGAAGACGGCGTTGCGTACTGGATATTCCCAGCCGAGCGAGTGGAAATAGGCCTGGCCTTTGAGGAAGGTGTCAATGAGGTCAACGGCGTAAGTAAGGGCAAGAAGGCCGAAGAACCAGCGGCGGCGCGAGATGAAATATTCCTCATAGCCGCCATATTCCTCCACCGAGGCCGGAAATAGCAGGACGCAGAGAAAGAAGAACAGGCAGCAGAAGCAGATCAGGAAAAGATAGACGCCGAAATTGATGACGGCGAGCGACTGCAGCCGGTATTCCCACCACCAGAAGTGGATGATGAACAGGAACATCGATAGCACCCAGCCAAGGTGGACCAGATAGACGCGATGCTTGCCGGGCGATTGCACGAAGCCCGCAAGGCCCGTCAACAGGCGAGCAAGGCTTAGGCTAATGACGATCGACATCACCGTGCGGATGTAGACGTAGATCTCCGCCGTGCTCGCTGCCGGCTGCATGCTTAGTCCTCCGCAGGTACCGGCTTCGGTTTGCCGTCCTGGTCGAGCGCCACCATGATGAAGGTGCCGACCGTCACCTTCTCCATCTTCTCATAGCGAAATCGTTGCGCCCAGGCTTCTACAACGAGCGTGATCGATGTGGTGCCGACGCGCGTGATATTTGTGTAGACACTCAGCGTATCGCCGATCTTGACGGGCAGGTCGAAGGCCATTTCCTTGACTGCTGCCGTGACGACGCGGCCCTTGGCGCGCTCGGCGGCGCGGATGCCGCTTGCAAGGTCCATCTGCGCCATGACCCAGCCGCCGAAGATGTCGCCGGCCGGATTGGCGTCGGCTGGCATTGCCAAGGTTCGCAAGGTCAGCTCGCCTGTCGGCTTTGCGGTGTCGGTCATCCGGTTACTCCTGTCGGGGGGGCTTTTGATTCCCGCCACCCTAGGCAATTGCTGCACGATGGAAAAGACCCCTTGCAAAGGTCACACTTATGCCCTCCCGCCGCCGCGAAGAGGTAAGCATTCATTTACCGTGTTGATTTAGATTTGATGAAAATGCCGACCACACTGGCAGCAGACGTGGATGGAGTGTATGGCGTATTTTCATCTTCTGCATCGATCCATTTTCCCGCTACTTCTATCCTCCGCGCTGGTTGGCTGCTCGGTAGACAGCGCATTGCCGCCGTCGAGCGTCGGGCGCACGCATGTGAGCTCGATCGAGCCGCGTCGTGTTTCTCCCAATGTCGCGCCACAGACGCAATATGCCTATTCCAGCAACACGGCGCCGGTTCGCTCCGCATCCGTCGACTATCTCGATACGCCGAACCTTGCGGGCCTTGGACATTCTCCCAGATCACGGCAGCCTGCGGCACCCGCAATGCAAGCAGCGTCGAGCCAGGGCGCATCGCCGGCGGGCGGTGCCGCGGATGCATTTGTCGCAACCGGCAGCCGCCAGAGTGCCGCGCGACAGAGCCCCATCCCGTCGCAAGGCATCAACATGGATGCCGGGCTTGGTGTTGCCTCCGTGGACGGGCAGGGCGCCGGTGCTCAATCAGCCTCGGACCAGGCCGTCGTCGGTCTGGCGCAGGAAGAAGAGCAGAACATCGCCGAGGGCAATTCCGCAGAGCCGGTTGTCGACGGCATCGGCTCCGATGATCCGACGCAGACCAATGGGCCAACGCGCGCCAATCAGCGCGCCCTGCCGCGCTCCCAGGTGCAGTCGCAGATTAGCGACAATCGATCATGGCAGCAGGGTCAGCAAGTTGCCATGCTGCCGCGTCTCCAGAACCCGATGCTGTCAGCGGAGCCGGACGCAGCACCGCAATCGACACCGGCAATGCCCGGAGTGATGCCGGCCTCGGAGCTTCAATGCCGCCAGGAACTCAAGCGGATGGGTGTGATCTACGAAGACAAGCCTGCGATCTCAGACGCTCCGGCCTGCCAGGTGCCCTATCCCGTTTCGCTCCGCGGTCTTTCCGGCGATATCGCCGTCAAGCCGGCGGTGACGCTGAATTGCCAGGTGACGCTTGCCTTTGCCAAGTGGGTGAAGAACGAGCTGGCACCGGCCGCGCGCACGCGATACTGGTCCGGCGTCGGCACGATCATCCCGCTTGGCGGCTATTCCTGTCGCCGGATGAACAACAGCGCGCAGCGCTACAATCCGATGTCTGAGCATGCCCATGGCAACGCCATCGACGTCGGCAAATTCGTGCTGAAGAACGGCCATGAGATCGACATCCGCAAGAAAGGTCTGTTCTCCTTCCGCGAAGGGGCGCTCTTGAAGGCGGTGCGCTCGGATAGCTGCCGCTATTTCGACACCGTCCTTGGCCCCGGCAGCAACCCGGAACATTGGAACCACTTCCACTTCGACCTCAGGGATCGGCATGGCGGCAGGCGCTACTGCAGCCTGTAATTATTCGCGAAGTCCAACTTGCCACGTTTCGACTCCGATCCATTTTATAAAGTTCAAGGGAGCTTTCGAATGGCTGAAAATGTGCGGGGAAGGCGACGGGGCTTCGGCGTTGCGTTGGTCGCTGTGATTGTTGCAGCTGTTTTCGTGATCGGCGGACGCTGGTATTCATACATCGCCTATGCGGACGACCCCTTCGACGAGGTCGGCATCGGCCTCAACCAGATGATGCCGACGCCGATCCGCGACTTTGGCTGCGCCAAACTGAAACAGCGCTTTGCCGACAGGACGCTGCCGCCGGCCGGCTGCGGCATCAACGGCATGTGGTAGTTTTGGGGGCGATCGGGTCTGGAGACGAAAAAAAGCCGGCGCAAGGGCCGGCTTGAGCGGCGTGCAGCGAGATAAGGGGTCCGCTGGCGCCGAAAATTTATTTGGTGGCGAAATGCATTTTTCGCAGAAACACGTACTGTTAAAAGGACCTCGAAGTATCTGAGGCGCTTGCGGGCCGCTAAGGGGCGTTGGGCGGGGTGCGGCAGTCGCCATCGCCTGGAGGGGTTATTGCGCATGAACGTCACGGTTTGATGACGTGTGCTGTCTGCAACTGATTGTTTGAGCCTGAACACACTGTTCGCGCCGGGCGGGATGGCAAAAGCTGCTGCGATGGCTATATAGCGGGCAGTTGCTGCACAAATATTCGAAAAGCCTGATAAATCCCATCATGACGCCCATCATCTCCATCCGCAATCTCACAAAGACCTATGCTAATGGGTTTCAGGCGCTGAAGGGCATCGATCTCGATGTCGCCAAGGGCGAAATCCTGGCTTTGCTCGGTCCGAACGGCGCCGGCAAGACGACGATGATCTCGATCGTCTGCGGGATTTCCAATCCGAGCGGCGGTACGGTGACGGTCGCAGGCTACGACACAATCAAGGATTACCGCCAGACGCGCACCCTGATCGGGCTGGTTCCGCAGGAGTTGACGACAGACCAGTTCGAAACCGTGTGGAATACCGTGAGCTTTTCGCGCGGCCTGCACGGCAAGAAACCCGATCCTGCCCATATCGAAAAAGTCCTGCGTGATCTGTCACTCTGGGAGAAGCGCGACAACACTTTGCGCGAGCTTTCCGGCGGCATGAAGCGGCGGGTGCTTATTGCCAAGGCCTTGTCACACGAACCGCAGATATTGTTCCTCGACGAGCCGACAGCCGGCGTTGATGTCAGCCTACGCAAGGAAATGTGGCATGTGGTCGAGACGCTGCGCGCATCCGGCGTCACCGTCATCCTGACGACGCATTACATCGAGGAGGCCGAGGAGATCGCCGACCGCGTCGGCGTCATCAACGGCGGCCGGCTTCTGCTTGTCGAGGACAAGAAGACGCTGATGGCAAAGCTCGGGCGCAAGCAACTGATCCTCGACCTGACCGAGCCGCTGGACGAGCTGCCGGAATGTCTCGGCGGCAATGGCCTGTCGATCGGCACTGATGGCAATACGTTGATCTATGATTTCGATGCGGAGCACGAACAGTCGAGCATTGCGACGCTCCTAACCGGCCTCGGCGCGCAGGGCATTCACTTCAAGGATCTGTCGACGCGGCAAAGTTCGCTCGAGGACATTTTCGTCCAGCTCGTGGGAGAGGACAGATGAATTACGAAGCGGTCAAGTCAATCTATTTCTTCGAGATGGCGCGCACGCGGCGGACGCTACTGCAGAGCGTCGTGTCGCCGGTCATCTCGACATCACTTTATTTCATCGTTTTCGGGGCGGCCGTCGGCTCGCGCATTCAGGAGGTCGAGGGCATTTCCTACGGCGCCTTCATCACGCCGGGCCTGATCATGCTGACGCTGCTCGGGCAATGCATTAGCAACGGTTCCTTCGGCATCTATTTCCCGAAATTCGTCGGAACGATCTACGAGCTCCTGTCGGCGCCGGTCGCCATGCCCGAGATCGTGCTCGGCTATGTCGGGGCGGCGGCCACCAAGGGCATGCTGATCGGCGTCATCATCCTAATCACCGCCAATTTTTTCGTCCACGTCACCATTCTCCACCCATTCATGATGGCGCTGTTCTTCATATTGACGGCGGTTACCTTCAGCCTATTCGGCTTCATGATCGGCATATGGGCGAAGAATTTCGAACAGCTGAACCTGATCCCGATGCTCGTCGTGCCGCCGCTGACCTTCCTCGGTGGCAGCTTCTATTCGATCAACATGCTGCCGCCTTTCTGGCAGGCCGTCAGCCACCTGAACCCGGTGCTCTACCTCGTCAGCGGCTTCCGCTGGAGCTTCTACGGTATCGCTGACGTCAACCCCGCCATCAGCCTTGCGATGATCTCGCTGTTCTTGGTGATCTGCCTTGGAACCCTGGCATGGATTTTTAAGACGGGATATCGGTTGCGGAACTAGCCCTGACCGCTGGTGATCCGCGCCTTGCGTGGCCCTCCGCCCTGGGGTCCGTTTTCGCGCAAGGCATTTCCCTTGGCGAGTGAACACGATCGTCCGCCTGAGGCACCCATTTGGCTGCCCATCCAGCGCTTTATACCAAAGACGCCTTGCAATAGCGCCGGTATGCAGAGATCGGCATCAATTGCTGGCCAGTCAAGGCCGTCGCCGAGTGGGCTGATCTCGATGTCTGCCAGTTCGTCTGCAGTCGCGTTCTCCAGCCCTTGCGCCAGTCGCGGCGGGAAAGCGAGATCTAAGCCGCTGTCGAGGCTGAATATGATGCGCGACATTCGGCGGTCGTAGCGGGCGCGAACCGCCTTCGGCTGATTTTTAACGTCGGCCAGCATCCATTCTTCCGCGGCAATCCAGTCTTCGTCGGTGATCATCATGGATGCGTTTCCACGCCGCGCACAAAAGCGCAACGAACCGCGCGAACTCCCATTCATTCATGCAAAAGTATAGTGGAGACTGGTGCAGGAAAGTCTAGTCCCTCAGCCGCAGTTCGTCCGTCTGCATCTGCATCGAGCCGAGCGTTTCAAGGAAGCTCATGCCAAGCAGGCTCTGGTCGAGCTTGCCCGCTTCGGCGACGGTGGCGGCGACGTTGCGGCGGGAGATGGGGCCGATCGAGACGTTGCCGAGCTCGATGGGGGCTGCGCGGGCGCGGCCATTGGCCGTCATCACCGTCATCGAATAGGTGAGGTTCTTGGGGATGATGCCGACGCGGGCGGCGTCCTCCTGCGACAGGGCTACCATGCTGGCCCCTGTGTCGACAAGCATTTCGATCTTCTGGCCGTTGACCCTGACATCGGCCTCGAAATGGCCGTTGAGCAACTTGTGCAGGATGATTTCCTGGCCGCCTTCGCTTGTCGTGACGACAAAGGCGCGTCCGGGGATGAGGCCTGCGAGCAGGCGGTTGCCGACCGCCATCGCGTCGTTTCGATAGAGATAGGCGGTTGCAAGCGCGAGAATGATGACGAACCAGATCAACAGATTGCGCAAGGTCTCGCTGACAGTGCGGCGGCTTGCCCAGATGCCGGCGCCAACCAGTGTCGCAATCGGCAACAGATAGACCATCCGTCCGAAATCATTGTTGTCGATGCCTAGGGTTGTGCCTGTGTCGTGGTTGAAGACTAGAAACGCGAGGCCGATGCCGAGCACGGCAAGGACGACAGTCAGGCGGTTCATACGGCGGTGCGCTCCCGTGCCAGCCGCGAACGCCTGGTTTCCCTTCGAGGCTTCCGCTCGACGCCATCGAGCCGCGCAGGCAAGGCTTGCATGATCTGGCTGCGTTCCTCGTTGCTATAGAGTGTCCACTCGCCGATCTCTTCGCGCGTGCGTCCGCAGCCGAAGCAATAGCCAGTCTTCATGTCGATCGAGCAGACGAGGATACAGGGTGTTTGCATGGGGCATATATCGTCGCTTCAAATGCTCATGGCAAGGGTGCAAAAAGTAGCGATTTCGCAAATCTGCTGTGTGGCGCCGATGGTATCGCCGGTGTGTCCCGAGAGCCTCTGGCGTATGCGTGCGGTGAAAGAGAACGTGCAGAGGGCGACGACGAACAGGATGGCAACGACGGGTGCCAGGCCGGTCACGGGCCAGAGCAGGATGGCCGCGACGAGCGTCGCCGTTCCCAGCGCCGTCCACATCGCTTCGCCGTCCGGCTGACCAACAGCGGCAGCCACGCCATCACTTTTTGCCGGAGGCAAGGCGTGCCAGTGCCATACCATGCCGCCACGGCTAATGGCGGCGGCGGCCGGTATCGAGAGTACGGCTGCAAACGGCGGCAGTCCGCGAGCGATGGCAGCAAGTGCCGCTGCTCGAAGCCCGAAGGAGAGGATCAGCGAGATGGCGCCATAGGTACCGATCCGGCTGTCCTTCATAATGGCAAGGCTCCGGTCGCGATCCTTGCCCGCGCCAAGCCCGTCCGCGCAGTCGCTGAGCCCGTCTTCGTGCAATGCACCCGTGGTCAGCGTCTGGAAGGCCAAGGCGAGCAGGGCAGTCAGCAGTGCATCGACATGAAGCAAAAGCAGCAGGCCGAAGACGAACGCTGCCGGCAGAGCTAGAATGAGCCCCGCCGCTGGAAAGGCGCGCGAGACGCGGCCGAGATTGCCGTCGTCACCGACAAATACGGACGACGGCACGGGAATGCGGCTGAGGAAGGCAAGGGCGCGCGCGATATCGGCAGCATAATCCTTCACGCCCATGGGCTTCTATCGTCCTTCGTTCGTTGGGCTGCGACTGATCAAGGCGCTTTTGGAGTTGTTCGCGCCTGCATCCGTCATTAAGAGAGTCGCCAAGCAAAAAAGCTGATTTGGAACCAAAAGACAAGGAACCGCCACCATGAGCGTCACCGGGCTTCCATTCGACGATTTCCGCGCCCTCCTGCGCGACCTGCCAGGACCGGATGCAAAGGCGTTGGCCGATGCGCGCGAACGCGACGCGCAACTGACCAAGCCGCCGGGCGCGCTCGGCCGCCTTGAGGAAATCGCCTTCTGGCTGGCCGCCTGGACCGGCCGCAAGCCGTCCGTGACGCGGCCGCTCGTGGCGATTTTTGCCGGCAATCACGGCGTGACGAAGCAGGGGATCACTCCGTTTCCGCCTGAAGTGACACAGCAGATGGTGGAGAACTTTGCAGCCGGGGGCGCTGCCATCAACCAGATCTGCGTTGCCTACGATCTCGGATTGAAGGTCTTCGACTTGGCTCTCGATTACCCGACCGCTGATATCACCGAGGAACCGGCCCTATCGGAGCGCGACTGCGCGGCCACCATGGCGTTCGGCATGGAGGCGATTGCCGGTGGCACCGACCTGTTGTGCATCGGCGAGATGGGGATCGGCAATACGACGATCGCCGCCGCGATCAATTACGCGCTCTACGGCGGAACGGCTGCCGAATGGGTCGGTCCGGGCACAGGGTCCGAGGGAGAAATGCTGACGCGGAAAATCGCGGCCGTGGAGAAGGCCGTGGCCTTGCACCGCGATCATCTCGGCGATCCGCTCGAAGTGCTGCGACGTCTAGGCGGCCGCGAGATCGCCGCCATGGCCGGCGCGATCCTTGCAGCGCGGGTCGAGCGCATCCCCGTCATCATCGACGGCTACGTCGCGACGGCCGCAGCGTCCATCCTCAAGGCTGCAAACCCTTCGGCTCTGGATCATTGCCTGATCGGCCATGTCTCGGCTGAACCTGGGCATCTAAAGGCGATCGAGAAGCTCGGCAAGACGCCGGTGCTGGCACTCGGCATGCGGCTTGGCGAAGGGACCGGTGCTGCCCTTGCCGCTGGCATCGTCAAGGCTGCCGCCGCATGTCATTCGGGCATGGCTACCTTCGCCGACGCGGGTGTCGCCAACAAGCATTGATCGGGCAATTGCTAATGATCCCGACTTGCCTTGCATGCAAGGAATATGTATTCGCGGGAAAGCAACAACAACACGTCGCGTAAAAAGGGTGCCTTGCAGCGTGTTTTGCGTCTCTATTTCGTGCATGTCGTCTTGCCAAAATCGTGGCAGGTATTTCGGCGGCATGTATTAGCCGGATATGGAAATGGTGGATTTGTCGAAATCAGCGGTGACGAAGGAAACGGGGATCAGGCATTTCTTTGCGGCTGCCGGTTATTCCTGGGGCGGTTTTGTTAGAATTCTGCATGAGGCCGCGTTTCGTCAGGAACTGCTGTTTTTCGTCGTGGCGCTGGTAGTGCTTTTCCTGGTCGGCGCCACCGCGTCAGAAATAATGATCTCGGTGATGCTGTTTCTCGGACTTTTCGCGATAGAGGCAATGAACACGGCAGTCGAGGAGGTCATAGACCGGATCTCGCCGGAGATATCAAACGTCGGCAAGCATGCGAAGGACCTCGGTTCCTTTGCTGTGTTCTGCATGCTCCTTGCCTGCGCAATTCACCTGGTCTTCACGATGGTCGTCCACCTGTTCCTGTAGCGGTCAGGCGAAGCTCTTCTTTTTCCGGCCGATCGACGGGGTGTCCTCGACAGCGGGCAGGCTCTGTAGGACGCGCATGGCCGGCAGGATGGCGATTGCCTCGGTGCCTTCGCGCAGCTTCGATTTCAGGATGAACTGCCCGTCGTGCTTGGCAAGGATCGCCTGGACGATCGGCAGGCCGAGGCCCGTGCCCTGTTCGGCACTCTTGATCGCAATCGACCCCTGCCCGAATGCGGAAAGCACGACCGGAATTTCTTCCTCTGGTATGCCGGGGCCATTGTCCTTTATCGAGACATATTGACCGCCGCCGGCCGTCCAGCCGACCTTGACGTTTATTTCGCCGCCCTGAGGCGTGAATTTCACCGCATTGGAAAGCAGGTTCAGAACCACCTGACGCAACGATTTCTCATCGGCCCAGAGCGAGGGAAGCTTCGGCTCGAACTGCTGGGAGATCGAGATGTTCTTGGCGCGGGCGCGCAGCTGAACCATGCCGATGCAATCCTCGGCAATGTCGAGCAGCGAGACGGCCTCCTCGCTGAGGTCATACTTGCCGGCCTCGATGCGCGACAGGTCAAGAATTTCGTTGATGAGGTTCAGCAAGTGCTGGCCGGAGCGATGGATGTCGCCGGTATATTCCTTGTAGGTCGGGTTGTTGAGCGGACCCATGACCTCAGCGGACATCACCTCCGAAAAACCGAGGATCGCGTTCAGCGGCGTCCGAAGCTCATGCGACATCGAAGCGAGAAAGCGGGATTTGGCAAGATTGGCCTCCTCGGCGCGCCGGCGCGCTTCGTCGGACATCGACTTGGCGACCTCGAGCTCGGCAATCAGATCGTCCTTCTCCGTTTGGAAGGAGAGGATCTTGAGGTTGGACTGGAAAAGCCGGTCGGTGATGAAGACGAAGAAGACAACGGCGGTGACGAAGATCGCCATCAATGCGAGGTCGAGCGAGTTGCGCGTCAGGATGACGCGAAAGCAAAGGGCGAGTACCGTCGGTGCACAGGCAAAGAGAACGGCGCGCGGCAGCATGAAATTGGACATTGCTGTGACGCAGACGCCGGCCAACAGCATCGCGCCCTTATAGGCGACAAAGGATTCGCCGCCGCAGTTGGAGCAGCCTTGCATTGCGAAAAACGCCCAGCAGCAACCGACTAACACCTGGCCGAGAAGCATGATGCCCCGCCATTTTCGGGCGCCTTCAACGGTAAGTTCCTGCTTGTCGGCGCGCTTGGCCAGAATCATGTTGATTGCATGGGCGCTGAGCGTCAGGAATGCCCAGGTGAATATCTGGATGTCGCCGGTGAAATAAAAGCCAAGACCGGTGATGATAATGACGAAAATCGGCATTACGGCGGCGCCCTGCAGCATGGCGCTTACGTGCATCGCCGTCAATTCGCGGTCGAAATTTTCAACATGGCCGGTCTGCAGCCGTTCACGTGTCTGTCGCACGGCCTTGGACACGGCCTTGTTGCGATGACTACGCGATCGGTCAACGATGATCTTATCTGTCGATGTGCTGACGCCGGTACTCATGTGCACGTTGAAACTTGTTCTGCAGATGGCTACAGACTATTCGCCAATCGTTAAGAAATGCTGCGGTGGCAACAATCTATTTGCCATCTTTGCGAAGGATTTGTTGTTTAAGGAGGCAGAAACGTGACGCGATCCGGTCGCCTTTATCGCGATAAAATAGCGGCATTTGCGCTTCTGGCGCTGATAGCCTTGTTCGCAGCGATCTTGAACAATCGACCGCAAGCCATTCTATCCGGCGACTTTAACGTTGTCGATGGCGACAGCCTGATGCGCAACGGCGAGCGTTTAAGGCTGCTCGGTATCGATGCGCCGGAATATCGGCAGCAATGCGAGCGCGACGGCGCAGCTTTTCCCTGCGGGCAACAGGCCAGGGCGTTGCTCGTTAAGCTCTTGCAAGGCGGATCGGCCGAGTGCCGGGGCAATGATCGCGACGGCTATAACCGCCTTCTCGTCACTTGCCGGATGAAAGGCGCCGATCTCAACGGCGAGATGGTCCGGAGGGGAATGGCGGCGTCCTTCGGCAGCTATAGGTCCGAGGAGAATGAGGCTCGCGTGGCGCAGGCGGGTATGTGGGCAGGCAGTTTCGAGCGACCGCAGGAGTTTCGACGCGAGCAGGAGGCGCAGCGGGCTCAAGGTTCCGATCCGCTGAAAAAGGCGGTCGATTTCATCCGTCATCTGGCAGGGTGGGATTGATGATTGCGACGGAGGCCGAGCGCGAAATCGTTCTGCAGGGGCTGAGACAGGACATCGCCGCGTGCAGGATCTGTCGCGATGCGCCGGCGCGGGGGCTGGAACATCGGCTGCCGCATGAGCCGCGTCCCGTGGTTGTCCTGTCGGCAAAGGCGCGGGTCCTCATTGCGGGCCAGGCGCCGGGCCTTCGAGTCCATGGCAGCGGCAGGCCGTTCGACGATGCGTCGGGGGACCGTTTGCGGCAATGGCTGGGAACTGACCGGGAGAGCTTCTACAATGCCGACCGGTTCGCGATCGTTCCGATGGGCTTCTGCTTTCCGGGCTACGACGCAAAGGGAAGCGATTTGCCGCCGCGTCGCGAATGCGCCCCGCTTTGGCGTCAGCATGTTCTGGCCGCGATGCCGCAGGTCGAGCTTATCCTCACGATCGGGCAATATGCGCAGGCTTGGCATCTCGCCTCGGCACAAATGCCGTCGATGACGGAGACCGTTGCGCAGTGGCGCCGCTATCTCCTGACCAACCAGTCGCCGGCGATGCTGCCTCTGCCCCATCCCAGCTGGCGCAATAGCGGTTGGCTGAAGCGAAATCCCTGGTTTGACGCGGAGCTTTTGCCGGTGTTGCAAAAACGTGTAAAAATCCTGGTTTCTTGAAACAAGTTTCTTCTCGTTTGCCGGAATCGCGTTATATAGAGAATATATTTCGAAAGGACATTGGAAATGGACCGTCTCGACAGGAAGATACTGCGGCTTTTGCAAGAAGATTCAACGCTGGCAGTGGCCGATCTTGCCAAGAAGGTCGGTCTGTCGACCACGCCTTGTTGGCGCCGCATCCAGAAGATGGAAGAAGATGGCGTCATCCGCGGCCGCGTGGCGCTGCTCGACCCGGTCAAGGTCAACACCAAAGTCACGGTCTTCGTGTCCATCCGCACCAGCAGCCACTCGATCGAATGGCTGAAACGTTTTTCCGAGGTCGTTTCCGAGTTTCCCGAAGTGGTGGAATTCTATCGCATGAGCGGCGATGTGGATTATCTGCTCCGCGTCGTCGTGCCCGACATTGCCGCCTACGACGCCTTCTACAAGCGAATGATCGCCAAGATCGAAATCCGCGACGTTTCCTCGGTTTTTGCGATGGAGCAGATCAAGTATTCGACGCAACTGCCGCTCGACTACATGAACATGGAAAACGCGAAATCTCACGAGGATTGAGGGTTCGCCGATCCTCGCCCTCATCAGTTGCGCGTTTGGCGGTTGATAGCGAGGTTGCGGTCCTGGATATCGCGGACTAGCGTTTCGCTGATCTCGCAGGCCGATCGCTGTTGGCCGGCGGACGATGCCGGCATGTGGAAGGCTCCGCCCTGTGGGGATCTTGAGCCTTCTCCCCGTGAACCGTTTCGGCCGATCGTAGTACCGAATGAGCTCGAAGTGCGGCTCGCATGAAGGCCGCGAATATGACGTCGTCCGGTCGCCGCCAGCCTTCGTCGAGGAAGATCAGGATCGGATGGCCGTCGAGCAATTCGTCAAGGCCGTGAAAAATATACATCAACGCGGGGCTGTGGGTCAGCGGATCGTCGAGTATCTTCGTCATGTCGAACCCGGCAACGTCGGACCAGCTAAAGCGATCCTCCGGATTGTTGAACAGCCAGCCCAACTTAGAAGGCTATACGAGCCTGCAACTATTTCCTGTCCAGTCGCGCCAGCAGCGAAGAGGTGTCCCAGCGGCGGCCGCCCATGGCCTGGACGTCGCCGTAGAACTGATCGACGAGGGCGGTGACGGGGAGTTTTGCGCCATTGCGACGGGCCTCGGTCAGCACGATGTCAAGATCCTTGCGCATCCAGTCGACAGCGAAGCCGAAGTCATATTTTCCGGCATTCATTGTTTTGTGACGGTTCTCCATCTGCCAAGAGCCGGCCGCACCCTTCGAGATCACCTCGACCACCTTGTCGATATCGAGACCCGCCTGCTTGCCGAAATGGATGCCTTCCGCCAGACCCTGGACGAGGCCGGCGATGCAGATCTGGTTGATCATCTTCGTCAATTGGCCAGCGCCGACTGCGCCCATCAGGCCGACCATTCTTGCATAGGCGTCGATCACGGGTCTTGCTTTTTCAAAGGTGGTCTCGTCGCCACCGCACATCACGGTCAGCACGCCATTTTCCGCGCCGGCCTGGCCGCCGGATACCGGGGCATCGATGAAGCCGCAGCCCCCTGCCGCGGCCGCTGCAGAAAGTTCGCGGGCGACCTCCGCGCTGGCGGTCGTGTTGTCGATCAGGATAGCGCCTGGCGTCATGGCGCCAATAACGCCATCCTTGCCGATGGTCACGAATCTGAGGTCGTCGTCGTTTCCGACGCAGGTAAAGACGAATTCAGCGCCGTCGGCCGCTGCCGCCGGAGTTTGCCCGGACTTGCCGCCATATTGCTTCACCCAGGCTTCGGCCTTGGCAGCGGTGCGATTGTAGACGGTAACGTCGTGGCCGCCCTTGACCGCGAGATGTCCTGCCATGGGATAGCCCATGACGCCCATGCCGATGAACGCGACTTTAGCCATTTGTAGACCCCTTTTGAAACTCGGCTTCGAGGCTTAGCGGAAAGGCGAAAGAGGGGAAAGGGTGTTTTGATGCTTCGGTGGCTCGCTGTGGACCTGCCGGAAAGAGAATTCCCCAATCGCCCCGTTTCGGGGAATTGCAATTCGCAACGGCGCGCCGCACAACAAAATATATTGTCGATATAATTGGTAGATTTGCCATTATTATCGACACGGACAGTCGTTTCACCAGCTTATGGAAAAGGAACTCCCATGATTTCGCGCAGACAGACGCTCGGGCTCCTCGGCGCAGTCGCTGCCTCTTCGGCGCTTCCTTCCTTGCGGCCGGCCCAAGCGGCAGCGGCAACCACACTTCGGATCGGCTGGCAGAAGAACGGCGTGCTGGCACTTGCAAAACGGAAGGGCGCACTTGAAAAGCGGCTGGCGGGGCAGGGCGTTTCGATCGAATGGTCTGAGTTTACGTCAGGTCCGCCGTTACTTGAGGCGCTAGGCGCCGGCGCGCTCGACTTTGGCGCAACCGGCGACGTGCCGCCATTGTTCGCCCAGGCCGCGAACGGCAATCTCGTCTATGTCGGGCTCTATGTGGGCAGTCCGGACGCTTCCGCCATTGTGGTCCACAGGGATGCGCCAATCCGTTCGTTTGCTGATCTGAAAGGCAAGAAGCTGGCATTCAAGCGTGGCTCGAGTGCGCATAATGTTACCGTCAAGGCGCTGCGCAAGGGCGGGCTTACGCCAAGCGACGTCGAGGCCATCGATCTTTCCCCGCCTGACGCGGCTGCGGCGTTCAAGACAGGCGCCATTGATGCCTGGTCGATCTGGGATCCCTATCTGGCCATCGTGGAGGGCGACCCGAATACGCGCGTTCTCTCGACGGCGCGGGGGATCGTCGATAGCTACAGTTTTTTCCTTGGCAATGGCGATTTCACCAAGTCCAACCCGCAGGTCGTCTCCGATACGATCGATGAGTTGCACAAGGTCGGTGTCGCCGCGCAAGGTCACCTCGACGAGACCATCACAGCGTTGTCGGAGATCACCGGCGTATCGGCCGAGGTGACGCGCATAACATTGAGCCGACCAGGATCTGACCTCGGCAGCGTTTCGACGATCACAGACGCCGCCATTGCCTATCAACAGGGGCTGGCCGACGAATTCTACCAGTTGGGAATCGTGCCGAAAAAGCTTGATGTCAACGACATCGTCTGGAGACCCAAGGCGAGCTGATACTCTCGGCGGTTCACTTGCGCTCGAAACATGATGCCAGGCCCCCGGTCTCCGCAAAAATATTCCGCGCGGCTAAGAAGAATAGAAAATCTCTATTGTCGATATATTCTCTTGGCTATGCCACTATCGCCTTCAAGAGCGGCCTTGAGCCTGCTGAAACTGAAGGGATGGGCTCTGCAAGCGGAGCCTCGGCACGCCAGAAGGGGTTCTGATGATCACTCGCAGACAGACACTTGTATTAATCGGCGCCGGGGCCTCCGTTGCGCTGCTGCCGCAGGTGCGAGGCGCTCGGGCGGCGACCGGGCCGACGCTCAGGATCGGCTGGCAGAAGTTCGGTGTGGTGGCGCTTGCCAAGAGTACCGGCGCGCTTGAAAAGCGCTTCGCCGAAAAGGGCGTGACCATCGAGTGGAACGAGTTCACATCGGGGCCGCCGCTGCTGGAGGCCGTTGGTGCCGGCGCCCTGGATTTCGGCATCAGCGGCGACGTGCCGCCGCTGTTTGCGCAGGCAGCCGGCGGTGACCTGCTTTATGTCGGCGCCTATAAGGGGCCGGCGGCTTTTCATGGCCTGCTGGTTCACAAGGATGCGCCCTTTTGGAAAATCGAAGACCTAGAGGGCAAGAAGGTTGGCTACAAGCGCGGCTCCAGTGCCCATAACTTCGCGGTGAAGGCGCTGCGCAAGGCGGGACTTGCGGTGTCGGATATCACCGAGATCGACCTTTCGCCGCCCGATGCGGCGGCGGCCTTCAAGAACGGCAGCATCGATGCCTGGGCTATATGGGATCCGTTCTTCGCCGTGGCGGAGACCGATCCGCAGACGCGGGTGCTGACCACGTCCGAAGGCATCCTCGACAATTGGGGCTACTTCCTCGGCAACGGCGCCTTCACGGCGAAGAACCCCGAGTTGATCGCTGACGTGATCGACGAGCTTTCGAAGGTGGGGAAGGCCGCACAGGCCGATCTGGACGGCACCGTCAAATCGCTATCTGAGATCACTGGCGTTCCCGCCGCTATCACGCGCGTGACCTTGACCCGCAGCCAGGCCGACCTTGGCAAAGTGTCGCTCGTACCGCCTGAGGCGCTTGCCTATCAGCAGGCGCTCGCCGACGATTTCCACAGCCTCGGCATCGTTCCGAAGAAGCTGAATGTCAGCGATATCGTCTGGCATCCGAAAGCAAGCTGATCTCCTCGAATACGGTAACAGGACAATTGCCATGACCGCGACTTCCAAACCCATCGACTTCCTGTGGTTCATCCCGACCTCCGGCGACGGCACCTATCTCGGCTCGGCTGAGCTGAACCGGAGCACAGACATCGGCTATCTCCAGCAGATCGCCCAGGCCGTCGATCGGCTAGGTTTCTCCGGAGTGCTGTTGCCGACCGGAGTTTCATGTGAGGAATCCTTCGTAACGGCCGCGGTGCTTGCCGCCCATACGCAGAAGCTGCAGTTCCTGGTGGCCATCCGCCCGGGTACGGCTTCGCCGGCCTACTATGCCCGCCTCGCCTCGACGCTCGATCGCGTGTCCAACGGTCGCCTGCTGCTCAACATCGTCGTTGGCGGCAGCCCGGCGGAGCTTGCCGGCGACGGCATCTTCCTTGCCCATGACGAACGCTACGCCCACGCAGACGAATTCTTTACCGTCTTCGAGGAGCTGCTGGAGAAGGGCACTTCCACGCTGGACGGCAAGTACATCAAGGCCACCGGCGCGCGCCTCGGCTTGCCGCCGGTGCAGTCGCCGCGCCCGCCGCTCTATTTCGGCGGTTCGTCGGACGCGGGCATAGATTTCTCCGTCGGCAGGGTCGACAAATATCTTACCTGGGGCGAGCCGCCGGCCCAGGTCGCCGAAAAGGTCGAGAAGGTCCGGGCTGCCGCGGCTGCCAAGGGCCGCAAGGTCAGCTTCGGGATTCGCCTGCATTTCATCGTTCGCGAGACCGATGACGAGGCTTGGGCTGCGGCCGATCGCCTGATCTCCCATCTCGACGACAAGACGATCAGCGAGGCGCAGGAGCGTTTCGTCAAGGAGTCCGATTCCGTCGGCCAAAGGCGCATGGCGGCGCTGCACGGCGGCCGTCGCGACAAGCTTGAAGTCTCTCCCAACCTCTGGGCGGGCGTTGGGCTGGTGCGCGCCGGCGCCGGCACGGCGCTTGTCGGGTCTCCAAAGACCGTCGCGGCACGGCTGCGCGAATATCAGGAAATCGGCATCGAGACCGTAATCGGCTCGGGCTATCCGCATCTGGAAGAGGCTTATCGCGTCGCCGAGCTACTGTTTCCGGAACTCGGACTTTCGCGCAAGGAGCAACGCTCGAATTTCGACAACGAGTTTGGCGGCAGGCAGGTGTTTGCCGGCGGCAGCCATGGCGGCAATCTGAAGATCGTCTCCGGATCCTGACGGGCTAGAACAAGAGGAGATTAGTCCATGGCGGCATTCGACGCATCGTTGGCGCGGAGCAAAGTCCTGGCCAGATCAAGTACCGGAACGGCTATTGCAAGGTCCTCCGGCGGCCCCGCTGCCGCAGCCGGATCAGCTTCGACTTTGGCGGAGCGGTTGCTGCCCTATCTCGTGCCCGTGCTCATCGTGGCGGCCTGGCAGATCGGATCGTCGGCGGGGTGGATTTCCTCGCGGATCATGCCGTCGCCTGCCGACGTCGTTCTCGCTTTCTGGCAGACGACGATCTCGGGCCAGTTGCCGAGGGATATCGTCGTCAGCGCCGGTCGCGCGGTGGCCGGCCTCTTTGTCGGCGGGGCGATCGGCTTTCTGCTCGGCATCGCCAATGGCGTGTCGAGACAGTCCGAGCGGCTGACCGACACGACGCTGCAGATGCTGCGGACCATTCCGCATCTGGCGATGATACCGCTTGTTATCCTCTGGTTCGGCATTGGCGAGGAATCGAAGCTGTTCCTGACTTCGCTCGGCGTCCTCTTTCCCGTCTATCTCAACACCTATCATGGCGTTCGCAATGTCGACCGCGACCTGATCGAGATGGGCCGTGTCTACGGCATGGGCAACTGGACCCTGTTTCGCAAAGTGATCTTTCCCGGCGCACTGCCCTCGATCTTCGTCGGCCTGCGCTATGCGCTCGGTATCATGTGGCTGACGCTGATCGTATCCGAATCGATCGCCGCCTCTTCCGGCATCGGCCATATGGCCAACAATGCCCGCGAGTTCATGATGACCGACGTGGTTGTCCTGTCGCTGGTTATCTACGCCGTGCTCGGCAAGCTGGCCGACGTCGTGGCCAGGGCTCTGGAACGCAGGGCGCTCCGCTGGAACCCGGTCTATCAACATTGAGGACGAGATGATGAACGTTGTTGCCCACGAGCGTTTCCTCGCTGTCGAAATCAATGATGCACCGGTGGATGATCGGGCTATAGCAGCGGGCGCTGCCACTATCCGTGTCAGGGGTCTCGAAAAAGATTTCGGCGCCAACCGGGTGCTGCGGGGCATCGACCTCGATATCCCGGCCGGCCAGTTCGTTGCCATCATCGGCAAGAGCGGCTGCGGCAAGAGCACACTGCTGCGTATCCTGTTAGGGCTCGACGAGCCGACAGCAGGGAGCCTGAGCTTTCAGAGCGCCGACGGATCGCAGACACCGAACGCACGCATCGTCTTCCAGGAGCCGCGGTTACTGCCTTGGCTTTCGGCGGCGGACAATGTCGCGGTGGGCCTTGGCGAAGGTGTCTCGAACCTTGCGGGCAGGGCGAAGGCCCTGTCCGTGCTTTCCGAAGTGCAGCTCTCCGAAAAGGCGGGCGATTGGCCAGCGCAACTGTCCGGCGGCCAGAGGCAGCGCGTGGCGCTCGCCCGGGCGCTGGTCAGCAAGCCCGGCTTATTGGCGCTGGACGAGCCGCTCGGCGCGCTCGACGCCCTGACGCGCATCAGTATGCAAGGACTGCTCAACCGCGTCTGGCGCGAACTCGGCTTCACCGCAGTGCTGGTGACCCACGACGTCAGCGAAGCGGTACATCTTGCCGACCGCGTCGTTGTCCTCGACGAAGGCCGCATCGTGCTCGACATCCTCGTTCCCCATCCACACCCCCGCCGCCACGGCAACCCGGCGCTGGCGGAACTCGAGGGAAAGTTGTTGGCGGCTATTCTTGGCGCGGGACGGTTGTCCTAGTTGCCTGGGCGAGACTAACGCAGCCGAGCGATCACCAGATGCCCCGGTGTCGGCTCGCCGTCCTGCATACGGACGTTGATGTCGGTGATTTCGAGGGGGTCGAAGCCAGTGGCGGTCAGGCGTTCGCGGATGTAGCCTTCGGCATGGGCGAACCTTTGATGCGGGCCGACCACGTAGGGGCGTCCAGCCATCGTTTCGTCGGGCAGCGTCTCGGAGGAGAAGATAAAGAGGCCGCCGGCTTGGAGATTTTCCGCGGCGCCGAAGAATAGCGGCTCGAGGGCGCCAAGATAAGGCAGCACGTCGGTGGCGGTGATGATGTCGAAGGCTCCCTCGTCGTTGTCCTCGAGGAAATCCTCGACCTCGGCGACATAGAGCGTCTCGTAGACGTCTTTTTCGTGGGCGACTTCGACCATCTTTTCGGAGATGTCGATCCCGGTCATGTCGGCGACGATGTCGCGAAGCGTGCCGCCCGTCAGGCCGGTGCCGCAGCCAAGATCGAGCAGCCGCTTGAAGGGGCCGAGGCCTAGCGCCTGCAGACGCTGGCGCACCAGCATTGGCACGTGGTAGCCGAGTTGCTCGACGAGCACGTCCTCGAAAACTTCAGCATGTTGATCGAACAGGGTTTCGACATAGGCGTCGGGCGCCTTCGACGGCGTTTCGCCGCGGCCCATCGAGGCGATGCGAACGGCGGCGCCGCCATGATCTTCCGGGTCGATGGCGAGTACATCGCTGTAAGCCTCGACGGCTGCATCGATGTCGCCGGCTTTTTCCAGCGCCAGTGCGCGGTTATAGGCTTCCGCGAGCGCGTCTTCGTCGATTTTCTTTTTCATGCGGGCCTTTTATGCCGAGGCAAAAGGCGCCGCAACCGCTATTTCAGTTCAGGATGAATTCGCCTTTCAGCGCCCGCCAGTCGGTAGCGGAAATCAGCTTGCGATGAACGTAGCGGACGGAGTGCAGAGGACCGTCGAGTTTCTCCTGCCAGAATTTCAGGAATCCGTACATTTCGGGAAAATTCGGGGCCAGGTCGTATTCCTGCCAGAGATAGGTCTGGAGGATTGCGGGATGGTCTGGCAGTCGATAGAAGATCTGTGCCGTCGTCAGTCCATAGCCTTTCAGTTGCAGTTCCATTTCCTTGTGCATGGGGTCTCGCTTTCTGTTCCACCTTACGGATGACCGTGGATCGCCGAGGGGTTCCCCGATGATCACTGATGGTCATCCCAAATGTAAACATGTCATGCTTAACCCAGCATTTACAATTCCGTCATAAGTGGAAATTTTATTACGGAAATCAATATGTTAGCAGCGCGCCTCGTCGAGTGCTGCTAGAGTTCCGGCGCAAGGGCTCAACGCTTCAAGTGGCGCGTGAGCCGCGCCTCGAACCAGGCCCAGAGATGACGCAACGCTTCGACGATCGACAGGTAGAAGATCGCCGCCCAGAGGTATGTCTGGTAGTCGTAGGTCTGCGAAAAGGCGTATCGCGTCTCGCCCATCAGATCGAAAACGGTGATGATGGCGACGACGGCCGAGCCCTTGATCAGCAGGATGATTTCGTTGCCGTATGGGCGCAGCGCGACGATCAGCGCCTGCGGCAGGATGACTTTGTAAAAGGCGACGATCTTGTGGATGCCGAGCGAGGAGGCTGCTTCGTGCTGGCCCCGATGGACGCTTTCAATGGCGCCGCGCAGGATCTCCGTCTGGTATGCGGCAGTGTTCAAGGTCATGGAAAGAAGACCGCAATACCAGGCCTCGCGGAAAAACCACCAGAGGTCGACCGACTGCAGCTGTGGACGAAAACTTCCGAGGCCGTAATAGACGAGGAACAATTGTGCCAGCAGGGGCGTGCCGCGGAAGATGTAGACGTAAACATAGGCAAAGCCGCTGAAAAAGGGGTTTTTGGACATGCGGGCGAAGGCAAGCGGCACGGACAGCAGGGCGCCGAACACCACTGAAAAAGCGACGAGCTCAAGCGTAGTCATAAGTCCGTGCAGATAACGCGGCCCGAACTTGAAGAATTTCTCGTTGTCCCAGTTGGTAATCATCATCGCCAGCAGTGCCAGGCCGAGCAATATCCAAAGGCCGACGACGAAATGGCCGACGATACGCGCCGTTGTCACCTTCTTCATCAATTCCGGCGGAGCAGGTTGAGCCGGGATCAGGGCTTCAGCGTAACTCATCGGCGAACCTCCGCGCGCTTGGTCCAGCGGTCTATGAAGCCGAGGCCGATCGACGAGATTACGGCCAGCAACAGATAGAGAATGCAGGCCAGCGTATAAAAGAAGAATGCGTCCTTGGTGACGCGGACGGCGACGCCGGTCTGGCGCAGGATGTCGGAGAGGCCGATGATCGAGACGTAGGATGTGTCCTTCAGGAGATTCATCCAGAGATTCCCAAGGCCCGGCAGTGCTATGCGGATCAATTGCGGCAATACGATCAGCCTCATCGTGCCGGTGCGATGGAGGCCAAGCGAATCACCTGCCTCGTATTGCCCCTTGGGGATTGCGCGAAAGGCCGAAAGCAGCACTTCGGCGCAGTATGCAGAAAAGACGACTGATAAGGCGAGCATACCGGCGACGAACGCGTTGATCTCCACGCGGCCCTGATAGCCGATCGCCGCCAACGCCGATTGGATCAATATCTGCATTCCGTAATAGACGATGAACAGCGTCAGCAGCTCGGGCAGACCGCGAAAGATCGTGGTGTAGATGGCGGCGGCAAGGCGCACCGACTTTTCCGCCGATTGCTGGCCGAGCGCGACGATGAAGCCGATGACGAGGCCGACCGGCAGAGTGGCGACGGCAACGACGATCGTGACCTTGAGCCCGAGCGCAATTTCGTCGCCCCAGCCGGTATCGCCGCAGGCAAGAATGGTGTTGGAGCCGAACAGGGTAAAGATGCCGGCAGGGCCGCACATCGGATCAAGAATAGTGCTCAGCCAGTCCCAGAACGAGCCAAGCGCGGAAAACAATCCGCTCATACCAATTATTCCCCTTGGCGACTTTCTGCCGCTTTGATGTTGCTGCAACAGTTCAACAAAAATGGCGGAAGAGCAAGTCTTCCGCCATCATATTCCATCGGAGAAAACAACAGGTTCTCAGTCGCCGTAAACGTCGAAGTTGAAATATTTGTCCTGAATTTTCTTGTAGGTGCCGTCAGCACGGATCGCTGCGATGGCCGCGTTGAACTTGTCCTTTAGCGGATCACCCTGGCGAACGGCGATACCGGCGCCCTCGCCGTTGATGACCTTGTCGGTCGGTAGGGTGCCGAGCATCTTGCAGCACTTGCCGGCATCGGAGGCAACCCATTCCGACAGAACGACGACGTCGTCGATGACAGCGTCAATGCGGCCGTTTGCGATGTCGAGCTTGTACTCGTCAGCCGTCGGGTAAAGCTTCAGCTCGACGTCCTTCAGATGTGCTGTCGCGTAGTTGGCGTGGGTTGTCGAAGACTGCGCGCCGATCGTCTTGCCCTTAAGGCCGGCATCGGTCGCCTCTGTCGCAGTCGAATCCTTCGGCACGGCAATGGCCGGAGGCGTGTTGTAGATTTTGCTGGTGAAGTCGACGCTCTTTAAGCGCTCAGGCGTGATCGACATGGAGGAGACGATGGCGTCGAATTTCTTGGCTTGCAACGCAGGAATGATGCCGTCGAAGTCCTGATTGACGAAGGAGCACTTCACCTTCATCTGGTCGCAAAGAGCATTGGCTATATCGATGTCGAAGCCTTGGAACTTGCCGGCGGCGTCGAGCGATTCGAAGGGCGGATAGGTGGCATCGGTGCCGATGACCAATGTGTCACCGGCAGCCATGGCGACGCCTGACAATAGAGACATTGCGGCGAGTGAGGCAGCGGCGAAGAAACGGGTGGAGTTACGCATGTGGGTCCTCTCTGTTGGTACCGCGCGGTGTTGTTGTTTTCCGTGCGCGGCTGTGCGGGACTGCTCTTGGCTCGCCCCGGCTCCGATAATTTTGCTCTTTTCAAGGAAATTGCAACTGGAATTACGAAGCGATGATGCGATGCACAATTTGGGGCACAAATTCGGGGCGCAAATCGCGGCTGGTGTCCGCAAGCTGAACGCAACCCTGTCGGAGCGTTCATAGCGGGTTAATTCCAAGTTTCCTAAGACCTTGGGAACAAAGGCGAGCCTGACGCGTAATTGCCCAGGCTCGAACGCAAATTGGCCCCGTTCTGCCGCGATACCCCGGTGCCGTCCGGATTCGCGACGTGATGGAAAAAGAATTCAATGAGGAGACCCATGGGTAACAGATCCAGATTGTTCGCCAGCGCAGCCTTTCCCCTGCTATCGCTATCATTGATGCTCCAACCTGCCAATGCGGCCCTCTATCAACAGGGCAGCGTAAGCACCGTCAACGCCGGACAGGCCGGTGATGCCGGCTCCATTGAGGTTGCCCAGCAGGCAGCGCCGGATCCCGCCCAGGTCGAACAGGAACTCCTCAAGAAAAAGAAGGCCGAGGAGGGTCAGGCCCAACCGGAACCGAAACCCGAGAAGCACGCGCCTGCTGCCGAGCCCCAAGCTCCGAAGCCTCCCAAGCAGGAAGCTCCCAAGGTAGAGGCCCCGAAGGCAGAGGCGCCGAAGCAAGAAGCTCCGAAGCCTGCGCCTGCCGCCGAACCTCAGGCTGCCCCGAAGCCCAAGGCTGCTGTCGAGGCTCCCGCCGCGCAGCCTGAAGCCGCACCGAAACCGAAGGCGGCCGCAGCGCCCCAGGCCGCACCCGCAGAACCGGCTCCGGAAGCCAAGCCCAAGAAGCATGAGAAAGCGGCCGAACAGGCACCGGCAGCCGCGCCGGCACCGGCTCCAGAGGCCGCTCCAAAGCCGAAGGCCGCCGCTGCCGAGCAACCGGCTGCTCCTGCTGCCGAACCAGCCGCTCCGACGCAGCCCGAAGGCCAGCCGAAGAAACATCACAAGCCGCAGGACCAGACGGCCGAGCCCGCAGCGCCTGCAGCCGTTGTCCCAGCCGCTCCGGCAGCCCCCGCACAGCCGGCTGAAAAGCCGGCGCAGAAGCAGCCCGCCGAACAGCAGGCAGCTCCGGCGACCGAGAAGCCGGCACCGAAGGCCGAAGGGGCCAAGGAGCCTGCCAAGCAACAGCAGGGCGAGCAGCCAGCCGCGGCTCCAGCGGCTGAAAAGCCCGCTGCGCCGAAGACGCAGGCCGAGGGCCAGCCGGCAACGCCGGGCGAAAAGCCAGCGCCAGCCAAGCAGCCGGATGCTGCCCAGGCTCCCGGCAAGGCTCCGGTTCCTGCCGCGCCGGTAAATGCCGCCAACCCTCCTGCCACCGCACCCGCAAACGGCGCTGCCCCGGCCGTCAACGCCGCCCAGCAGGCCACGCCTGCTCCAGCAGGCGGAGAGACGGTCTCGCCGCAGGAACTCGAGCGTCGCAAGAAGATCGCCGAAAACCCGGCTGCAAGCCCGGGAGCCGGGCCGGTCATTCTGCCGGTGCAGAACGGCACCGCCGTCCTCGACAGCGATAAGGATGCTGCTCGACGCGGGCATCATCAGGGCAATGGCCAGGGTCAACCGACAAAGGCCGGGCAGCCTGCCGCGGCTTCAACGGGGCAGGCCGTACAACCCGTACCCGCAGGCCAGGCCGCTCCTCAACCCGCCGCAGCCGCTAACGTCCGCGCACCGACCTCGGATGCCGATGCGCAGCGCGCTTCGGGCGGGGTCCAGGCACCCGCCGTCAAGATCGAAGCGGTTACTAGCGAGCGGGGGCAACGCATGGATCAGCGGCCGAATTTCGCGGCACCTGACGGTGCCCGGATCGAGAACAACCAGGACAATCGCCTGATCATCAACTTCGGCGATGAAGTCTTCGTCCGCCACGATGATACGCAGCGCTTCACGCGCGATGGCGAACGTCCGAGCTACGAGCAGCTGGCCCGCGATCGCTATCGGGAAACGATCGATCGCCCCGATGGTGATCGCATCGTCACCGTGCGCAATCGCTACGGCGACATTATTCAGCGGTCTCGCATCGATGCCCGCGGGCGGGAATATGTGCTGTTCTATTCGCCCGAGCTGGAAAACCAGCCCAACCAGGACGACTATTACCGCGATCCGGGCGACGATCTGCCGCCGATGCGCCTGCGTATTCCCGTCAACCAGTACATCATCGATACGAGCGAGGACGAGAACCGGGACTACTACGACTTCCTGCGCCAGCCGCCGGTCGAGCCGGTGGAGCGGATCTATTCGCTGAACGAGGTGCGCTACTCCGCCCGTATCCGCGACAAGGTGCGCCGTATCGATCTCGATACGATCACCTTCGCCACGGGTAGTGCCGACATTCCGATGGTACAGGCAAAGACGATGCGCGGCATCGCCGAAGCGATGGGCAACATCATCAAGAAGGACCCGACGGAGACCTTCCTGATCGAGGGCCATACGGATGCCGTCGGCACGCCGCAGAGCAACCTTGTCCTGTCGGACAAGCGCGCCGAATCGGTCGCAAACGTCCTCACCGACGTCTACGGCATCCCGCCGGAGAACCTGGCATCGCAGGGATATGGCGAGCAGTACCTGAAGGTGCAGACCGATGGTCCGGAACAGCAGAACCGGCGAGTGACGATACGGCGCGTGACGGCGCTGGTTCGCCCTGTCGCATCACGTAACTAGGCGCGGTTCAGAGCAAAAATGGCAAGGGCCGTCGGGAAACCGGCGGCCTTTTCAAGTCGCAGGGAACAGAACTCGGGTGGCAGGCGACTACCTCCTCAACTTATTCCTATATTCCTATGATGGCTCTCCAATTAAGGTCACGTCCATGCGCAATGAACGCATGCTGATGCCAAACCCGATATCGAAGATGACGATGACTAGGAGCCTTGCGGCGGCGAAAGGCCGACTTTTGCGGCGATGAAATCGGCGATGGCCAATGTGTCGTCGAGGTCGAAGACCGGCAGCCCAGTGTCTTCGATGGCGTGATCGGCGGCGATCGCCACGATGTAGGGATCGTGCGGCGCCAAGGGTTCGCGGTTTGCAGCGGCGATCCGTCGCGCCTCAATTTTCGGGATCGGCTCGCGCTTGTATCCCTCGATCAATATCAGATCGCAGGGAGCGAGCCGCGCCAGGATTTCCATGAAGGAGGGCTCCGGTGCGCCGCGCATCTCGTGCATGATGGCATATCGGGTTTCGGAGACGAGGGCGACCTCGTGGGCACCGGCCTCACGATGGCGGAAGCTGTCGGCGCCGACCTTGTCGATATCGAAATCATGATGCGCATGCTTGATAGTGGAGATGCGGTAGCCACGGCCGGTGAACTCGGTGACGAGGCGAACGGCAAGGCCAGTCTTTCCGGAGTTCTTCCAGCCGGCAATTCCAAAGATCTTTGGTGCGGTCATCGGGGGAGTACCTTCAGCCATTGTTCGGCCTGCGCCAGGTCATCCGGCGTGTTGATGTTGAAGAATGGATCTAGCAGGCCTCGGGTCGTTTCGATCATCGCAAATTCGACTTTCCTCACCGGATGTCTTGCAAGGAAATCGCGAATCCGGTGCTTTTCGTCCGTTAGAAGCCAGCTTTCAAGGTCGTCGGCGATTGCCAGCGGCCACAGGCCGAAGACGGGATGATCGCGACCTTGCGACACGGCGATGGCGACATTCTGCGCTTCATTGAGCGAGCCCGCCAGCTGCGCGACCAAGTCTCGCGGGAAAAACGGACTGTCGGTCGGCACCGTCACCAGATGTGTCGCCAGCGGGTGAGTTGCAGCCACGTCGCGCAATGCGGCCAGCACGCCGGCAAGCGGTCCAGCCTTGTCGAAAAGAATGTCCGGAACAAGCCTCAGCCCCATCGGCAGTGGCCAATCCGGATCGGCGTTGAGCGCAAGGGCCGATACTTGCGGCGCGATCCGGGCCTTGATGCGCGTCAGCAGCTTTTCTCCGCCGAGCTCCGCCAGCGCCTTGTTGCTTCCCATCCTGGTGGAGCGGCCGCCGGCGAGGATGATGCCCGGGATCGTCTTCTGGTCTGCCTTGGGCACGGTCACTTTCTCGTCTCAGGCGGGGACCCGCGTTGCCGCTTCCAACGCCACCTTGTTGGCGTGAGCCCGCCGGCTCTCGCGGTAGAAGGTATAGAGTCCCGATGCAATGACAATGGTAGAGCCGATGCCGGTCCAGACGTCAGGCATTTCTGCAAAGAAGATCATGCCGAGCAGGGCCGAGAAGATCAGGCTGAGATAGCGCAAGGGCGCAACAACCGAGATTTCGCCGGTGCGCATGGCCTGGATGACGGACTGATAGCCGACGAGCACGGTGACGCCGGCAAGCGCTATGTGCGAGAATGAGGTCATGCTGACAGGCTTCCACCCGCCGAAAGGCAGGATGCAGAGCCCGCCGATGACCGAGACCGATATGGCCGTGCAGACGGTGATCATCAGCGAAGGGACATCCTTATCCACGCAACGCGTCGCCAGATCGCGGGCCGCGGTGATGAACATGCTGGCGACGACAAGCAGGGCCGCCTGGGTGAAGCCATCCGGGCCGGGACGGATGATGATCAGCACGCCGATGAAGCCGACGACGATCGCCGACCAGCGCCGCCAGCCGACCGGCTCCTTGAGGAAGAGCGCCGCGCCGAGGGTGACTGCAAGTGGGATCGCCTGCAGGATGGCCGAGGCATTGGCGATCGGCATCATCCCAAGCGCGGTGATATAGGTCACTGCCGCTCCCGCCTCGCAGATCACTCGCAGCAGGATCATCGGCTGCAAGATAACGCGCCACGAGCGAAGCGCGCCGACCCTTCGCGCCATGACATAGACGAGCGCGCTGGTGATCAGGCCGCGCAGCAACATGATTTCGCCGGCGTTCATGACAGGAATAACGGACTTGGACAGGGCATCCCCGCTCGAAAAAGCCGCCATGCCGACGGCCATGTAGAGCGCGCCGCGCTGGTTGTTCGTCAATGTCATGAAGAGATTCCCGAGTTCTATCGTGTCGTGATCTACTGCGGATTGGCATGAATTGAAAACACCGCGGTCGCCGCGGCGATCAAATTCGGTTTTATCTTGTAATATTGGTTGAGTGACGCTGGGTGGCGGCGTCTTATGGTGGTGAAGGCGGCCGAATTCTACAAATTTATGATGCAATTACATGCTTTTATGCTCGAAATTAATTGTTATTCAATCTTATTTCCCGAGGTTTAGGTTTAGTTTTGCATGACGCGAAAACTTCGACCGAAGCGCGACAGGAATGTGCATCCTGCCAAAGCCGGACATCAGGTTTGACCAATCCATTGGGGCGCGGCATGTTTTCCATCGATCGTCTGTTGCAAGGTCGTCGTATCGTTACGAAGGTCCTGATCTTTGTTGTTCCATTGGTCGTCCTCATCGCCGGTGTCGGCCTGCTTGGCTACCACACCGCCAACATCCTCAACGGGCACATGACCGTGACGCGGGCGACGATCGGCAACATCAGCGACTTCGAAAATCTGCAGGCAGCACTCCAGGAATTCACAACGGCGCCGACCGAGGAAACGCGCAAGGCGCTGGCTGAGAAGATCGATGCGCAGGAAGACGGCGCGCAGCGGCTGAACGGGTTGCTGTCGACCGATGAGCAGCGCCAGAAGGTGGCCACCGTCGGCGCGCTTGCCGCAAAGATGCGGACCCAGGCAAAAGCGCTCTGGGCGCTCAAGCAGAAGCAGGACGGAAGCATCGACAACATTGCCAAGGCGGTGCAGGGGATCGAAGCGAACGGACAGGCGGCGGCAAAGCAGATCGACATCATCCGCAAGGATTTTGGCGACAAGGAAACATTCGCCAAGGAGCTGCTCTACGATTCATCCGCCTTCAAGGGCCTGATCGACAAGATGGGCAAGCTGCGTGTGCAGGTGCAGATGTCGGCCGATTCGAATGAAGAAATAACCGATGCGCGGCTCTATCTCGATGCGATTTTGAAGCAGCTGACCGTTTCCCAAGCTCTCGTCTCCAAGCGCGGTGCTCCGCTGCTTGCCGGGGTTGCCGATGCTGCTAACAAATTCGATGCGATCCTGAAAAGCAGCGACAGCGCCGATCAGAAGGTGCAGAATTTCGGACCGCTGCTGCAGGCATTCGTAAAGAGTGAAGGCGACATGTCGCTGCAGGCGACCAAGAACAGCGATATGGCGGCTGATCGCTTCGTCAGCCTCGACAAGATCATCGATGGTCAGAAGGAGCTGCTCGGATATGTCGATCAGGCCCTGCGGCTGATCGATCGCCTCCAGTTGCATGAGAGCCGCATGGTCAACCTGCGCGACGATGCTTCGCGCGCCACCGTGCTTGCCGATCTCAAGGATCTGATGGATGCAGGCACCAAGATCACCGCGCTCGGCCAGACGAACAGCACAATGCGCGACTTCGCTCCTCATAACCAACCACTCAGCGTCGGCCTCGAAAAGGCTTCCGCTGACATGATGCAATCGGCTGCGGACTGGAAGAAGACGCGTGTTGAATCCAATGCCCTGCTCGCCGACGCCATGGCATCGCTGCGCACCTTCGTTGCCCAGGCGCAGGAAATCGGCAAGGAAGACAGCACCCGTTCGGCAAATGTCTCCGTCTTCGTGATGATCCTCGGGACGCTGCTGGCGATTGCCGGTGGGCTGATGCTCGTCGAGGCGCTTCGTGCGCCGCTGAAGCGCGTAACGGAAATCATGACGAGGCTAGCGAGCGGTGATCTGGAGGTCGCGATCGACGGGCGCAACCGGCGCGACGAGATCGGCGATATGGTCCGCTCGGTCAGCGTCTTCCGGGATGCCGCAGTTGAAAATGTCCGGCTGGAGCGTGAGGCGGAAACGGCGCGTGCCGTGTCGGCAGAGGATGCGGAGCGTCGCGGCGCCGAGCGCGCGCGGATTGAATCCGAGCAGAAGCAGGCGCTGACAGCACTTGCGGATGTCTTGAGCAAGCTTGCCGAGGGCAATCTCGAGGACGAGATGCGCGAGGATCTGTCGGCCGACTTCATCGACATGGCCTTCACCTATAATCACGCGATCCAGGCGCTGAGAGAGACGTTGGCCGACGTGCGCACCACGGCTGAGGAGATCAAGGGCGGCACGGGGAACCTTGCAAGCTCCGCCGATGATCTCGCACGCCGCACCGAACAGCAGGCGGCAGCACTGGAACAAAGCTCACGCGCGCTCCGGCATTTGAGTTCCGTCGTGGGCTCGACGGCCGAACGCGCCAAACAGACCGCAGTCACCGTCAACGAGACCCAGGCTTACGCGACGCAGTCTGGCGACGTTGTCGCCAAGGCGGTCGGCGCGATGAGCGAAATCAATCGTTCCTCGGAGAAGATCAGCAACATCATCAGCGTCATCGACGAGATTGCCTTCCAGACCAATCTTTTGGCTCTCAACGCCGGTGTCGAGGCGGCGCGGGCAGGCGAGGCTGGTCGCGGATTTGCCGTTGTCGCCCAGGAAGTCCGCGAACTGGCGCAGCGCTGCGCCAATGCAGCAAAGGAGATCAAGGGGCTGATTTCGGCAAGCTCGGCCCAGGTCCGCAACGGTGTGCTGCTTGTCGAACAGACAGGCTCGGCGCTGAGCCAGATCATCAACCACGTCACCGGCGTCCAGAAGCTCGTCTCCGAGATATCGGCCGCAACCGCAGAACAGTCGACCGGCATCGCCGAAGTCACCCATGCCGTCAACCAGGTCGAGCTGATCACGCAGAAGAATGCTGCGATGGTCGAGGAAAGCAACGCCGAGATCCACGGCCTGCGCCAGCGCGTCGACCTGCTTGCCGAGAAGATCGATCGTTTCCGCACGGGCGATGGCGAGAGCGACGCGGATTATCGGGGCTACGATTACAGGGCTGCTTGATCGTCTCAGGCTGTTGCTGCAACTAACAAAGGCCGGGTTTTCGCCCGGCCTTTTCAATGTGCGCCCACCATGTGTGCGCTGTTGTGGGTACAAGTCCCACCGTAAGCTGGTCATGGCAAGTGAAGTGAAGCGCAACTGCGGAAGGGTGACCGACCGTGCGGAGGAAGCGTCGATCGAACCTGCGGGCCGATGGACAAGAACCGGATCTGAGGCGATGCCGACCAGGGCGAGCGGGCAACGAACCGCGAAAGCTCTTGTGACCAAGGGGCGGCAGCGTAAATCCGGCGGTCGTGCAGGGAAGGAGTGCGTTCTTATCTAGGGAGATCTCGCCTCGCATGCCGGGTGGTGTGGGAGGGGCGGAGCCACTAGGCTCCCCCCTATCCCGATCGGCAAACGTTTCGCAAGATAGTTTTCGCCAGTTCAGGCTATCCCTCCGCCCCAAGTCACCCGCCGGTGACGCTCATGTGGCGGGCGACGGCGGGGCGATTATGGGTGCGGTCGATGATGAAGTCGTGCCCCCTAGGCTTGCGGGTGATGGCTTCGTCGATCGCTGCGTTGACAAGGGCGTTGTCTTCGGAGGCGCGCAGCGTCGAGCGCAAGTCGGCGGCGTCGTTCTGGCCGAGGCACATATAGAGCGTGCCGGTGCAGGTGACGCGCACGCGATTGCAGCTCTCGCAGAAATTATGGGTCAACGGGGTGATGAAGCCGAGCCTGCCGCCGGTCTCGGCGACGGTCACGTATCTTGCCGGTCCGCCGGTCGCGTAGGTGCTCTCTGTGAGCGTGAACTGCTTTTCCAGATCGGCGCGCAATTTCGACAGCGGCAGATATTGGTCGGTGCGGTCCTCGTCGATCTCGCCCATCGGCATGGTCTCGATGACGGTGAGGTCCATGCCGCGGCCATGGGCGAACCTTAGGATTTCCGGCATCTCGGCCTCGTTGAAGTCCTTGAGAGCCACGGTGTTGAGCTTGACCTTCAATCCAGCCTTCTGCGCAGCTTCGATGCCTTCCATGACTTTCGACATGTCGCCCCAGCGGGTGATTGCGTGGAACTTGTCGGCGTCAAGGGTGTCGAGCGAGACGTTGATGCGGCGAACACCGCAATCGTAAAGTTCCTGCGCGTGGCGGGCGAGCTGCGAGCCGTTAGTGGTAATGGTCAGCTCGTCCAGCGTGCCGGCCATGACGTGGCGCCCAAGCTCGCGCACCAGGAACATGATGTTCTTGCGCACGAGCGGCTCGCCGCCGGTCAGGCGTATCCTGCGGACACCCTTGGCGATGAAGGCTGAACAGAGACGATTGAGCTCTTCGAGCGTCAACAGGTCCTTTTTCGGCAGGAAGGTCATATTTTCCGCCATGCAATAGGTGCAGCGGAAATCGCAACGGTCGGTCACGGAAACGCGCAAGTAGGTGACAGCCCGGCCGAACGGGTCGATCATGGGGGACGCATTCGCGATGAGGGGCGAGGCGTTGCCGATGGAACCTACGATGCTATTCACAAAAATCTCCGCATTCCTATGAATGTGTGCATAGGCGATTGTTGCGTCAAGGGAAACAGCGGTAAAAGACACTTGCATGCAAAAGATCGGCAGCCTACTCCTGCGGGTGCTAGACCTGGATGAGGTATCGTTTTGCTCCAGGTCGTGATTTGCCATGATCCTCGAGAGCCGTTTCTGGGCTTTCGGATTGTGGCTGATACAAAGGTGGGGAAATTGATGGGCGATGTGTGGCCGACCGAATTGCGGGTATCGAAGGACCGGCAGCATCTGCAGGTGACCTTCAATGACGGGGCAAACTTCGATATCTCCGCCGAGCTGATGCGCGTCCTTTCGCCTTCGGCCGAGGTGCAGGGCCACGGGCCGGGCCAGAAGGTCACCGTTCCCGGCAAGCGCAATGTCGCGATCATTTCGATGACGCCGACGGGGAATTACGCGGTGCGCGTCGGGTTTGACGACATGCATGATACAGGAATTTTCACCTGGACCTATCTGCGCGAGCTCGGCGAGAATGCTGCGTCGCTTCTGGCTGCCTACGAGGCGGAACTGAAGGAGAACCGCATGAGCCGCGATGTCTCGGAAAAGCCGCGCTGATACGACGGAAGCGAAACGAATGGGGGCGCCAGGTGCCCGCCAAGCCACCCTCTCAGCCAAGGCGGAAGTAGAAGCCGGCGCCGGTGCTTGCTCCTTTTCCGGTGCGTCTCGATGATGTGGGACAGCGGGGGGATCGTCCAGCGATCGACCATGCTGTAGTCCAAGGCCTGCACATCCCCGATAAACGCTCCTTCGGCGCGGATCTGATAGGACAGGTGGGACTTGCCGATGCGCTCGAGAGTGACCACGGTTTCGCCGTCTCTAACCGCAACCTTGTAGAGAATGAGATGGGTCGGCAGTTTCTGCATCCGCCGCAGCAGAGCGGAGAGCGGCATATCGAGATATTGCATCAGGCGCGACATTTGGTGCCGACGTGGCCTCCCGCATCAATCAGGCCATCGATCTCGCCAAGGAGAGGGCGCAGCCAGAAAAGGACCGGATAATCCCAGGGAGCAACGCGGGACATCTGGGCGAGCGCGACATCGGCGACGTCCTCGTGGTCATATCCTGCAAGCCCCGGCTCTGCGCCTTGGAGAATGCCTTTTCATGGGAGGAGAAAGCACCGGTAAAGCGCCTTTCAAATGGCGAAAGATCGCAGCCGTTCCGTGATCGCGTGCAACGGTGCGGCTTCATTGTGGACGGCATTGAAGGATGGTCTCAATAGGTCGCGGGCATAACTCGACACAGTTGGCGTTCCAGTTGGGCCGAAGCACCTGACAATCCGACCGTAGGGAACCTTTGAAATAGCAATCAATGCGGGCGATCGAACGAAGCAGCGTTCAAGCCTTAAATGGCCTGCCGCAATCAATGCTTGCTAAAGGAGGGGCCAACTACCTCTCAATTCGTCGGATGAAGTAGGCAAACCGACTATGCGCCGTCCGCGATCAACCCTTATAAATCAACCAGCTCTTGCTGAAATCTCTCTGCATTCCCTGTTGATAGAGGGAAGAGCAGTTGCGCCCGGAATTCTTGGCGATATAGAGCGCGGTATCGGCATTACTGTAGAGTTCGCCCGGATCGGCGGCTTCCGAGCCCATGCAAATGCCGAGCGAGATCGTCACCGGACCGTAGTCGATGCGGGTGCGGGAATTCTTGAACGGCGTTGCTTCAAGCGTGCGGCGGATGCGCTCGCAGATGGCTGTCACCTCGTCGGTGGTATTGCCCTCGATGATAAGGGCGAATTCCTCGCCGCCGGTGCGGGCAACGAACACGTCGCGCCGAACGTTGGAGCGGATGACCGAGGCGACCGTCGCCAGGATCTTGTCGCCGACCGGGTGGCCGTAGGTATCGTTGATCTTCTTGAAATGATCGATGTCGGCCAGTACCAGCGCGGTCACAGGCTTGGTCATGGGATTGTCGAAGACGTTGGCAAGGCGGTCGTCGAAGGCGCGGCGGTTGGATAGCCGGGTCAGTGAGTCCGTGTTGGCAATCCGCTTGTATTCGTCCAGTTCCTTGCGAACCAGGTCCATTTCCTGCGAGCGCTGTGCGACGTTTTCGACCGTCTTTTCGCCGTGCGCCATGGTGAAGCCGGTCGCTTCGCTCAGAATGTCTATTGCGCTGCTGAGGAGTTCGGTGCTGGTCGTGGTCTTGGAGTTGATGCGGTTGACCGTTTCGCCGAGCAGCTTGTTGTAGCTCGCAAGCGAGGACTGCTCCTGCTTCAGCACGCGAAGCACGGAATCGAGTTCCGAAATAATTCGCGAATGCGCATGGTCGAATACCACGCCGGCATTGTGTGAAGAATATTGCGCGCCGATCTTGTCGAGCTCTTCTTGCGTGGCGTTGCTGCCAAGCGCTGCGAGCTCGCGGGTCAATGCCGGGTTGGATCCGATATAGGCTTCGTAGAAGAGTTCGTAGTTGCGGGGTATCGGCGCGACGCCCATTGAGCGCATGGCGAAGGTGACCTGTCCCGCGACGTCGGGAAGTTGCGCTTTGGGCGCTAGCACCGTGCTCATCGGCGAACTCCTGAAATAGTTCAAATTGTCCTTATTTTTGTTAGCTTAAAATTCTTTTGAAAAGATTAAGACGGCGAGTATCAAAGATCACGCGAAACGTATGATTTTTGCCATTACTTGCTAATTCGCTTAATAAAGCAACTGATGAAAGTAACTTTTGAACATAGGAAGAGGCGCCGCGGAGACGCCTCTTTTGTTTCACTCAGCCGAGATTGAGTTCCTGGAAGAAGTCATTGCCCTTGTCGTCGATGACGACGAAGGCGGGGAAATCTTCGACCTCGATCTTCCAGACGGCCTCCATGCCAAGTTCCGGATATTCCAGCACCTCGACTTTCCGGATGCAGTCCTGCGCCAGGCGAGCGGCCGGTCCGCCGATCGAGCCGAGGTAGAAGCCGCCGTGCTTCTTGCAGGCTTCCCTGACCGCGCGTGACCGGTTTCCCTTGGCCAACATCACCATTGAGCCGCCGAATGACTGGAACTGATCGACGTAGCTGTCCATGCGCCCGGCAGTTGTCGGACCGAAGGAGCCTGAGGCATAGCCGACCGGGGTCTTGGCCGGACCGGCGTAGTAGACTGGATGGTTCTTCAGATAGTCCGGCATTCCCTCACCACTTTCCAACCGCTCGCGGATTTTGGCGTGCGCCAGATCGCGGGCGACGATGATGGTGCCAGTCAGCGACAGCCGCGTCTTGACCGGATGCCTGGAAAGCTCGGCAAGGATTTCTGCCATCGGCCGGTTGAGATCGATGCGGACCATCGATTCCGACAGCTTCTCCTCGTCGATGTCAGGCATGTATTTCGACGGATCGGTCTCGAGCTGTTCGACAAAGATACCGTCGCGCGTGATCTTTCCCTTGGCTTGCCGATCGGCCGAACAGGAAACGCCAAGACCGATCGGCAGCGATGCGCCATGGCGCGGCAGGCGGATAACGCGGACGTCGTGACAGAAATACTTGCCGCCGAATTGCGCGCCGACGCCCATCTGCTGCGTCAGCTTGTGGATCTCCTTTTCCATCTCGATATCCCGGAAGGCATGCCCGCTTTCGGAGCCTTGCGTGGGAAGACAGTCGAGATAGCGCGCCGAGGCGAGCTTCACGGTTTTCAGGTTCATCTCGGCCGAGGTTCCGCCGATGACGATCGCCAGATGATAGGGGGGACAGGCCGCAGTGCCGAGCGTCAGGATCTTTTCCTTGAGGAAATCGACCATACGGTCATGGGTCAGAAGCGATGGCGTGCCCTGGTAGAGGAAAGTCTTGTTGGCCGATCCGCCGCCCTTGGCAACAAAGAGGAATTCATAGGCGTCGGTGCCTTCCTCATAGATATCGATCTGGGCGGGGAGGTTGTTTTTCGTGTTCTTCTCCTCGAACATCCTGATCGGCGCCAGCTGGGAGTAGCGCAGGTTCTTCTTCTCATAGGCATCCATGACGCCGGCGGCGAGCGCTGCATAGTCGCCGCCTTCGGTCCAGATGCGACGGCCCTTCTTGCCCATAATGATCGCCGTGCCGGTGTCCTGGCACATCGGCAAGACGCCGCCGGCAGCGATGTTGGCATTCTTCAGTAGATCATAGGCGACGAAGCGGTCGTTCTCCGTCGCCTCGGGGTCTTCGAGGATCGAGGCAAGCTGTTTCAGGTGACCGGGGCGCAGGAGATGGTTGATGTCGGCGAAGGCAGTTTCGGCAAGAAGCCGGATGCCCTCTGGTTCGACGGTCAGCACATCCTGCCCCTTGAAATTATCGACCGAGACATGGTCGCTCGAGATCTTGCGGTAGGGAGTGGCGTCCACGCCAAGGGGGAAGAGATCGTCAGCCATGGTGTGACCTTTCGGAAAGGCAAAGGAAATCCCGCCCGGTCTAATGGGAGGACTATCCAAATGCAATTGTCTCTGTGTGCTGCTTCTATCTCAGCGCGATTGTTGCCCCCGGGACAAGGTCATCCTGGCTCGGGGCGAGGGCGCGCAATGCCTCAGTGGCATCTCGCCTGGCCACCATCATCTCATTTCGGCCCGATCATCGTCTCCGGGCGGACGATCGCGTCGTATTCCTGCGGGGTGACCAGGCCGCTGGCGAGAGCCTCCTCCTTCAGCGTCGTGCCGTTCTTATGTGCGGTCTTGGCGATCTTGGCCGCGTTGTCGTAGCCGATCTTCGGCGCAAGCGCCGTCACGAGCATCAACGAGCGCTCGAGACCGGCCTTGATATTATCCTCGCGCGCCTCGATGCCGACGACGCAATTGTCGGTGAAGGAGACGGCGGCGTCGCCCAAGAGTTGTACCGACTGCAGGAAATTATAAGCCATCATCGGATTGTAAACGTTGAGCTCGAAATGGCCCTGGCTGCCGGCAAAGGTAATGGCGGCATTGCTGCCGAAGACGTGGGCGCAAACCTGCGTCATCGCCTCGCATTGGGTCGGGTTGACCTTGCCCGGCATGATCGACGATCCCGGTTCGTTTTCCGGCAGCGAGAGTTCCCCAAGCCCGGCGCGTGGCCCGGAGCCGAGCAGACGGATGTCGTTGGCAATCTTGAAGAGGCCGGTGGCAGCGGCGTTGATCGCACCGTGGCTAAAGACCATCGCGTCGTGAGCCGCCAGTGCCTCGAACTTGTTTGGCGCGGTGACGAAGGGCAGGCCGGTAATCCCTGCAATTTCATCGGCGACCTTCTCGGCAAAACCGATCGGTGCATTGAGGCCGGTGCCGACGGCTGTGCCGCCCTGGGCAAGTTCGTAGAGCCCCGGCAGGGTAAGCTCGATACGCTTGATCGCCGAGGCGACCTGCGCCGCGTAACCGGAAAATTCCTGGCCGAGCGTTAAAGGTGTTGCATCCTGGGTATGGGTGCGGCCGATCTTGATGATGTGGGCGAAGGCCCTGACCTTCACCTCTAGCGCGCCGTGCAGATGCCTCAGGGCGGGTAGGAGGTGATGGACAATCTGTTCGGCGCAGGCGATGTGCATCGCGGTGGGGTAGGTGTCGTTCGACGACTGGCTCATGTTGACGTGATCGTTTGGATGCACCGGCTTCTTCGATCCCATGACGCCGCCGAGCATTTCGATCGCCCGGTTCGAGATGACCTCATTGGCATTCATGTTCGATTGGGTGCCCGATCCAGTCTGCCAGACCACGAGGGGGAAGTGGTCGTTGAGCTTGCCGTCGATGACTTCCTGAGCCGCTGCTGCGATCACCTTTCCGAGTTCGGGATCGAGATGGCCGAGTTCGACATTGGCGCGGGCAGCCGCCTGTTTGACGATGCCGAGCGCGCGGACGATCGATAGCGGCTGCTTTTCCCAACCGATCTTGAAGTTGCCGAGCGAACGCTCGGCCTGAGCACCCCAGTATCGGTCGCTTGCCACTTCGATCGGGCCAAAAGTGTCGGTTTCCGTGCGGGTCGAGGTCATGGAATGGCTCTTTCCTGATGCTGCGAATGGTGACGATCTCTTAACGCGAGTTGGGGCGTTATATAGGTCGGATCGACGCTCAATAAAACCTGGAAAGCTGTCTTTCACGTTCGGCAACGATGATTTTTCGGTGGGTTTCAGAGCCGTGCCTTTTATGACACGGCGCGAAGATATTAATTTTGGCGCCGGTCGCCGTCTTCAAAACACCGCACAAAATAGAGTAAAAAATTAACCAATAATTTCATAATTTTGTGTGAGCTATGCGGCGAGTAACGGCGCGCCTTTCTCACGTAAAGTTGAGGTGCGGAACTACCGGCAGGGCCATGCCGTTTTCTTTTAATTGGGTGAGCGATGATCTACTCTTGTGCCAATTGATTTTGAAATCGATTCACCTGCACGAAGCTACCGGATGAATACGGGGACTGATTTGAGAATGGCATTTTTGACGAAAGCAGCAGTATCCGTACTTGCTATCTCCTGCAGCCTGTCAGCCGTGGGCGCGACGAGCGCGAACGCGATGACGTTCATGGATTTCATCCGCGGCGGCAAGGGACGCGCGCAGCAGGATACCATGATCAACCCCAATCTGCCGATTGCCCCGATGCAGAGTGGCCCCCAGTCGCCGAAAGATCCGCTGCCGACGGTCGATGCGCCGCGTTATTATACCTACAAGGCGGACCCGATGCGGCTGGTCGCGGCCGCAAAGTTTGCCGACCCCGTTGTGACCGGCGCGGTTGCAGACGCCTCGACAGCCCCTGTGTCGGTCAACCCTTCAATGGCGCAGCGCCGGTCTCTCAACGAAGCCAAGGTGATGGCGACCAACGATGTCGCCAAGGCGCTGGAGACCTATTATGGCGACGGCAGCCAGCCGCTGCTGTGGGTGTCCGATAGCGGCGTCAACGACAGCGCCAAGGCGGCTTTGGCCGTGCTCGCCGACGCCGGTTCCGTCGGTCTCGACCCGGCCGACTATGCCTTGCGGCTTCCGGCAATCGATAATAGCAGCGTCAATCCTGCGGATCGCGACCACGCCCTGACACAATTTGAGCTTTCGCTGTCTGCCAAGGTCCTGGCCTATGTGCAGGATACGATCCGCGGCCGGCTCGATCCCAACAGGATTTCCGGCTATCACGATTTCAAGCGCAAGGACGTCAAGCTGGACGTGGTGTTGAAGCTCATCAAGGCCAGCCCCGACGTTGCGGCCTATCTGGGCAGCCGCTCGCCTTCCAACCCGGAATTCCTCGCCTTGAAGGCTGAGCTTGCCAAGTTGAAGGCTGAGAGCGGCAACGACGGCAGCCACCTGGCGATCACGCTTAGCGGCATCATCAAGCCGGGCGATAGTTCGCCGCAGATCGCCAATATCATCAAGGGCATCCAGCAGCGCGGTTCCGAAGCGCTGAAGAAGGATCATGCCGCCATTCTCGCCTCCTATCAGCAGACGCCGGAATATACACCTGATCTGGTCTCGCTGGTCGAAGGCTTCCAGAAGGAGAAGGGCCTGACGGCAGACGGCGTCATCGGGCAATCGACCGTGCGGGCGATGGTCGGCGAAAACAGCGATGCCAAGGTCCAGAAACTCAACATCGCCATGGAGCAGTTGCGCTGGCTGCCAGCTGAGCTTGGCCCGCGCTATGTCTTCATCAACCAACCAGCCTTCATGGTCTACTACCATAACAACGACAAGGAAGAGCTGTCGATGCGCGTCGTTGTCGGCGGCAAGGCGCATCAGACCTTCTTCTTCGAAGACCAGATCCAGACCGTTGAATTCAATCCGTTCTGGGGCGTTCCGCAGTCGATCATCATCAACGAGATGCTGCCGAAGTTGCGCGCCGATCCGAACTATCTCGACCGCACCGGCTATCAGGTGGAAGTCAACGGACACGCCGTTCCGTCGTCCAGCGTCGACTGGTACGGCTCGACCAAGTCGATCGCCGTCCGCCAGCCGCCGAGCAGCGACAATGCGCTTGGCGAACTGAAGATTCTGTTCCCGAATTCGCATGCGATCTACATGCATGACACCCCGTCGAAGAGCTTCTTCAAGAAGGACATGCGCGCGCTCAGCCACGGCTGCGTTCGCCTGGCCGATCCGCGCGCCATGGCTGCTGCCGTCCTGAACACATCGGTTGCCGAAGTCGCCAAGCAGATTGCCAAGGGCGAGAACAAGGCCGTGCCGGTGCCGCAGAAGGTTCCGGTCTACATCGCCTACTTCACAGCATGGCCGAACAAGGACGGCGTCGTCCAATATTTCGACGATGTCTACGATCGTGATGCCGCCACGCAACGGGCATTCGACGTCACGACCAAGGCGCGTGGCGCTCAGATCTGATCGATGTGATCACGGCGAACGAAAGAGGCGGCCCACGAGGCCGCTTTTTTGCCTTCTCAGGAGAGGCCTTCGCCTCGTAGCGCCCCAAGTGTCCACCTCTGGTAGAGGTTTATGACTTGCTTTAGAGCGCTCGCGAGGCTGCGTCTGCTGCAAGCTATTTGTCGCGGTTGACGCTCATCTCTCCGAAGATGCGCGCGACTTCGCGCTGCAAGTTGCTGTCCGTACCCACCGCGGGCGTCATCTCGGGATCGCGTCGCTGGCCGGCTACAGGCTGGGCGACGCTTGGCGCAGGGGGAACGAGCGGGTTGGGAACGATGCGCTGGGCACTGAGGTTGCTCGACATCTCCGCCTCCAGAATGCTTTCAAAGTCGATTCCGAGGTCGCGAGGGCGGCCGCCTTCCATAGCAGTCTGGGGCGCTGCATCTATCGATACCTCAGGGGCCTGGGTCGGGGCTCGTCCGGCGTTGGCATCTTGCGGTGCGACGGGAACACCGCCGGCAACGACCGGCATGCTTTGCGCTGGCGAGGACATCTGTGGCTCGCGCTGTGCCTGCGGCTGCTCAGGTGTGAGCACACGATGGCGGGCGGCATCGAGAATGTCAGCGGCTTCAGCCTCTTCATTGCGTTGGAAAACTGTCGGTTCCGGCCGACGATCATGCATGATTGGCGTTGGCTGAGGTGGCAGCGGCGCTTCCACAGGAAGCGGAGGCGGGCGGCGGACCGGTTCGAAGGCAGCCACATGCTCAGGGCGCGGCCGGGGTTCGAAGGCCGGAATTGGCGGCGCATGTGCCTTTTCGGCCGCGACTACTGGTTCAGCCGGCTTTTCCGGCAGTTGCGGTTCGATGACGACGGGATGCGGGCTGGAAAGTTTGATCACCGGAGTAGGTTCGGCAACGATTTGCGCCGGCGGAGCTCGGACTTCGACTACCGGCACGGGCTTTTCGTCGGGCGGACTTTCGGCGCGCGCAGGGTGCGCTTCAACCACTGGTTCGTTTAGACGAAGCGGCTCAGGAACCGCGACATCGGGAGCGGGTGGTTCCACCGGCCGAACTGCCGGTTGTGGCGGCAATTGCACGACAGTCGGCTTCGGCCGCGCGATCTCGACGGGAGCAGCGGGCGCTGAGGAAGCTGCCGGTGGCGCGGGCTCTGGCGGAGCCGCCGTCTCCTCTGCGGGAGCCTCCGGTTCGATGGCGCGAGGCGGTTCAAGGCGCGCAGGTGGGGATGTGGCTTCGTTTTCAACCAGCGTCTCGAAGGACGCATTTGGCGCAAGGGCGATTTTCGCTGCGGAAATGCCGGATTCGATGACGATGTCGGTTGGGCCGCCAATCATGATCAGATGTTCGACGCCGTCGCGGCGAACCAGTACCAACCGGCGGCGAGCATCGACCGCTGCGGCATCCAGCACCTGCAATCTGGGCTGCCGGTTCCTTCCTCCGCGCACGAAGGGAGAGGGAGCGCGATTGCGCAGAAGCCACAGGATGCCGATCAGCACTAGAAGTGCAACCCCCACGCCACCGGCCGCGATAAAGAAACGACTGCCATAGGCCCCGATGATTTCGTCCAACATTCCGCGATACTCCGTTTTTCCGACCATCGACGACGGCAGCCTCAACGACGGCTGCGTTACCCCCACCACTGCACTAATATAACAGCGACTATATGAACAGGTCGCTGGCGACCAGACAAGATAGACAGGCTGCATATGACCTGCGAATGCCGAATTTGGCACAAGCCCGCCATGTTTAGAGGTATATCTGACCAAGCTGGCACAGTTCCTTGTGAATTCAAGCCTTTCTGGTCACGCGGTGCTTTTTGCCGGTACTGCAAATTGCTAAGTAAGGATTCGAAGTCCCGATTCTGGGGATCCGTCAAGACCATTGCCGGGACGCGGAACCGGGCAGAGGTGAGGGGTCCATGACGAAGCAGCGTCAGTCCGACGAGTATAGCGTACCGCTGGTGGATCGCGGGGTACGTTCGGGCACTGTTCTGCGCATCATCCTGCTGGCGCTGGTGTTGATCGCGGCTGCGGCTGCGTTCGTCATATTCAAGAATTCGCTCGACAACGAGATGGTGCTGGGCGCGCTCGGCATCCTTGCGATGGTCGGCATCTTCTTCCTGGTCTCGTCGGTGATCGGCTTCGTCGAGGTTATGCCGCAGACGCAATCCGACAGTCTGGCGCGCTCCTTCCTCAATAGCCATCCTGACGGCACCCTCATCACCGACGAGAAGGGCCGCATCGTCTATGCCAACGCTGCCTATGGCGACCTGACGGGCGCCAAGAAGACGACGGATGTGCAATCGCTCGAAACGCTGTTGTCGCGCAACCGCGAGTCCAACGAGGCTCTCTACCGGCTTTCCAACGGGCTTCGGGAAGGCAAGGAGGGGCGGGAGGAATTTCGCTTGTTGAAGCCGCTCGGTCCGATCGGAAGCAGCGGCTCCGGCGCCCATTGGTACCGGCTGAAAGCGCGGGTGCTCCCAGACGAAAAGGGCGGCAAGGCGCTGCATGTCTGGCAGATCACCGACATCACCTCGGAGCGCGACGACCAGGAGCGCTTCTTCAAGGAATTGCAAAACGCAATCGACTATCTCGACCATGCGCCCGCCGGCTTCTTTTCCGCGGGCCGCAAGGGAGAGATATTCTATCTCAATGCGACGCTTGCCGAATGGCTCGGCCTCGATCTTACCAAGTTCAGTCCCGGCTCGATCGCGATCGGCGATCTCGTTGCCGGCGAGGGGCTGGCATTGATCCAGTCGGTGCAGGCCGAGCCTGGCTTCAAGAAGACGGTCACGCTTGATCTCGACCTGAAGCGGGCGAACGGGCAGAGCCTGCCGGTGCGGCTCGTCCATAGCGTCACTTCGATGCGTGATGGCGCGCCGGGCGAAAGCCGGACGATCGTGCTTGGCCGGCAGAAGGATGACGACAGCGACCAGTCCGCCTCGGTCGCCGCGATGCGGTTCACGCGCTTCTTCAACAATACGCCGATGGCGATCGCCTCCGTCGATGGAAAGGGACGGATATTGCGCACCAATGCGCCGTTCCTGAAGCTCTTTTCCAATGTCGTTTCCCGCGACGATATCGAGCGGGGCGCGACGCTTGAGACGATCTTCAGCGAAGGCGAGAGACCCAAGCTCGCCCAGGCCTTTGCCGCCGCTAAGGATCGGCAAGGTGACATTCCGTCGATCGATTCGCGCAATCCCAATGATGAGACGCGGCATTTCCGCTTCTACATCAATGCCGTCATCGAGCAGAGCGACGAGGCGCCCGAAGAGGCAGCAATCGTCTACGCCGTCGAGGTGACCGAGCAGAAGGCGCTCGAGGCACAGATGGCCCAGACGCAGAAGATGAATGCTGTCGGGACGCTTGCCGGCGGCATCGCGCACGATTTCAACAATGTGCTGACGGCGATTCTGCTATCTTCCGACCATCTGCTGCTGCAGGCACGACCGGCAGACCCAAGCTTTGCCGATCTGATGGAGATCAAGCGCAATGCCAATCGAGCCGCGGTTCTTGTCCGCCAATTGCTGGCATTCTCGCGCAAGCAGACAATGCGGCCGACGGTCTTGAACCTGACCGACGTCATCGGCGACCTGCGCATGCTTGTCGAGCGCCTGTTGTCCGGAACCCGCGTCAAGCTCGACGTCGAATATGGCCGCGATCTCTGGCCGGTGAAAACAGACCTGTCGCAGTTCGAGCAGGTGATGATCAATCTCTGCGTCAATGCCCGCGACGCCATGCCCGATGGTGGCAAGCTGACGCTGAGGACGCGCAATCTGCAGGCCTCCGAAGTGCCGTCCTTCAACTATGCCTATCTGCCGCACGAGGACATGGTTCTGGTGGAGGTTAGCGACACGGGCACGGGCATCGCGCCTGAGATCATGGACAAGATCTTCGAGCCCTTCTTCACCACCAAGGACGTTGGCAAGGGCACCGGCCTCGGCCTTGCCATGGTCTATGGCATCGTCAAGCAGTCGGGCGGCTACATCCAGCCAGAATCCGAAGTGGGCAAGGGCACGACCTTCCGCGTCTTCTTACCGCGCCACGTCATCGAGATCGTGCCCGGCATGGAAAGCGATGCGGCCTCCGGAGCAGACGCGCCGCCGATGGGCCAGAGCCTTGCGCCACTGCCGCCCATTGAGCCGACAGACCTTACCGGCAAGTCCGCTGTAGTTCTCCTCGTCGAGGACGAGGAGGCGGTGCGCCGCGGCGGCAAGCGCATGCTGGAAACGCGCGGTTATACTGTCCACGAGGCTGGCTCCGGTGTCGAGGCGCTCGAAATCCTCGAGGAGCTCGAAGGCAAGGTCGACGTCGTGGTCTCCGACGTCGTCATGCCGGAGATGGACGGACCAACGCTGCTGCGCGAACTGAGGAAGATCTACCCCGACATGAAGTTCATCTTCGTCTCTGGCTATGCCGAAGACGCCTTTGCCCGCAACCTGCCGGCCGATGCGAAATTCGGCTTTCTGCCGAAGCCGTTCTCATTGAAGCAGCTCGCGGTGGCGGTCCGGGAAATGTTGGACAGCTGATCGATCAGCCGCGGCGAGCGATCAGGATGCCCGCCAGCACGATCGCGCCGCCGATCGCCTGCATCGCGCTGATCGCTTCGCCGAGCAACACCCAGGCAAGAATGGCGGCGACGACCGGCTGCAGAAGCAGCGTCAGCGACGAAAAAGCCGCCGGGAGATAGGCGAGCGCATAGGTGATGGCGACCTGGCCGCCCGCATGGCTGATGAAGGCAAGGCCGATGACGATCATCCAGCCAAAGGCGGTAAACGGCAACAGGTGACCCTCGGCGATGAGCGCAAGGGGAAGAATGCAGACCGCTGCGACACCCGTGCTCCAGAGCATGATCCGAACTGTGTCGAAACGGTTGCGAAGGCGGCCAATCACCAGGATATAGCCTGCATAGAAGATAGCCGCCGCGGTCGCCAGGCCGTCGCCTCGAAGGTCGCCGTTGCCGAGGACGGCAAAACCGCCTTTCAGCGCGACAATGCCGGCCATGGCGATGACAAGGCCTGCGAGGAACAGGGCGCTGATGCGCGCGCGCAGGAACAGCCAACCAATGAGGGTGACGAACACCGGAGCCAGATTGGCAAGCAGCGTCGCATTGGCCACCGAGGTCATGTGAAGGGCCAGATGCCACAGGACGAGATCGGAGGCTAGGAAGACGCCAGGCAGCATCAGCATCGCGTAATCGGAAGCGCGCGCAACTCGGCTCTCGGCCCGCTGGGGCTTTGCCCAGGAGAAGATCAGCAGCGGTAACAAGGCCAGCGCCACGCGCCAGAATGCCGTTGCCAGCGGCCCCACCTCGGACAGCCGCACAAAGATAGGCGATCCGCCGATGGCCGCGCCGCCAAGGATGAGAGCGACCAGGGGAAAGCGATTGTCCTTCGGGGAGGCGGGAGCGATGGCGGAAACGTCAGACACGGCGGGAATCCTGGTAGTGATGAAGCACGGACCTGGCGGACGGTGCGGCTCGGCAGGTCAGCTCTGATTCCGATGATGAGGCGGAGATCGCCGCCTTAGGTAACAAGCGCCACGGCGATTTCGGCGGCGAGCCGTGCGTTGTTTTCGACCAGCGCGATGTTGGTCTTCAGGCTGCGTCCATCCGTCAGGTCGAAGATGGTGCTAAGCAGATAGGGCGTGACTGCCTTGCCCGAGATTTCGTCGCGCTCCGCGTTGTCTAGTGCGCGAGAAATGTAGATCTCCATTTCGTTGCGCGGAATTTCGTCGGCCTGCGGCACCGGATTGGCGATCAGCATGCCGCCATCGATGCCGAGCTGGTCGCGGGTTTTCTGGAAATTGGCGATTGCCGCCGGGCTGTTCAGCGTCAGCGGGCTTCTAAGGCCGGACTGACGCGACCAGAAGGCTGGAAACTGTTCCTGCCCGAAGGTTACCACTGGCACGCCGCGGGTTTCCAGGACCTCGAGCGTCTTTGGAATATCGAGGATAGCTTTGGCGCCGGCGCAAACGACGATGACGCCGGTGCGGGCGAGTTCCTCAAGGTCGGCCGAGATGTCGAAGCTCTGCTCGGCACCGCGATGAACACCGCCGATGCCGCCCGTCGCAAAGACCTTGATGCCGGCGCGGGCGGCGGCAATCATGGTGGCGGCGACCGTCGTCGCACCCGTGCGACGCTCGGCAATCGCGAAGGCGAGGTCGGCACGAGATACCTTCATGGCGTCAGTGGTCTGGGCAAGGCTCTCGAGCTCTGCCGGCTCCAGGCCGATATGCAGGGTCCCGTTGATGACGGCGATTGTGGCCGGAACGGCGCCTTCGTCACGGATGATCGCCTCGACGCTGCGGGCCATCTCGATGTTGCCGGGATAAGGCATGCCGTGGGTGATGATGGTCGATTCAAGCGCAACGATCGGCGCGCCGCGCAGCTTCGCGCTTTCGACTTCCTTCGAATAGGAGATCGGCAAAAGCGGTGAAATCGGCTTGGTCATGGTCGTGTCCACTTATCTTGGAAAATGGGAAAGGATGGTTTGCGGCTTCATGACAGCATTTCGGCCTTGGGAACAAGGGCCAGCATTGTCTTCAAGAGGTTCGGCGAGAGATTTTCGGCGGTGGCAAATGGCGATTGCACGGTGATTGCAGCGGCGGCGACGCCGTGGCGCAGGGCCTCGGCAAGGTTGAGACCGGCGATTAGCCCCGACAGAACGCCTGCCGCCAGCGAATCGCCGGCACCCGTCACATCGGCGATGTCCTCCACGGTCGGCGGCTGCAGGCTGACGATCTCGCTTTCGGAGAACGCCACGACTGCGCGTTGCCCACGGGTAATGACGCCACCCCTCAGCCCGAGCGCCCGAAGCCGATCGACCCATTGCAACGCATGTTCCGGCCGCTCCTCGATCAAGGTAGCAGCCTCTGCCTCGTTGAGAAAGAGATAGTCAATGGTACCAAGGCAGGCGTTCAACCGCACCACCTTTGCTGGCGAAATGGCGATGGCAGCGAGCGGCTTGCCGCTTTCGCCGGCGCGGCTGGCAATCGCCTTCAGCGTCTCGGTCGGCAGATTGGCGTCGCACAGGATGAGATCAGCTTCTTTGAAGGCGTCGCGCACAGAGCGGATTGCCAGCCGGCGCGGACCGAAAAGCCGATAAAGCTCCATGTCGGCGAGCGCGATGACCAGGTTGCCGTCGTTTTCGAGGATCGCGGTGTAGCTCGGCGTTTTCCGGTCGAGAAAAACGAAGGGCCGGTCATCGACGCCGGCTTGGCGAGCTGCCTCGCCGACCGCTTCACCCAGGGCATCGCCGCCGCGGGGCGAGATCATCCGGACGTCGAAGCCCAGCCGGGCGAGATTCCGCGCCGCATTGAAGCCGCCACCGCCCGGCTCCTCGAACCATGCGCCGGGATTGCTCGAGCCCGGCGCCGTCTCGCCGAAGATGCGGCCGCGCCGGTCGATGTGGGCGCCGCCGAGAACGAGAATTTTTTTAGCCATGGTGGGTCGTCCTATCGTCCGGCCGGGCGAATCGAGGCTGCCCGAGCGGTATCGCGCGGTGCGCAAATCGATGGGTAAGCGATTGCAACGAAAGAGGAAAACAAATATCGAACAAAGCTCATTTTACCTTTTTCTTTCAATCGGTTGACGTGGGCTTGCGGATATGGAACAAATCAGGTACAAACTTCTCATCAACTGCTTGATTGCTTGGGCGGCTTCAATAACCTAAAGGTGGATCGAATGTCACAGAATAGTTTGCGGCTCGTAGAGGACAAATCGGTGGACAAAAGCAAGGCGCTTGAAGCGGCACTCTCACAGATAGAGCGCTCGTTCGGCAAGGGCTCGATCATGAAGCTCGGTTCGAGCGAGAGCATCGTCGAGATCGAAACGGTTTCCACCGGCTCTCTTAGCCTCGATATCGCCCTTGGCATCGGCGGGCTGCCGAAGGGCCGCATCGTCGAAATCTACGGTCCGGAAAGCTCTGGTAAAACGACGCTGGCACTGCAGACGATCGCCGAAGCGCAGAAGAAAGGCGGCATCTGCGCCTTCGTCGACGCCGAACATGCGCTCGATCCGGTCTATGCCCGCAAGCTTGGCGTCGATCTGCAGAACCTTTTGATTTCGCAGCCGGACACGGGCGAGCAGGCGCTTGAAATCACCGATACGCTGGTGCGCTCCGGCGCCATCGACGTGCTGGTCATCGATTCGGTTGCGGCACTGACGCCGCGTGCCGAAATCGAAGGCGAGATGGGCGACAGCCTGCCCGGCCTTCAGGCGCGGCTCATGAGCCAGGCGCTGCGAAAACTGACGGCCTCGATCTCGCGCTCGAACTGCATGGTCATCTTCATCAACCAGATTCGCATGAAGATCGGCGTCATGTTCGGCTCGCCGGAAACGACGACGGGCGGCAATGCGCTGAAATTCTATGCGTCCGTGCGCCTCGACATCCGCCGCATCGGCGCGGTCAAGGAGCGCGACGAGGTCATCGGCAACCAGACCCGCGTCAAGGTCGTCAAGAACAAGATGGCGCCCCCTTTCAAGCAGGTGGAATTCGACATCATGTATGGCGAGGGCGTGTCAAAGACCGGCGAACTCGTCGATCTCGGCGTCAAGGCAGGCATTGTCGAGAAGTCGGGTGCCTGGTTCTCCTATAACAGTCAGCGCCTCGGACAGGGCCGCGAGAACGCCAAGATATTTCTGCGCGACAATCCTGATCTCGCAAAGGAAATCGAAGCTATACTGCGCCAGAGTGCCGGGCTGATTGCCGATAAGTTCCTGCAGAACGGTGGTCCGGATGCGAATGACGGCGACACTGCAGCGGAGATGTAATCCGGCAGCCTGATTTATCTGTTGGGCTTTGAGAAGTTCGAGACCGGCCGCACGCTCTGAAGGAGATGTGCGGCCGCTTTCGTTCGGGCGGCTGGACAGGGCCCGGAGCGGACGATAAAAGCCGAATGGATTTGAGCGATACCTGCCTTCGGCAGCAATGAAGGGCATAGCATGAGCGGCGTGAACGAAATCCGGTCGACCTTTCTCGACTACTTCAAGACGAATGGGCACGAGATCGTTCCGTCGAGCCCGCTCGTTCCGCGCAACGACCCGACGCTAATGTTCACGAATGCGGGCATGGTGCAGTTCAAGAACGTCTTTACCGGCGTGGAAAATCGGCCATACAAGACTGCGTCTACCGCGCAGAAATGCGTTCGCGCCGGCGGCAAGCACAATGACCTCGACAATGTCGGTTATACCGCGCGTCACCATACGTTCTTTGAAATGCTCGGCAATTTCTCCTTCGGCGATTATTTCAAGGAGCAAGCGATAGAGCTTGCCTGGAACCTAATCACCAGGGAATTCGATATCGACGCCAAGCGGCTACTGGTCACAGTATACCACACCGATGACGATGCCTTTAATCTGTGGAAGAAGATTGCCGGGTTGCCGGATGACAGGATCATCCGCATCGCCACCAGCGACAATTTCTGGGCGATGGGCGATACCGGCCCCTGCGGTCCCTGTTCGGAAATCTTCTATGATCACGGCGATCACATTTGGGGCGGACCTCCCGGTTCGCCTGATGAGGATGGAGACCGTTTCATCGAGATCTGGAACCTCGTCTTCATGCAGTTCGAGCAGTTGTCGAAGGAGGAGCGCGTAGCACTGCCGCGGCCGTCGATCGACACCGGTATGGGTATCGAGCGCGTTGCCGCTTTGCTGCAGGGCAAGCACGACAACTACGACATCGACCTCTTTCGCGCACTGATCGAGGCATCCGAGGAAGCAACAGGCGTCATGGCCGAGGGCGAGCACCGGGCGAGCCACCGGGTCATTGCCGATCACCTGCGCTCCTCCGCTTTCCTGATCGCTGATGGCGTTCTGCCGTCCAATGAGGGTCGAGGCTACGTGCTTCGCCGCATCATGCGTCGTGCTATGCGGCATGCGCAGCTGCTCGGCGCAAGGGATCCCTTGATGTACAAGCTTCTGCCGACGCTGGTGCAGGAGATGGGGCGTGCCTATCCGGAATTGGTCCGGGCCGAAGGACTGATCTCCGAGACGCTGAAGCTCGAGGAGAACCGGTTCCACAAAACGCTGGAGCGCGGCCTGTCGCTGCTGTCCGAGGCAACATCGACGCTGGCGAAGGGCGATCGTCTCGACGGCGAGACCGCGTTCAAGCTTTACGATACCTATGGCTTTCCGCTTGACCTGACGCAGGACGCGCTTCGCGAGCGCGGTATCGGTGTCGATATCAGCAGCTTCACCGATGCCATGGAGCGACAGAAGGCTGAGGCGCGGTCGCATTGGGCAGGCTCCGGCGACAAGGCGGCCGAGACCATCTGGTTCGAGCTCCGCGAGAAGCACGGCGCCACGGAATTTCTCGGCTACGATACCGAGACGGCGGAAGGCGTGGCTCTGGCGATCGTCAAGGACGGCGTTGCAGTCGAGAGCGCGGCTGCGGGCGACAAGGTTCAGGTCATCGTCAACCAGACGCCGTTCTACGCTGAATCTGGAGGCCAGATGGGCGATACCGGCATCATCGCCGGCGACAATACCAAACTCGAAGTGAGCGACACCCAGAAAAAGGGCGATGGGCTTTTCTCGCATATCGCCACGGTTTCCGAGGGGACGATCAAGGTCGGCGACGCCGTTGCCCTGACGGTGGATCATGCGCGGCGCGGTCGCCTGCGCGCCAACCATTCAGCAACACATCTTCTCCACGAGGCATTGCGCGAGGTGCTGGGCACGCATGTTGCCCAGAAGGGCTCGCAGGTGGCGCCCGAGCGCCTTCGCTTCGACGTATCGCATCCAAAGCCGATGTCGGCGGAGGAATTGAAAGTCGTCGAAGATATGGCAAACGAGATCGTGCTGCAGAACTCGCCTGTCACCACACGGCTGATGAGCGTCGACGACGCCATTTCCGAGGGCGCGATGGCCTTGTTCGGCGAGAAATATGGCGACGAGGTTCGCGTCGTCTCGATGGGCCAGGGCGTACGAGGCGTCAAATCGAACAGGCCCTATTCCGTCGAACTATGCGGCGGCACGCATGTCGCGGCGACCGGCCAGATCGGCCTCATCAGGGTTCTGTCTGAAAGCGCCGTCGGTGCTGGCGTTCGCCGCATCGAGGCCGTGACTGGCGAATCCGCCAGGGTTTATCTCGCCGAGCAGGACGACCGCGTAAAGACGTTGGCAACTGTGCTGAAGGTGCAGCCGAGCGAACTGGTCAGCCGTGTCGAGAGCCTGATGGACGAGCGCCGCAAGCTGGAGCGCGAGCTTGCCGATGCCAAGCGCAAGCTTGCCATGGGTGGCGGGCAGGGCGGTTCCGTCGACGCGGTTCGCGAGATCGGCGGCGTGAAGTTTCTCGGCAAATCCATCGCCGGCGTGGATCCCAAGGATCTGAAGGGGCTCGCGGACGACGGCAAGACAACCATCGGTTCTGGTGTCGTCGCGCTCATCGGCGTCTCTGACGACGGCAAGGCAAGCGCCGTCGTTGCTGTGACGCCGGATCTGGCAGGTCGCTTCAGCGCCGTTGATCTCGTTCGCATCGCGTCCGTAGCGCTCGGCGGCAAGGGTGGCGGCGGCCGGCCTGACATGGCGCAGGCCGGCGGTCCGGATGGCTCGAAGGCAGATGAGGCGATCGAGGCGGTCGCGAGCGCTCTTGCCGGCTAGGGGCCGGCCGCGAGGTGGGATTTTCAGGCGGCGGGGGCTTAAGGGTCTCCGCCGTTAGTGTTTTCAGACGTCGCCAAGTCAGCAGGATTTGTCAAATCGGGTTATGCTTTTCTATGGACGATCGAATTGCATGAGGTTCCGATATGAATGGCGAAACGGCATGGGCACTTTATGAAGCGCGTCTGAGACGGGTTTCTGCCTATATCCACGAGCATCTGGATGAAGAGCTCGATATGGATAGGCTTGCCGAAATCGCCTGCATGTCGAGCTATCACTGGCACCGGATCTATCGGGCGATCTACTGCGAGACGCTGGCCACCACGGTCAAACGGCTGCGGCTGCACCGCGCCGCCGGGGATATCGTTCGCACCGATCTTCAAGTCAGCGAAATTGCAAAGCGGTCTGGGTATCCCAATCTCCAATCGTTCAATCGCATCTTCAAATCAGTCTACGGCATGCCGCCGGCGCGATATCGGAAAGAGGGAAGCCATACGATCTTCGGACCCAACAATAGTGGAAAGGCCAATGCCATGTTCGACGTTACGCTTCGCACCATCCCCGCCCTCGAGCTAATCGGGGTACCCCACACCGGCTCCTATATGCAGATCAGCCGGGCTTTCGAAACGCTGCACGGCACCTTGCATGCCCGCGGCCTGATCACGCCCGACATGAAGATGATCGGCCTCTATCTTGATGATCCTGATATCGTCCCGCTCGACAAGCTACGCTCGTTTGCCTGCGTCACCGCCGGGTCCAATATCCCGGCCGAACCGCCACTCGTGCGCCGCGCCGTCGATGGCGGCGAATATGCGGTGCTGCGCCATAAGGGTCCCTATGCGGACATGCACAAAGCTTACCAATGGCTCTTTGCCCAGTGGCTGCCGAAATCCGGCCGGCAACTGCGCGACACTGTCATGTTCGAGGACTATATCAATAATCCACGTGATGCCGCACCGACCGAATTGCTGACGGATATCTACATGCCGTTGCAGCAGGCTGCCTGACAGCTGACGCGAACAGAACTCGCCAAGCCAATGCGTTATGGTGAGTTTTGCTGCGCAGGTATCGCCGCATTGTCGATTTCCGTGGCGCGGAGATAGGCATCGCGCTTGCTGATGCGCTCCCAGTAGTCGACGAATGCCTGCCGCTTCTCGATGGAGCCGAAGCGGAGGCCCCAGCCGACCTGTGAGCCAACATAGACGTCGGCGGCCGTGAAGCGGTCGCCGGCAACGTACGGCGTTCCGGAAACAGCCTGTTCCAGCGTGTCCATCGCATCTTCAAAACGTCCGCAGCCCATCATCCGCAGCCGTTCCCGTGGCGGCTCGAAGCCGAGAGCCCGGTTGGTGACCGCCATTTCCAGCGGGCCGGCCGCAAAGAACATCCAGCGGTAATAGGGAGCGCGCTCATCCGCCGCAGGCGCCAGGTCGGCATCAGGAAAGGCCTCGGCAAGATAGGCGCAGATCGCGGCACACTCCGTTACCACGGTCTTGCCGTGGCGGATGGCCGGAACCTTGCCCATCGGGTTAATGGCGAGATAGTCCGGCGCTTTCATCGTCGTGCCGAAATCGAGATATTCAGTGCGGTAGGGAACGCCCGTTTCCTCCAGCATCCAACGAGCGATACGTCCGCGCGACATCGGGTTGGTGTAGAACGTGATCTCTTCGGACATGACGCGCTCCCCTTTTTGATGCTGGAGACAGGAGTGGAACTGTAATCGGTTCAGCGCGGCTTGTGTAGTCAGCGCTGGATCAACGCCTCACAGCGCCTTTCGGTACTGGACGAAGCCGGAACGCTCGGCGATCTGGTCGTAGAGCCTGCGTGCGGTGGCGTTGGTTTCGTGGGTCATCCAATAGAGCCTGCCGGCGCCGTTGGCGCGGGCGAGATCAGCGACGGCTTCTATCAGCAGCGCGCCGGTGCCGCGGCCGCGTTGGCTGTCGTCTACGTAGAGATCCTGTAGGTAGCAGGTCCATTGCGGCAGCCAGGTGGATCGATGGAAGATCGCATGAACGATGCCCACGAGCCGGTCATCCTCGTCGAAGGCGCCGAGCGCATGCATCGGCTCCGCGCCATCGTGAAACCGGCCCCAGGTGAGGTCAACGGTCTCCGGCGGAATGGCAACCTCGTAGAAGCGTTGGTAAGCGGTCCATAGCGGCTCCCAGGCCGCGCGATCGGATGGCTGCAGCGGACGGACGACGGTCGTCATCTTCGGAGACCTCGAAATTGGCCCAGATTTCAAGACGGCGGGGAAATCCCGCCGTCGATGATTGGTCGAACTAGAGCGAAAGGCCTATGCCATCGCCTTCTGCAGGTTTTCGTCGATCTTGTCGAGGAAAGCCTCGGTCGACAGCCAAGGCTGCTCGGGGCCGATCAAAAGCGCCAGATCCTTGGTCATGAAGCCGGCTTCGACCGTATCGACGCAGACGGTTTCGAGGGTCGTTGCGAACTTTGCCAATTCGGCATTGTCGTCGAGCTTGGCGCGATGGGCAAGGCCGCGCGTCCAGGCGAAGATCGACGCAATCGAGTTGGTCGAGGTCGCTTGGCCCTTCTGGTGCTGGCGGTAATGGCGGGTGACGGTGCCGTGCGCTGCTTCCGCTTCGACGGTCTTGCCATCTGGTGTCAGGAGGACGGAGGTCATCAGGCCGAGCGAGCCGAAGCCCTGTGCGACGGTGTCGGACTGTACGTCGCCGTCGTAGTTCTTGCAGGCCCAGACGTAGCCGCCGGACCACTTGAGCGCCGAAGCGACCATATCGTCGATCAGGCGGTGTTCGTAGGTGATGCCGGCCTCGGTGAACTGATCCTTGAATTCGTTCTGGAAGACTTCCTCGAACAGGTCCTTGAAGCGGCCGTCATAGGCCTTGAGGATGGTATTCTTCGTTGACAGGTAGACTGGCCACTTGCGCATCAGGCCATACATCATCGAAGCGCGGGCAAATTCGCGGATAGAGTCGTCGAGGTTGTACATGGCCATGGCGACGCCGGAACCGGGAGCGTTGAAGACTTCCTTCTCGATGACCGCTCCGTCTTCGCCGACGAACTTGATTGTCAGCTTGCCCTTGCCCGGGAAGCGGAAGTCGGTGGCGCGGTACTGGTCGCCAAAGGCGTGGCGGCCGACGACGATCGGCTTGGTCCAGCCCGGAACCAGGCGCGGCACGTTCTTGCAGATAATCGGTTCGCGGAAGATGACGCCACCAAGGATATTGCGGATGGTACCGTTTGGCGACTTCCACATTTCCTTGAGGTTGAATTCCTTGACGCGATCTTCGTCCGGCGTGATCGTCGCGCACTTGATGCCAACGCCGTATTTCTTGATGGCGTTGGCGGCATCGATCGTCACTTGGTCGTTGGTGGCGTCGCGGTTCTCGACGGACAGGTCGTAGTAATCGATATCGATATCGAGGTATGGGAAGATCAGCTTATCCTTGATTAGCTGCCAAATGATGCGAGTCATTTCGTCGCCGTCGAGATCGGCTACGGGGTTGGCGACCTTGATCTTCTTCATGTATCTGCCTCGTTCTGCTAATGGGACCGGGTGTCCCGGGGAGTGGGAGTGAAGTCCCTCGCGCTATAGCACCGTGGGGCTGGAACGCAAAGCCGGAAGCGGCGCCGAAACGCCGTTTTTGCGCTCGTGGCCACCATCGGGCTCGCTCGCATTTTTAGAGGCTGCGCCATTGCTAAAGAAACGGATGGAGCTAATGTCGGCCGAACGTTTCAAGGACCTTTACGGATATTTCGCATGTCTAAATTTGCTACAATCGCGCTCTGTGCCTTCTTTGTCTCTCTATCGGTAGGCGCTTCGCCGACGTTCGCCGCCGACCCCGTGGCACCGGTCAAGGAGGTCATGGATGCAACGGCTTCCAACTGGGCGGGTGGCGACAGCGAATGGCAGGACCTCTTTGGACCCGAAAAGCTCAACCGCCTTTACAGCAAGGATTTCATTGCAAAATACGACGCAGCCTCGAAGTTTCCGGCAGTCGACGACGACGGTATCTCGCCATTCGACTATGACGTCATCGTCCAGGGGCAGGATGCTTGCCCGCTCGAAGATGTGACGATCAAGCCGGCCGCGCCGGCCAATGGCAGGACCGAAGTCACGGCAAGGTTCAAGAAGCAGACCTGCATGGGAACGGATGTCGCAAACCAGGCCTATTCGGCAGTTCGATTCGAAGTGGTGGAAGAGGGCGGCAAGGCCGTCATCGACGACATCCTTACCGTGGACGAAAACGGCAAGGACAGCTCGCTCAAGGATACGATGGACAGCATCGTCAAGCAGCAGTAGTGCCTTTTGCCGACGCCTGAGCCTGCTGGGCCTTAGTCGTAAAGATCCTGATCTCGGAGAAGGATATTCATGCAGCTTGGGCATCTGTTTCGCGACTGGCTGGCCGCCAACGACCCGGCCTTCTCGCGACTGCGCCAGGCCCTGCGCGTGACGCTGACAATCGCGTTTTCCTTCTCCATTCTGTTTATCGTCCACGCTGTCATCGTGCCGCTGCCGACGGTTTCCTATGCGCTGGGCATTCTGCTCTCGATCCAGGGCGGATTGACCGTTCGCGACAAGCTGCCGTCCGAGCAACTGGCGACGAGACTGATCGGTTGTCTTGTCAGCGTTGCGGTCGTCAGCCTGGCAGCGGCCCTTGAAGGTGATCGCTACCTCACCGATTTCGCCTTTCTAGTGATTATCTTTGCCGTCAGTTGGGGTCGGTCGCTCGGCGTGCGCTGGAATGCAGTCGGCATGTTTGCCTTCATGTCCTATTTCATGGGCGCCTATTTCCGGCCGACATTTTCGGAAATGCCGCTCGTCGCCCTGGGCAGCGTCGTATCGGTCTTGGTGGCACATGCCGTCAGGATTTTCATGCTTCCCGACAATTGGCGGAGGGATCTGTTGCGGTCGCTTGAGAGCGTGGCAGGCAGGGTCAATCAGATGCTGATGGAACTCGCTGTCGACGTCAGGGCCGGTCCCTTGTCGGAAAGCGCGTTCCGGGCACTGACCCAGTCGGAGGAGCGGTTGAAGGAAGTCGTCCTGATGGCGGAAGGCTTCATCCCGAAACCGACAGACGACACGCTCGCCGCCGATACGCCCGCTTCCGACATCGCCATGCGGCTGTTCGACGTTCATCTGGCGGCGGAAAGTGTTATCGTGCTCAGCCAGCAAAGCGCGCCGTCCTTCGCGCTGGTGCATGCTATCCTCGAGCACGACGAGGGCCTGATTGCATCTCAGACGGCGGGCTTTGAGGTCGCCGGGGCGGATGTGGGCCAGATGGAGACCATTCGGGCGTTGCTGTGGTTGCGGGATGCGCGTGATGTGTTGCTTGAGACCATACAGGATGGGCGTCGAACGGGCTTCAGCGGCGTCGAGGGCGGCGAGACCACGGGTGCTCCCAGGATAAAGTGGCCGCGAATGTCGCTCGATGATACTGCCCTGCGCTCGGCCGTTCAGATCACCCTTGCGACGGGGCTTGCCATGGCAGTCGGCCTATTATTGTCGCGAGATCGATGGTTCTGGGCCGTCCTGACGTCCTTCCTCGTTTTCACCAATACCAGTTCGCGGGGCGATACGGCGCTCAAGGCGTTGCAGCGCTCCGTGGGAACCGTGCTGGGGATCGCGATCGGCATGGGGCTGGCATTACTGGTCGTTGGGCATATGGTTCTGGCTATTGCAATCTGTGTTGTTTCGATCTTCCTCGCCTTCTATTTCGTGCAGGTCTCCTATGGCGCGATGACGTTTTTCATCACCATCGTGCTCTGCCTGATCTACGGCATGACGGGCGCGCTGACGTTCGATCTTCTGGGACTTCGTATCGGCGAGACGATCATCGGCGCCACGGCTGGAACGCTCGTCGCCTTTTTCGTCTTTCCATCGCGAACACGTGCGACACTCGATATCGCTCTGTTGAAGTGGTTCGATGCGCTGCGGGCGCTCATGAAAGCAGCCTTTGCCAACGGTCCCGGGCTGGAGGTTATCCAGCTTTCGCAAGCGCTCGACGCCGCCTATCGCGATCTTACGACCGCTGCTAAGCCGCTCGGCTCCTCCTGGTATCTCGTCAGGCGCCCCGGACATATCCGCCAGACGCTGGCGATCTTCATGGCTTGCACCTATTGGGCGCGTATTTTTGCAAAGAACATCGCCTTTTCCCGGGATGATCCGGATGGGCAGATCCACGACAATGTGGAGGGCACGCTGCGTAAGCTGGATGAGATTGCTCCACGTGGCTCGGATTGCTTTTTTGTCACCCGCAAGATGCCGCGCTCGGCCGGCCAGCATCTTCCGCTATCGCGCGGCGGCACGCGGCTCGGCATCGAGATGGTAGGCTCAATGCTCGACCGGCTTTATCCTTGAGGCCGGAGCCGCCTTTGGGCTTGCCGTTTTCCAGCAGCGCGGCTATTTCGCTGAAGAATTGCGCGGTGGCGCGCGCCAGGGATCATTTCATGTCGGGTACAAATAGCGAGCGCGAGCTTCTGGCCGAAGGGCCGGTCATCATTCTTGTCGAGCCCCAGATGGGCGAGAACATCGGGATGGTGGCGCGCGCCATGGCGAATTTCGGCCTTGCCGAGCTGCGGCTTGTCAATCCGCGGGATGGCTGGCCGAACGAGAAGGCGCAGGCCGCCGCATCGAAGGCCGATCACGTCATCGAGGGGACGCGCGTATTTCCGACCTTGGAAGAAGCGATCGCGGACCTGAATTTCGTCTACGCAACAACGGCGCGGGAGCGCTACGGCTACAAGCCGGTTCGCTCGCCGGTCGCGGCCGCAGAGACGCTGAGGGCGAAATTTGCGGCGGGCGAGGGGGTCGGCATATTGTTCGGCCGCGAGCGCTGGGGGCTCACCAACGAGGAAGTGGCACTCGCCGACGAGATCGTCACATTCCCCGTCAATCCGGCATTCGCCTCGCTGAACATTGCCCAGGCGGTGCTGCTGATGTCCTATGAGTGGATGAAGTCGGGCATGGAAGACCTGAGCGCCACCGCCTTTGCCGCGAACCGCCAGCGTCCATCGACAAAGGAGCAATTGTTTGGCCTGTTCAACCAGGTCGAGGAGGCGTTGGAATCCCGCAACTATTTCCATCCGGTCGAGAAAAAGCCGAAAATGATCGACAATCTGCGCGCAGTCTTTTCGCGCCAGGCCTTTACCGAGCAGGAAATCAGCGTATTGCGCGGCGTAATTTCGTCCCTCGACCGGTTTCCGCGCAGACTGCCGCGCGGCGGCCGCACCACTGTTGTCAAGGAAAAGCCGCGCGATGACAGCGAAGACGACTGAGCTAAAGCCCGTCCTGGTGTTCGATTCGGGCATCGGCGGCCTCACGGTGTTGCGCGAGGCGCGGGTGTTGATGCCCGAGCGGGGCTTTATCTATGTTGCCGACGATGCGGGCTTTCCCTATGGCGGATGGGAGGAACAGGCGCTCAAGCAACGCATCATCGCTCTGTTTGCCAGATTGCTGCAGGAGCATGATCCCGAACTCTGCATCATCGCCTGCAATACCGCATTCACGCTCATCGGCGCCGATCTGCGAGCCGCCTTTCCCGATATGACCTTTGTCGGCACGGTGCCCGCGATCAAACCGGCAGCGGAGCGGACGCGCTCGGGCCTGGTCTCGGTGCTTGCCACGCCAGGCACGGTCAAGCGCGCCTATACGCGCGACCTTATCCAATCGTTTGCAAGCCAATGCCATGTGCGGTTGGTTGGCTCTGAGAACCTGGCGCGGATGGCGGAAGCCTATATTCGCGGCGAAACAATCTGCGATGCGGCGGTCCTAGCCGAGATCGACCATTGCTTCGTCGAGAAGGACGGAAGACGAACCGACATCGTCGTGCTGGCCTGCACCCACTATCCCTTCATGGCCAATCTTTTCCGCCGCCTCGCCCCGTGGCCGGTCGACTGGCTTGATCCGGCGGAAGCTATTGCCCGCCGGGCCCGTAGCCTCATTCCTCAGGTGGCCGACGCCGTCCACCCCGACAATTTCGACTTCGCGCAGTTGACCTCCGGCAACCCCGATTTTGCTACACGGCGTCTGATGCAGGGTTTTGGGTTGAGGGCTTGAGAAGCCAAGAGCCAGTTACATCGTGTAACGATACGCAATACATCGCGGAATGATCGTTGGATTTCGGCACAAAGGCTTGGAGGCTTTTTACCGGACCGGGCCTGTTTGGGGAATTCAGGCGGCATATGCTGCAGACTTGTCGCGAATCTTGTCCGCGCTGGACGTCGCCGCCATATCGGCAGAGCTCTATTTGCCGTCCTTCAAGCTGCACCCGCGCAAGGGAAAGCTAAAGACCATTGGTCGATCTGGGGGAATGGCAACTGGCGCGTGACGTTTCGCTTTGCGGGGGCGGACGTTGAACTGGTGGATTATGTCGACAATCACCAAGAGGCTTACATGATGATGAAATCTCCTGCGCATCCAGGTGAATTGCTCCGGAAGGACATCTTGGTACCGCTTGGGCTTCTGGTGAGGGAGGCCGCTGAGCGGCTCAGCATATCGCGCGTTGCGCTTTCCCGAGTTCTGAACGGCCGGGTGGCGATCAGCCCGGATCTGGCGATCCGCCTTGAGCTTGCCGGAGTTGGTACGGCGCGGTTCTGGATGGGTTTGCAGGCAGATTAGGACCTTGGCCCAAGCTTTGAAGCATGATCAGCCGCCCGTCAAAACATTGCAGGACAAGGTTGCCTGACCCGGCGGCTTCTACAGCAAAACAATCCCCTGTGAATTTCGCAATTGCTTTCGCGATTGCCCGCGAATTCTCTGATAGACGGGGTCGCGGCGTTCCGGAACAATGGGCGTTCGCGCATTTTTGAGTCTGTCTGAACGAGGTGAAGCATTGCAGGTCGGTATCGACATGGGAACGGCGTCCGGGGGGACTTCGGCCACGCTCGATATCGAGGAACTGCTGGCGACGCGTTTGCTTGTTCAGGGCAATTCCGGCTCGGGGAAGTCGCATCTGCTGCGTCGCCTGCTCGAGCAATCGGCGCGATGGGTGCAGCAATGCATCATCGACCCCGAGGGCGATTTCGTTACGCTTTCGGATAGATTCGGCCATGTGATCGTCGATGGCGAACGTTCGGAAGCAGAACTTACCGGCATTGCCAACCGCATCCGCCAGCACCGCGTTTCCTGTGTCCTCACCCTTGAGGGGCTGGATATCGAGCAACAGATGCGCGCGGCGGCCGCCTTCCTCAACGGCATGTTCGATGCCGATCGCGAATATTGGTACCCTGTTCTGGTCGTGGTCGACGAGGCGCAGATGTTTGCGCCTTCCGTTGCCGGCGACGTTTCGGAAGATGCCCGCAAGATGTCGCTGGGGGCGATGACCAACCTGATGTGCCGCGGGCGCAAACGCGGACTTGCCGGCGTCATCGCCACGCAGCGGCTGGCAAAGCTTGCCAAGAACGTGGCAGCCGAAGCCTCCAACTTCCTGATGGGCCGCACCTTTCTCGATATCGACATGGCGCGAGCGGCCGATCTGCTCGGCATGGATCGCCGCCAGGCGGAGATGTTTCGTGACCTGAAGCGCGGTAACTTCGTGGCGCTCGGACCGGCGCTGTCGCGTCGGCCGATGCCGATCACGATCGGCACGGTCGAGACCTCGGCGCGTTCGTCCAGTCCCAAGCTGATGCCGCTTCCCGACGCAAAGGCCGATGTCGAAGACCTGATCTTTACGCCGGATCCGGAAGAGTTCCAGCGCCCCGTTGCGCGTCGCACCCCGCCGGCGCCGCGTCCGACGACGGATATCCTGGCCGAACTTTCGCGCTCGGTGCCGGCCGGCAGTGCTGGAGAGGGCGAACCGCGGACTGCCCGAGCGGAGATTTCCAAGGAGGACCGCGAGGAGCGACTTGCGGCCGTGCTCTCTGAGATCCTCAACGATGCAGGTTCGGCTTTCCGAACTGATTCAGTGCTTTACCAGGAGTTTCTCGTTCGGTTACGCATGCGCCGCCTTCCCGGTTCGCCGTTGTCGCTACCCGATTTTCGCCGCCGCGTGGCGATTTCGCGCTCCGGGGTCGACGCCGAGACGGCGGTAAGTGAGAGCTGGACCACGGCGCTCTCGATGTCAGCGGGTGTTACCGACGACCTGCAAGGCGTGTTCCTGATGCTGGCAAAGGCGGCAATCCGGGGAGAGGCCTGCCCCTCGGACGCACGGATTGCCCGAGCCTATGGCACCCACTCTGCCCGACGGGCCCGCAGGCTGCTGAGCTATTTCGAAGAGCAGGGCAGCGTCGTCGTCCACACGGACTTTTCCGGCAAGCGTGTCGTCGCGTTCCCAGACATGGACTGCCAGACCGCGCCGGGCGATCCGAATGCGCCTGACGTTGCGGATGGCGAGCAGACGGCTGCTGAGTAGGGGCCGGCTATCTCGCGTAGTCAGCGATGATGTGAAGCGCTTCTTTGCCGCCCTTTACCGCGGAGACTGAGAGACGCTGGCCGAAAGTTGCCAGAAATCCTCCATGAGACTGGGAAAGCGCGAGTAGGTAGCTGTAAGTAATGTGGCCGGGGGTGCGCAATTTCCGTGCGTCTATCAAGGCGCCATCCAGAATGCTGATGTCGTCTGGCCAGAAATGGTCGCCGGATAGCTCTCGCATATTAAAAAGCAGCTTGGATGTGACAGCGGGCGTTCCGGGGAAACTCGGATAGTATGGCTCACTCAAGATTCGAATAACGCCGTTTTCAACAATCGGGCAGGTATCCCAACTCTCGCTGCCAACAATTTCGAACCAGCGATGTGCAACATCATGCTTTACCTGGTCCGGGTCGAACAGCGCGATAAGGACATTTACATCCACCAGAAACGTCATAGTTGTTCGTTGCGGAGCTTGTTGACAAATTCCAGAGTGATTGGCGGACTTCCCGGCTTGTGCGTCAACAATGGAATACCGTTTCGCTCGCGCGTCGGCGGGGATCGATTAAGTTGGCGGCGAGCCAGATCCGAAATAACATCACCCATGCTGCGCCTTTGCAGCACTGCCATTGCTTTGGCGGCTGCTAGCACATCGTCATCAATGGCACGTGTCTTCGCATCAATGTTCGTCCTTGCATCAGTCATCACGCATCAATTGTCACAATTCCCTTTGCGGCTCAACGATAGCCTTTACAAAAGGAAGATGGAATTGCCTCATCGCAGTTGACAATTCCACGACTTCTGCCTAAAGACCGCTCCAACGCCGGGCAGAAATGTCCGGTGTTTTATTTGACATGTCCCGTGGTCCGTCCGTTCGCTAATGTGATGAACCTGTCAGAACTCTTAAATCAGGGTTCAAAGGAGGGCGTGTTTCCTTAACTGGTTTGTCAACAAACCGGTTTAACACTATGAAAGGAAATACGATGAGCAAGCGCGAATCGTCCAAGTACAAAATCGACCGCCGTATGGGCGAAAACATCTGGGGCCGCCCGAAGTCGCCGGTCAACCGTCGCGAATACGGACCTGGCCAGCATGGTCAGCGCCGCAAGGGCAAGCTTTCCGATTTCGGCGTGCAGCTTCGCGCTAAGCAGAAGCTCAAGGGCTACTATGGCGACCTGCGCGAAAAGCAGTTCCGCGCCATCTTCGCTGAAGCCGACCGCCGCAAGGGCGACACGTCCGAAAACCTGATCGGCCTGCTCGAGTCGCGTCTCGACGCGATCGTCTACCGCGCCAAGTTCGTTCCGACGGTCTTTGCTGCCCGTCAGTTTGTCAACCATGGCCACGTCACGGTCAACGGCGTCCGTGTCAACATCGGTTCCTACCGTTGCAAAGCCGGCGACGTCATCGAAGTTCGCCAGAAGTCGAAGCAGCTGGTGACGGTTCTCGAAGCCGTTAGCCTCGCTGAACGCGATGTTCCAGACTACATCGAAGCCGACCACAACAAGATGGTTGCGACCTTCGCCCGCGTGCCGACCCTTGCCGACGTTCCTTACGCTGTCGTGATGGAACCGCATCTGGTCGTGGAATTCTATTCGCGCTAATAAACGCGGACTGTATTTCGAACGGACAAGCCGCTCATCAGGGCGGCTTTTTCGTATTCGGAGGATGGATGATGGACCTGCAAGCGATATTGGACGGCATTCATGCCGAGCTTTTGCCTCGCCTCGGCGAGGGCAAGGTCGCAGATTATATTCCGGAGCTGGCCAAGGTCGATCCGCGCCAGTTTGGCTTGGCAATCGCGACTGTGGACGGCCAGGTCCACCGCGTCGGCGATGCCGAGGCGCCGTTTTCCATCCAGAGTATTTCAAAGGTCTTCATGCTAACGCTGGCGCTCGGCAAGGTCGGCGAGCAGCTGTGGACCCGCGTCGGTCGCGAGCCTTCGGGCTCGGCCTTCAATTCCATCGTCCAACTCGAGCATGAATCGGGCATTCCGCGCAACCCGTTCATAAACGCCGGCGCGATCGCGATCAGCGATGTCGTGCTTTCCGGCCATGCGCCGCGTGAAGCAATCGGCGAGCTGCTTCGGTTCGTGCGCTATCTCGCCGACGATGATGCGGTCACGATCGACGAGAAAGTTGCCCGCTCCGAGACGCAGACCGGTTTCCGCAATTTCGCTCTTGCAAATTTCATGCGTTCCTATGGCAATCTCGATCACCCGGTCGAGCATGTGCTCGGCGTCTATTTTCACCAATGCGCGCTGTCGATGAATTGCATCCAGCTGGCAAAGGCCGGGCTCTATCTTGCCGCTCGCGGCAGCAACCCCGCGACCGGGCATTCGGTCGTTTCACCGAAGCGGGCGCGACGCATCAACGCGTTGATGCTTACCTGCGGCCACTATGATGGGTCGGGCGATTTTGCCTACCATGTCGGCCTGCCGGGCAAGAGCGGCGTCGGCGGCGGCATCATGGCGGTCGCGCCTGGCATCGCTTCGATCGCGGCTTGGTCTCCGGGCCTCAACAAGGTCGGCAATTCGCAGCTGGGCGCGGTTGCGCTGGAAATGCTGGCAGCGCGCACCGGATGGTCCGTGTTCGGCGATTGAGCCGGTGACTTGCGATGGCAATGTCTGCTATGGGCTGCGGTGAGATTTCGATGGGACGGCAGGATGAATATTGCAACGACCGTGACCGGCGATCACGACATCGAATTGGACGACGGCAGCTCGCCTTCGCATCCGCTTTTTGCCGATGTGCCGCGTTCGGTGTCCTTCAACAAGCTGCGCAAACGGCTCTTGCGCCAGGTGCGGCAGGCCCTTGACGATTTCAAGATGCTGAAGGGCCAGCAACGCTGGCTTGTCGGTCTCTCCGGCGGCAAGGATTCCTATGGCCTACTGTCGATCCTGCTCGACCTGAAGTGGCGCGGGCTATTGCCGGTCGAGCTCATTGCCTGCAATCTCGATCAGGGGCAGCCGAATTTTCCAAAGCATGTGCTGCCTGAATATCTTACCCGGATCGGCGTCGAACATCGCATCGAGTATCGGGACACCTATTCGATCGTGAAGGACAAGGTTCCCGAGGGTGGGACCTATTGCTCGCTCTGTTCGCGCCTTCGTCGCGGCAACCTCTATCGCATCGCGCGCGAGGAAGGGTGCCAGGCGTTGGTGCTCGGTCATCATCGCGAAGACATCCTCGAGACATTCTTCATGAATTTCTTCCACGGCGGACGGCTGGCCTCGATGCCGGCCAAGCTGCTCAACGATGAAGGCGACCTCATGCTGCTGCGGCCGCTTGCCTATTGCGCCGAGGACGACCTTGCCAAGTTCGCCGTGGCGATGGAGTTCCCCATCATTCCATGCGACCTCTGCGGCTCCCAGGACGGCCTTCAGCGCAATGCGATGAAGGATATGCTTGCCGATATAGAGCGCCGCATGCCGGGCCGAAAGGATACGATGCTGAGGGCGCTTGCACATGTGAACCCGTCGCATCTGCTCGATTCGAAACTTTTCGACTTTTCCAGCCTTGCCGTCACCGAACCGTTATGAAGGTTCGGCTATCACGTCGGCGTCTTTCATAATCAGCAGGTTGCCAATGAGCATTTCCGAAAAAGAAATCACTTTTCTTGCGGGCTTGGTGCGTCGAGCCGGCGAGCTGGACATCATGCCGCGGTTCCGAAATCTGGCCTCGAGCGATATCGCGCAGAAGACATCCTCGATCGACCTCGTCACCGAGGCGGATCTGCTGGCAGAAAAGCGGATTACCCAAGCATTGCGCGAACGCTTTCCCACTGCGCTGATCGTCGGCGAGGAAGCATACGAGGCCGACAAGTCCGTGGTGCCGGCGCTTGCCGATGCCGAGCTTGCGTTCGTCATCGATCCCGTGGACGGGACCTACAACTTCGCTTCCGGTCTCCCAGTCTTTGGAAGCATTCTTGCGGTGGTCGTTCGCGGAGAAACGGTGGCGGGGATCATTCATGACCCGGTGCTTGGCGATACGCTCACGTCGATCCGCGGCGCTGGGGCGCATCTGCAACGCAAGGATGGTCAGGCGGCGCGGCTCAATGTGGCCGCCCCTGCTGCCTTGAGTGAGATGGCTTGTGCCGTGGCATGGAGCCATATGGACGAGCCCGATCGCTCGCGTGTCGCCGCCAACATTGCCAAGACGCGCCTAGGTTTCTACTATAATTGTTCGGCCTACGAATATTGGATGGTCGCGTCCGGCAAAGTGCATTTTATCAGCCACACAAAGCTAATGCCGTGGGACCATCTGGCAGGTGTCCTCATCCAGCAGGAAGCCGGTGGCCATACGGCGAAATTCGACGGATCGCCCTATCTGCCCGGAGACGTCTCCGGCGGCATCATTTCTGCACCCGACATGGAAAGCTGGCGGATGATCCGCCGCGAGATCATCGGCTACCGCGCGTAACGACGGTTCGCCCTATCACCGTATGCACGAAGAACCCCGCTGAGCGATGGCTGGGCGGGGTTTTCCTTTGATCAGACGTGTCCGGCGCCTGGTTCCAGCTGCGGATCGTCTCCAGGATGTGTAAAGAGCTTTCCGTTTTCGGCCCAGAGTGTCGCGGCGATCGTCAAGGCTCCGAACAGAGCGAAGCCGGCAAACAGCGGGCGTACCGTGCCATCGAACAACTGACCAACTGCACCGCCGACAAGCGCACCGCCCGTGGTCGAGACGAAGCCGGTGATCGCCGTCGCGGTTCCTGCCAGATGTCCCATGGGCTCCAGGCTGATGGCCGTGAAGTTGGTGGCGATGACGGCGAACATCATCAACAGGACGGAAAACGCTACGTAGCTGAAGACGAACTGCGGTTTGCCGATGAGCGCTATGACATAGGCGAAGATAGCCAGGGCCGTGAAGATGATCATCGCCACATGCGAAATACGGCGCATGCCAAAGCGGCGGACGAAGAAGCCGTTGGCAAAATTCGCAACAGCAATGCCACCGGCAGTCGCTGCAAATGCAATGGGAAGCCAATCGCCGAGCCCGTAGACCTCGCCGAAGACCTGCTGGACAGAGGTGATGTAAGCACAGATCACGCCGCTGAAGAGCGTGAGCCCGATCATGTAGCCGCAGGTGATGCGGTTGCCCAGAACTGTCCTGAAGCCTGATATTACAGAGCTGACGGAGAGGGGCAATCGCTCTTCAGCTGGCAAGGATTCCTTCAATCTCAAGAACGCCCAGACGAACAGGGCAGCTCCAGCCGCACCGAGCAGGATGAAGATCCACTGCCAATGCGCGTAGGTGACGATCAGCTGGCCGATGGAGGGCGCGACGATCGGCACGATCATGAAGACGATCATGACGTAGGACATGACCCGCGCCATCTCTCGGCCGCCGAAGCAATCGCGGACGATTGCCATTGTGGTGATGCGCACGGCGGCAGCACCCATGCCCTGTGCAAAGCGGATCGCCAGCAACATTGATAGGCTGGTGCTCCAGGATGCGGCAAACATCGTCACCACGTAGAATGCAAGGCCTCCAAGCAGGATCTTCCGTCGGCCCAGGGTGTCGGACAAGCTGCCGAAGAACAGCTGCGATATGCCGAAGCCAAGGAAATAAACGCCGATCACGAGCTGAGGATCGTTGGCGTTCGTGACGCCGAGCGATTGGCCGATCTTCGGTAGCGCAGGCAGCATGCTGTCAATGGCGAGAGCCACGCTTGCGGTCATCAGGGCGATCGTGACGATGAACTCGACCAGGCCAAGGCCAATGCGGGCCGAGCCCTGCGGTTCTGCGTGCGGTATATGGGTGGGGTTCATGACGTGGGCCTGTCAGTGGAGGGCAAGGGTGCTATCGGCGGGTGGCGGCGCATTCTGCGGACGGAAGAGCTTGCCCTTCTCGGCGATCAGGACGAAGAACAGGCCGATGACGGACACTGCAAAATAGCCTGTCACCATTGGTGTTGCGGTTCCGTTGAACGTCTGGCCGATTGCAGCGCCGATGAGCGCGCCGCCGACCGTGCTCATGAAGCCGAGGACGGAAGAGGCGGTGCCGGCGACATGGCCGAGAGGCTCCATCGCCAGCGAATTGAAGTTTGATCCGATCCAGCCGAACTGAAACATCGCCAGCGCGAAGAAGAACATGAAGAGCGCGAAGGGCATCGGCCCCGAGCCCAGCAACTGAACCAGCAGCCATATCGACGTAATTGCGACAAAGCCGAGCAATGCCGCGTGCGACAGCCGCCGCATGCCGAAGCGGCCGACGAGCTGCGAATTGACGAAGGATGAGAAGGCCATGAACACCGCGACGCCGGAGAAGGCGAGCGGCGAATAGATCCCGAGCTTGTAGATGCCGACATAGATCTGTTGCGCCGAATTGATGAAGCCGAACAGTGCGCCATAGATGAATGTGCTGGCAATGGTGTAGCAGAGCGCGACACGGTTGGTGAGAACGATGACGAAGCCGGCCGCGACCGACTTCACCGTGAACGGTCTGACGTCGTCGGGATGCAAGGTGTCCGGCATGCGGAAATACATCCAGATCAGGACGCCGACGGCAACTGTAGCGATGAAAACGAAGATCATATGCCAGGTGCTGAAGAGCATGATGATCTGTCCCGTGCCGGGCGCGATAACCGGAACGATCATGAAAACCATCATGATGAGCGACATGACCTCGGCCATCTGCCGGCCGCCGTAGATGTCGCGGACGATCGAAATGGTGATGACGCGGGTCGCCGCGGCGCCGAGACCCTGAATGAAGCGGAGCGTCAGCAGGCCGACGAAGGATGGGATGACTGCGATGCCGATTGCCGAAAAAATGTAGACGGCAAGCCCGATCAACAGGGGCAGGCGTCGGCCGAAACGATCTGACAGGGGGCCGTAGAAAAGTTGCGCGCCGCCGAAGCCGAGGAGATAGGCGGAGACGATATACTGCCGGTGGTTTTCATTATCGACGCCGAGGCTGGAGCCGATTTGCTGGAGTGCGGGCAGCATGATGTCGATCGCCAGTGCGTTCAGCGCCATCAGCAGCGCTGCGAGCGTGATGAACTCGGCCTTGCGCATCGGCGTCCGGCCCGCGGACACCGCCTGTAGTGAATTCGTCACGACGTAGATCCCATAAACAGGCCCATGAACAGGGCAAGGCGCTGCCCGGAGGCAGCGCCTTCATATTCAAACGGAATGTGGAAACCGGACGAAAGGGCCCGGTGACCGATCAGGCGGCGCCGCGAACGGTGATGCCGTGTTCCTGGAAGTGCTGCTGCAATTCGCCCGCCTGGAACATCTCGCGGATGATGTCGCAGCCACCGATGAACTCGCCCTTCACATAAAGCTGAGGGATGGTGGGCCAATTCGAGTATTCCTTGATGCCCTGGCGAATCTCCGCATCTGCCAGGACGTTCACGCCCTTGTAATCGACGCCGATGTAATCGAGGATCTGGACAACCTGGCCGGAGAAGCCACACTGCGGAAACTGCGGGGTGCCCTTCATGAAAAGAACGACGTCGCTGCTCTTTACTTCGTTATCGATGAATTCGTGGATGCCGCTCATAAATGTTCCTTTCACATGCGGGGTCAAGGCCCACAGCTTGGTTCGTGCGATTTTAATAGCATGTGGTGGTTTGATTTCCAGCCGCAATAATGCATAGCGGCTTTTTTTCATCGAGGGGTCAGGCGTGCAAATGGCCCAATCCGCATAATTTGCGCATGGAGCCGTTGCAAGGCAAGCGCCCGATCGCGAGGCTTGAGAGTGAGCAAGGCAGGCTTTGTGCCGGGAATTGCGGATTCCTGGTCCACTGCACGCTTGGTAACTAGGTGTTTTCACAGGCTAAAGATTGGGGCGTTCATGCACTGGCAGGTTGCGGGATTTTCAGGGAAAATCGGCCGTTTTCAGTCGATATTTGCCCTCCCGAAAGATCTCAGGCATGTGCCAGTGCGTTTGATTCTGAAGTTCCAGTCGTCGCGGCCTGCCGCGTTCCGTTCTATTAATTCTGAGAGGTTTGCGGTAGCTAGGTGTCCAAATTGCCTGTTGAGCGCTGCCTCCAAACGAACTGCCATGAAAAAGCCCCGGGAGGGTGGTGCTGACAGGCTCCGCATACCCACCTCATCGGAAATAATATGAACAGCGTTGAAAAGAGGGTGGTTCTCCACTTCCCCGGCTTCGAACCCTTGGATGCCGCCGCCCATCGGGCCCGCTACGCTCGCTCGGCAAAACAGAGCGCTTCGGCATGGAACTACTCAGCAGATCTGGGAGAGCTGGAGGATTTTGGAGCTGCTCCCTATTTTGATGTGCAGACAAGGGGTGGGGCGTGGGAAACCCATAGCCGAATTCACGTGCTCGACCACAACGAGATCGTCAATCGGCTCAACAGCCGCAGTCTGGTCGTACGGCTGGTGATGGGATATCTGGCGGCCCTGCGTGTTGCGTTTGGCGGCGGGCTCGTTGGATATTTTCGTCACGCGTGGCGCTTCGGCCTGTTTTTCATTTTCCCGTTTTTGCTGGTTGTCGCCGGCTTGCTGACCAGCCTGCTTTTCGTGCTCCTGCTCCGCGATGTTGGTCTTCCGAGCTGGAGCCTGCTCGTGACCGTTCCCGCGGCGTTGGCGTTCTTTGTCTACATCTATCTGCCGCAGGCGGAGCGATTGCACACGCTGCATCTCTTTTCCGACTGGGAGCTGGCTGTTGCCATGGCGGCATCAAACGATGCCAGCGTCGAGCGCTGGATAGAGGCCTGTGCAGAAAGTGCCCGTCAGGCGCTCGACCAGCCTGCGGATGAATACGTGATCTCGTCGCACAGCATGGGGTCAAGCGCTGCGGTGCATGTGATCGGTCTGCTGCTGGAGCGGGAGCCAGAGCTCTTCGCCGGCAAGCGCGTCGTCTTCAGCACGCTAGGCAGCGCGATCCTGCAATGCGCCTTGCTGCGATCAGCGTCGCGTCTTCGCTCCCGCGTCGGTCTGATCGCCCGCTGTGACCAAATATTCTGGACCGACGTCCACTGCCTGACCGACGCCATCCATTTCTACAAGACGCGCGTTGCAGCGGTCTGCGGCGACGCTGACGCCCCGCAGGCGACAATTCTCTTCATCCGCTTCAAGACGATGCTGACAGGCGAGCATTATCGCCGGATCAAGACGGATTTCCTGAGGGTGCATCGCCAGTATGTGCTTGGCCCGGACCATCGCGCATCCTTCGACTTCACCTTGATGACGGCAGGGCCGCTATCGGCGGCCGATTTTGCCGGCTTCACGCAATCGAAGATGCCGCCTCTCTGAGCGAGCGACGCCCTTTCGTCTCGGCTCAGTCCGGCGCAGACGTCTGCAATGCGAGCGCATGCAGGACGCCGCCCATATTCCCCTTCAGCGCGTCGTAAACCATCTTGTGCTGCTGAACGCGGCTCTTGCCACGGAAGGCTTCGGCCACGACCTCGGCGGCATAATGATCGCCATCGCCGGCGAGGTCCCGGATCGTCACCTTTGCACCGGGAATGCCGGACTTGATCATGTCTTCGATATCGCCGGGATTCATGGGCATGCGGGATAAAACCTCACTGTTTTCTATTCGGCGGCAACAAGAATACCGCCATCCATGAACGCAGGGAACCATGATTCATGCGCCTCGCGCAATCGGCTGACCGGGATCGAGAGGATAGCGTCGATTACGAGCGCTTCACCACCGACCTTGCCAAGACGGCGGAACGGGATGCCTGCGCCCTCGGCATTTATACAGACGAAATCGGCCAGGTCCGGCTTGACGGCAAGGACATAGCGCGCCTGGTCTTCGCCGAAAAGGAGGGCATGGGCCGGGCCTCTGCCTTCCGAAAGATCGATCTCGAGGCCCTTGTCCGAGGCCATCGCCATTTCTGCAAGGGTGAGCGCGAGCCCGCCCGAGGAGATATCGTGGCAGGCCGTAACCTGGCCGTTGCGAATGGCGGAGCGGACGAAATCGCCGTTGCGGCGCTCTGCGAACAGATCAACTTCGGGGGCCGGGCCATTGCCCTCGCCGAGAATGTCCCTGAGATAGATCGACGAGCCGAGGTGGCTGCCGTCGACGCCGATCAACAGGATGTGGTCACCCTCGGCAGCGCTGCCGATGCGGGCCATCTTGCTCCAGTCGGGCAGCAGCCCGACGCCGGCAATCGTCGGCGTCGGCAGGATGGCGACGCCGTTGGTCTCGTTGTAGAGCGAGACGTTGCCGGAAACGATCGGGAAATCCAGCGCCCGGCAGGCTTCGCCGATGCCGCGGATTGCGCCGACGAGTTGGCCCATGATCTCCGGCTTCTCGGGATTTCCGAAATTGAGATTGTCGGTCGCCGCCAGCGGCTCGGCGCCGGTTGCCGTAATGTTGCGCCAGCATTCGGCGACGGCCTGCTTGCCGCCTTCGAACGGATCGGCTTCAACATATCGTGGCGTGACATCCGAAGAGAAGGCGAGCGCCTTGGTAGGATGGCCTTCGACGCGAACGACGCCGGCGTCGCCGCCGGGAAGCTGCAGCGAATTGCCCTGGATCAGCGTGTCGTATTGTTCATAGACCCAGCGGCGGCTCGATTGGTTGGCCGATCCGACCAGTTTCAGCAGGGCCTGGCCGTAGTCGGCCGGTGCAGCCACCAGATTGGCGGGCAGGGCGGCTCGCTTGTCAGATTCGCGCCATGGCCGGTCATACTCCGGCGCCTGGTCGCCGAGATCCTTGATCGGCAGGTTGGCAACTTCCTCGCCCTGGTGAAGCACGCGGAAGCGCAGGTCGTCCGTGGTTTTGCCGACGATTGCGAAATCTAGGCCCCACTTGACGAAGATCGCCTTTGCCTCGCCTTCCTTCTCTGGCTGAAGCACCATGAGCATGCGCTCCTGGCTTTCAGAGAGCATCATTTCATAGGCGGTCATGCGCTCTTCGCGCACTGGCACCTTGTCGAGGTCGAGTTCGATGCCGAGGTCGCCCTTGGCGCCCATCTCGACGGCTGAACAGGTGAGGCCGGCAGCCCCCATGTCCTGGATGGCGATGACCGCGCCGGTCTGCATCAGCTCAAGGCAGGCCTCCAGCAGGCACTTCTCGGTGAAGGGGTCGCCGACCTGTACCGTCGGGCGCTTTTCCTCGATCGACTCATCAAACTCCGCCGAGGCCATAGTCGCGCCGCCGACACCGTCGCGGCCGGTCTTGGCACCGAGATAGACGACCGGAAGGCCGACGCCCTTGGCTTCCGACAGGAAGATCGCATTGGATTTTGCAAGGCCCGCGGCGAAAGCGTTGACGAGTATGTTGCCATTGTAGCGGGCGTCGAACTCGACCTCGCCACCCACCGTCGGCACGCCGAACGAATTGCCATAGCCGCCAACGCCGGCAACGACGCCTGACACGAGGTGGCGGGTCTTCGGATGGTCCGGCTCGCCAAAGCGTAGCGCGTTCATGGCAGCGATCGGGCGCGCGCCCATGGTGAAGACGTCGCGCAGGATGCCGCCGACGCCGGTGGCGGCTCCCTGATAGGGCTCGATATAGGATGGGTGGTTGTGGCTTTCCATCTTGAAGACCACGCAATCGCCGTCATCGATATCGACGACGCCGGCATTTTCGCCCGGACCCTGGATGACGCGGGCGCCCTTGGTCGGCAGGGTACGCAGCCATTTCTTCGAGGATTTGTAGGAGCAGTGCTCGTTCCACATCGCCGAGAAAATCCCGAGCTCGGTAAATGTCGGCTCGCGTCCGATCAGATCCAGGATACGCTGATACTCATCGGGCTTCAGGCCGTGCGAGGCCACGAGTTCAGGGGTGATCTGAATGGAATTCGAAAGAGTCATGAGCGCGCAGGAGTCCTTGCCGGGAAAGGGTTTAGGGACTCTTTAGCGCATGTGAACCAGTCGTGCGACAGGAAAATGGCCGCCATTCACAGGGCGGCCATTGCAAAGGCGACATATTGAACCTTGAAAATCAGAACTTGTAGCCAACGAGAAGTCCGGCGCGGGTCATGCCGCCGTTCGGGCCATCGCAAAGACTGGCATGCGAGGAGTGGGCAACCTGCGCCATCAGGCTCCAGTGGTCGTCGAAATTATAGCCGGCGCCAAGATATTCGTGGAAGAGCAGATGGCAGCCGAGCTTCGGGCCATCGTTTTCGTCGGTCAGGTTGCCGTTGTGGACAACGCCACCGAAGCCCGCCTCGGTAAAGATCTTGTTCGAAAAGGTCATCGTCCAGGAAAGGCCGCCGTAAAGCTGGCTTGCCGAACCGGATGTGCCGATCGAGGTGCCGACATGAAGGCGGGGATGTGAAAGCTGCTCCTGCCAGGTGCCTGCGGGGTTATAGCCGAAAGGGTTGAACAACACCTGTACGTCAGGAAAAACGCCGGGCTCGTGGTCATGTCCGCCTTCGATCGAGCCGCTGGCACCAAACCGCATTTCGTCGAATATCTTGGTTTGGCCGGCAAACGCAGGCGCCGCCGCCAACAAATTCATGGCGACGAACGCCGCCGCTGTAGCTAGCGAAATACACTGGCCGAACCTGACCCGTTGGCGCATGAAAATTCCCCCGAATCCCCCGCGATTCGCGGGTCTTTCGCCCAATTGGTAGCATTCGGACGGAGGAGGTAAAGAAGGGTATCTTAGTACATGATGTTTTAAGGTTTAATGCGGCCAAACTGCAACAGTGGCGTCAGTTGTAGCTGTCGTAGCTGGCGGATCCATTTTCCAGCAACCTGCGCAACGTCATGAATCCGGTGGTCACATCCTCCCTTATATGCGGGGAGGAAAACGCGACGCGAATGCGATAATAGGTCTTTTCGGTACGCGCGGCCTTGAACTCATCTTCGTCGTCGACAAGGACGCCGGCGGCCAGGGCCGCGTTCTTGAACGTCCCTGATAGCCAGGGCTCCGGCAGTTTGAGCCATAGGAACGGCACATGCGGATGCGACTGAAATTCGAATCCCGCAAATGCCTGCCTTGCGAGCGCCTCGCGAGCGCGTATCTCCTCAACCGCTTTTGTCTGTAGCGCCAACGCGTGGCCGCCAAGGACGAGACGGGCGCCTGTTTCCGCCAGGATGAAGGGCAGTCCGCCCGTCGTCATCTTGTGGGTTACTCTGACGCGCTGGGCGAAGTGCGGCGGGCAGGCGACCCAGCCACCGCGCAGTCCCGCGGCTACAGATTTTGACAGGCCGCTCACCAGGAACGTCCGTTCAGGCGCTATGCTTGTCAGCAGTGGGGTCTGATCCCCGGTCATGCTGCCATAAATGTCATCCTCAATCAGCCAGACGCTATGGCGCCGGGCGATCGCGGCAATCGCACGGCGGCGGTCCTCGGGCATGGTGGTCAAAGTCGGATTGTGGGCCGTCGGCATCAGGAAGGCGAGGCGGGGGTGCTGTTGCTGGCAGAGGCGCTCAAAATCGTCGGGGATCATCCCGTGTTCATCCGAATCCACGAGAATGGAGCGACGCCCCAATAGCCGTGCCGCGCGGCTGACCTGCGTATAGGTCAGGGTCTCGAAGACAATCTTGTCACCGGGGGAGGTGACAGCCGAAATCACCGCAATCGCTGCTGCGTGCGCTCCGAGCGTTGGCACGACATTCTCGATTGCCGGGCGCCAGCCGTTGCGGCTAAGCCATATCTGGCCGGCTTGATGCCAGCTGGCAGGAAAGCTGCGGGAATAAGAGGATATTTCGACGCGCCGATCGCGGCTGATATCGGCGAAAAGTTGCCCGATGATCTCTCCCTGTCCAATATCCGGTGCCGCAGTCGCGTCAAAGCGGATGCTGGCCAAAGGCGCGTCTGGGCCACGGGTGCCGGACAGCGCCTGGGTGATCGGGTCGATCTGCTGAATGGGGTCGCTGTTGCTGCGATCGAGCACATAGGTGCCGCGCCCGACCTCGCCAGCGACCAGCCCTCGTTCATGCACCAAGGCATAGGCGCGACTGATTGTCCCTATTGTCACCCCGATGTCAAAAGCCAAATTGCGCTGCGGCGGCAACTTTGCGCCCGGTGGCAGGACGCCGTGCGATATTGCTGTCTCTATGCTGTCGGCGACCCGGATATAGACCGGCCCGCTTCCGCTCGAAATGTCAGGAAGCCAATTTGTCATGGTGACAATCGATAGATTGCTCGACGGCTAGAGTCAATATTAGACAGCGTAAACGCTCATCTTAATGAACTTGGATCAATTTAATGGATACAATCGATACAATGCTTCAGCGTGAGCAAGTTACCCCTCGTGCATTGATTTGCATTGGCCTTGGTGGTTCGAACACCCTGCGCGACTTCTTTTCCCGGCTTTTTGGGAACGCTAGGCAGTGGGCTTGCAAGCGTGCCAGCCGCCGAGCGCTTCGGAATCTGACCGACGATCAATTGCATGACATAGGCATTACGCGTCGCGAGGCGACACGCGAAGTCACTAAGTCGTTTTTCTGGGATTGAGGCCGGTCCTGGCGGTTGCCGGGATCAGCAGTTCTTCGCGCCGCTTGCCCAGCGTTTGACGTCGCCGGTAATGCGCGCAGAATTCTGGCCGCTCATCATCGGGCCGAAGGCTTCCATCTTTGCCGGATTGCCTTCCGCCTGAACGACTAGCAATGGACGGCCAGCCGGATTGTTGCGCTGAACGACGAGGATGCGCGGTCGACCGGTATAGGAGTTCAGCTCCGGCGCCATCGAATAGCTTGTAAAGGCGGGATCGGCGGACTTGAACCAGCAGCTGTTGGCGCCGACCGCCACCCGTTCCATCGTCGACAGCGCGCTATGAGTGTCGGTCATCACGATCGCGGGCTTCGACTGGCACGACGCCATGAGGATCGCCAACATGGCAAGGGCAGTGGTGGACAAGCGGCTGGAACGGCAAGGGCGCATCAATCTGTCTTTCGTCAAGCGGGAGTAGGTGCTCATAAGGCAAGGCGGCAAAAAGGATAGTCCTTTTCCACCATGATCATTCGACACACTCACGTCGTGCATATTCGTGGGTTTGATCACCGAGGCTTCAGGCAGCGATCACGTCGAGAGCGGAGGCGAAGAGCCCACGGCCATCTGAGCCGCCATGGGCGGATTCGATGAGGTTTTCCGGATGCGGCATCATGCCGAGCACGTTGCCCTCGGCGTTGATGACAGCGGCGATGTCATTCATCGAGCCGTTGGGGTTGGTGCCTTCGGCGTAACGGAAGACGACCTGACCATTGCCTTCAATCGCAGCTAGCGTCTCGCTGTCGGCGAAATAGTTGCCGTCGTGATGGGCAATGGGGCTGCGGATGATCTGGCCCTTGGCATAGGCACGCGTAAAAGCCGTGTCCGCGTTGACTACCTCGAGCTTGATTTCCTTGCAGACGAATTTTAGCGACGCATTGCGCATCAAGGCGCCGGGCAGCATGCCTGCCTCGACGAGAATCTGGAAACCGTTGCAGACGCCAAGAACCTTCACGCCCTTCTCAGCCTTCTCCCTGATTGCCTGCATGACTGGCATGCGCGCGGCAATTGCGCCGCAACGCAGATAATCTCCATAGGAAAATCCGCCGGGTATGACGATTAGATCGACGTCCGGAATCTCGGTCTCGGTCTGCCAGATGGTGACCGGAGCTTGCCCGGAAATCTTTGTCAAAGCCGCGATCATGTCGCGGTCGCGGTTGAGGCCAGGAAGTTGGACGACAGCTGATTTCATGGGTGCGGTTCAAACCTTGCTTGTGCTTTTGCGAGTTCGCGCAGTTCCAGACGGCTTTCGTGCGATCCACGCGATCCAGAATTTGCGTATTGACTGAATGGAGGGTGTCAATGTCACCCCGCATCATATGTCTTGACTGAGTTCAGTCATCTATCGCTTCCCGCAACCTTCAGTCGAGAGATATACTATAATTCTCGATTACCGTGTTTGCGAGAAGTTTTTCGCACATTGCCTTGAGGTCCGCCTCGGCGCGGGACTTGTCTGCGCCTTCAAGTGTAAGGTCGAAGACCTTGCCCTGTCGGACCTGGTCGACGCCTTCGAAGCCGAGCGCGCCAAGTGCGCCTTCGATGGCTTTGCCCTGGGGATCGAGAACGCCGTTCTTCAGTGTGACTGTTACGCGAGCCTTTATCACGATTGTCCTTTCGTGCCTTTACTTGACGAGAACTGGGCCTGTGCCGCGCACGGGCTCGTTTTCATTGATGATGCCGAGACGTCGCGCAACTTCCGAGTAGGCCTCAAGAAGGCCGCCAAGGTCACGGCGAAAGCGGTCCTTGTCCATTTTCTCATGGGTTTCGACGTCCCAGAGGCGGCAACTGTCCGGTGAAATTTCATCCGCGAGAATGATGCGCATCATGTCGCCTTCAAATAGGCGGCCGCATTCGATCTTGAAGTCGACGAGCTGGATGCCGACGCCGAGGAAAAGGCCGGTCATGAAGTCGTTGACGCGGATCGCAAGCGCCATGATGTCGTCGAGCTCGGCAGGGTTGGCCCAGCCGAATGCCGTGATGTGCTCTTCAGATACCATCGGGTCGTTGAGCGCATCTGACTTGTAGTAGAATTCGATGATCGAACGCGGCAATACCACGCCTTCGTCTATGCCGAGGCGTTGGGCAAGGGAACCCGCGGCAACATTGCGCACGACGATCTCAAGCGGGATCATCTCCACTTCCTTGATCAGCTGTTCGCGCATGTTGAGGCGGCGAATAAAGTGCGTGGGGATGCCGATCTTGTTCAGATGGTTGAATATATATTCGCAAATGCGATTGTTCAGAACGCCCTTTCCGTCGATGACCTCGTGCTTCTTCTTGTTGAACGCGGTGGCATCATCCTTGAAAAACTGGATCAGCGTTCCCGGCTCAGGTCCTTCATACAGGATCTTGGCCTTGCCTTCGTAGATACGGCGGCGACGGTTCATCTTGTTATTCTCTGTAGTTGGCGCCCTTGGGACAGCGCAAGTGGATCGATCTCTGGGCGTCCCCATAACGGAAAAGAAGGGAATTCACAATCCGCCCATACCTCCTTCTGAGGGATTCCACCGTGGGGCATCTATCGCGACGAGAATCGCAAGCTTTCATAGGTCGTTCTACAGGCTTTTGTTTGACGATGGAATGAACTGTCCACAATACTGCACAGGCTTGCAGGCCGGTGCCGCCAAATCCACGGTTCAAATCCGTGCCTGCCTCAGCGTAACGCGCGATCCAATTCCTGTTGCATGGCCCTGGCGCCGCGATCGTTGGGACGCCAGCTCTCGCCGCGGATGAAGGCGGGAATATCTGCGGCGGGCATCGGGCGGGCCAGTGCATAGCCCTGGAGGTAGTCACAGCCCAGCTCTGAGAGAATATGGGCATGGCTCATGGTTTCAACGCCCTCCGCCGTGACGCGGATATCAAGCGAGCGGCCAATCTCGATGATCGAGCCGACGAGGCGTCTTTGCTCGGCGGATTGGGGCAGCGGCTTGATCAGCTCGCGGTCGATTTTCAGGGTTTTCGGGCTCAGCCGCAAGAGACTGACGATCGACGCATGTCCCGTACCAAAGTCGTCGATCTCGATGTCTATGCCGAGTTTCTTCAACCGCTTGAGGTTGGCGATCGAAGCATCGTCGCATTCCTCCAGCGAAATCGATTCCAGCAATTCGAAGGAGACTGTCCCGGGCTTGATCTTCAGCGCGCGGATGGTCTTTGCGAGCGCAGGGTCGGCAAGCCGGCGTGCGGACACGTTGACGGAGATCTTCGGGATATCGAGGCCCGCCTCGCACCAATGGCGATGGTCGGCGAGCGCCTGCTGAAGCATCACGGCATCGAGGGCGGGGACGGCATCGAGATCTTCTGCGATCGACAGAAAGCGGTCAGGTCCGAGAAGGCCGCGGGTCGGGTGGTTCCAGCGTATCAGAGCCTCGGCGCCGACGACATCGAGCGACCTTGCACAGAATTGCGGTTGATAGAACGGAATGAATTCTTGGCGCTCGATGCCGAGCAGAATTTCGTCCGACAGGCGCTTGGTCGCCACGATATGGTGCTGGGCGTCGAGCGAGAAGAATTCGTGGCGATTACGCCCGCCGCCCTTAGCGCGGTAGAGCGCTATATCTGCATTGAGCAGGAGCTGCTTGGCATCGAGATCGGGTCCGCTGTCGCAGGCAATGCCGATGCTCGCGCCAAAGCGGCAATCGTGGGTCTCGTAACGCACGGGCCTGCGGAGTTCGCGGATGATATGGGCCGCAAGTGCCGATATCTTCTTGGAGAAGCGGTCATGCTTGCAGACAGCCACGAATTCGTCGCCGCCGATCCTGGCCACAAAATCCTTGCTGCCCACATTGTCTCGCAGGACATCGGCGGCATGTTTCAACATCATGTCGCCTGCGCTATGGCCGAGCGTATCATTGATCTGCTTGAAACGGTCGAGGTCGATGTGGAGGATGGCCAGCGTCGAGCCATCCCGCTTGCATTCCGCTGAACGCTGCTCGAGCGTCTGGTCGAGATAGCGGCGGTTTGGCAGGCCAGTCAGGTGATCGTGAAGGGCGATGTGCTCGATCTGCTCCTTGGTCGCCTCGAGCTCGAGATTGCGTGCCTCCGCCAGATCCTTCGAGCGTTTGAGCTCGTCACGCAACGCGACTTCAGCCGTTACGTCCCAATTCGCTCCGATCAATTTCCGGCGGCCACGGGCATCGACGAAAGGTGCTGCACGGGCGCGGATAACGCGCTCGCTCCTGTCCGGTCGGACGATGCGAAATTCATGCATGAAGCCGCTTTCGCCCTCCAAATGTTCATCGACGCGCTTGATCACACGTTCCCGATCGTCGGGATGCAGCGTCGATTCCCAGAAATCCCCGGACTTGATGCGTGGCGTCCCGTCGAGGCCGTAAATCGACATCAAACGGTCGTCCCACTCGACTTCGTCCTTTTCGATGTCTGCCTCGAACACGCCGATCCTTGAAATCTCAAGCGCGAGGTTCAATCGCCGCGAGGTGTTTGCCAGCAGTTCTTCCGCCAGCTTCCGCTCGGTGATGTCGGCATCGGTGCCGATGATGCGGGTCGGGACACCGTCTTCATTCCATTCGACGCACGCGCCCCGGCACTCGATCCATATCCAACGACCGTCCTTATGGCGCTCGCGATAGCTGAAAACGCCGTAGTTGGGATCGCCTGCATTCTGGCGTTCGATGGCGGCCAGAACATAGGTCCTGTCGTCAGGATGAACATTGAGAATCCAGTTATCGAGCGCGGCGTTGAATTCTTCGTCGGATACATAACCGCGGATCTTGCGCCACGTCTCCGAATAGACCATTCGGCCATTGGTGAAATCATGGTCCCAGACACCGAGATCCGAACTGATCAAAGCAGAATTCCACCGCGCTTCGCGTTCCCGCAAATCATCTCCGGCCTGCTTTTCGCGGTCAATATCGGCAAGCTGCACGAAGACCAACCGCTCGCCCTGCCATTTGGAAGGTGGCGAAAAGAACGTTGGCTTTGTCCAAATGCTCTTCCCTTCTCCATCGAAGATGCGCAATGGCAAGGGCTCGGCTACTTCGTTTCGTGCGAACAGAGCGAGAGATTGTGAAAAGGCGGCGCGGTCGTCGTCGAAGAGGAGAGCGTCGATGGCTTTGAATTCGTTGCGGTCCGAAAACTTGCAAAGGCGGCAAAAGGCGCCATTGGCATAGACGATCTGCCGGCTCTCCAACGCGAAGGCAACGATTGCCGATGGCATATTATGCAAGATGCCGAAAGGGTCGGTCGATACATTGGGAAGGGGCGGCCGGTCTTTTAAGAACCACGTCAATGGGAACACCTGTGCGAAACTCGCCCCAATGTGCCCTCATTATATTAAATAGCCCTTAAGTGCCGATACTCAGCAAGGCGAGTAGGCCGTTTGTAAGCCCATGATGTCGCTGGCGAAGTTGGGCTCGTTCAGGGTTTCAACCGGCTGAGGAACTGGGCGAAGACCATCGTTCCCTCGGGCCACGGACCATGGCCGGAATCGGCGTTGATATGCCCGGCCTCTCCGGCGTCCACAAGTACAGAACCCCAGCTGCTGGCCATATCGTCGGCATGCTCATAGGTACTGAACGGGTCGTTTCGGCTGGCAATCGTCATCGAGGGAAACGGCAGCGGGTCGCGCGGGTAGGGGCCGAACGTCATCAGATGCTTCGGGCGGATATCCGGGTTGGCAACATCTGGGGGAGCAACAAAGAAAGCACCGGCGATCGGTTTGCGAAAATACGGAATGGCGTGCAGGACGGACGGCACGCCGAGCGAATGGGCAACCAGCACGACCGGTCGGGTCGAGGCGTTGACCTCCTCGGCGATCCGCGCAACCCAATCGTCGCGCACAGGCTTTGACCATTCCGCCTGCTCGACGCGTCGCGCCGTACTGAGCTTCTGCTCCCAGCGCGTCTGCCAGTGGTCAGGCCCGGAATTGGTGTAGCCGGGGATGATGAGGATATCTGCTTCGGAAGCTTTCATGATCCTGCCGATTTGAGAAACGGTGGCGGCGGAGTCAAGGGAGAACGCGACAAATACTACAAAATTTGCTAGGCTATCTGAATGCCGGTAGCGGCTGACGATGTCGGCGCAGGAAAAATGCAGGTTTCGAGCTGCCCTGCTTGGCTAGCCCAACGTCCCTCGTCAACAAGGGTGAGGGGACCTTGAGTTCTTTCGATATTTGCTTCGTTCCCAGCACATCGGGAGGATGTGCTTCGCAGCAGGCTCCAGGAGGAGAAGCACGATGACAACATTTCATGTCATGGCAGGCGCAGAGAATGCATTCGTACGTCCGGTCGTCCGTAAGATTACCGTTGCCGATGTAATCGATTGCTTGAGGCGCGGCCTAGACGATTTCAGCGAAAAGCCATCTCACTATGTTTTCCTGTGTCTGCTCTATCCGATAGCCGGCGTCGTCCTTGCTGCCTGGAGTTCTGGAGCCAATCTCCTGCCTTTGCTGTTTCCGCTGATGTCCGGCTTCGCGCTGGTCGGCCCTTTGGCTGCGATCGGTCTCTACGAGATCAGCCGCAGGCGCGAGAACGGCCAGGACACGTCCTGGCGACATGCCTTCGACGTCAGACATTCGCCGGCATTGCCGTCGATCATAGCGGTCGGGTTGATGCTATTTGTGCTGTTCGTTGGCTGGCTGATTGCCGCACACACGATCTACGCGGCCTATTTCGGCGATGCGGTTCCGACATCGGTTTCCTCCTTCCTGTCGGACATTTTGACCACGTCTCGAGGCATGTCGTTGATCCTCTGGGGTAATCTGACCGGTCTTGTCTTTGCGATAATCGTGCTTGCTACCACTGTCGTTGCCTTTCCGCTGCTTCTCGACCGTGATGTCGGTGCGGTTGCGGCGGTTGACGCCAGTATCCGGGCGACCCTTGCAAACCCTGTTCCCGTGGGGCTGTGGGGATTGCTGGTCGCTGCCCTGCTCGTCCTCGGTACGATCCCGATATTTGCCGGACTTGCCGTTATCATGCCGATCCTCGGGCATGCGACATGGCATCTCTATCGCAAGCTGATTGCTCCGGCAGTCTAGAACCAGCAGAAAAGCAAACGCCGCCGAAGATAACCGACGGCGTTTGTCTATATCTCTACTACATCAGCATCAGCCGAAGACGCGTTTGAAGATCGTGTCGACGTGCTTGGTATGATAGGCGAGATCGAATTTCTCGCGAAGTTCCTCTTCGGACAGCGCCGCACGAACTTGCGCATCGGCCAGCAGTTCTTCAAGGAAATCCTTGCCCTGTTCCCAGACCTTCATCGCGTTGCGCTGAACGAGGCGGTATGAATCTTCGCGCGAAACACCGGCCTGTGTCAGTGCAAGAAGCACGCGCTGCGAATGAACAAGTCCGCGGAACTTGTTCAGATTGTTCATCATATTCTCGGGATAGACCAGCAGCTTGTCGATGACGCCGGTCAGGCGTGCCAGGGCAAAATCGAGCGTGATCGTGCCGTCCGGGCCGATCATGCGCTCCACGGAAGAGTGCGAGATGTCCCGTTCGTGCCAGAGCGCGACGTTCTCCATGGCGGGAATTGCGTAGGAGCGAACCATGCGGGCAAGACCCGTCAAGTTCTCGGTCAGTACCGGATTGCGCTTGTGCGGCATGGCCGATGAGCCCTTCTGGCCGGGAGAGAAGTATTCCTCGGCTTCGAGCACTTCGGTGCGCTGCAGATGGCGGATTTCGGTCGACAGTCGTTCGATCGACGAGGCGACGACGCCGAGCGTCGCAAAATACATCGCGTGACGGTCGCGCGGGATGACCTGGGTGGAGACCGGCTCCGGCTTCAACCCAAGCGATGCTGCCACATGTTCCTCGACGCGGGGATCAATGTTGGCAAAGGTGCCGACCGCGCCCGAGATGGCGCAGGTGGCGACTTCTTCGCGGGCAGCGACCAGCCGCGCCCGGCAACGCTCGAATTCGGCATAGGCAAGCGCCATCTTGATGCCGAAGGTGATCGGCTCGGCATGGATGCCGTGCGAGCGGCCGATGGTTACCGTGTCCTTGTGTTCGTAGGCGCGGCGCTTCAGCGCTTCCAGCAGCTTGTCGACATCGGCGATCAATATATCGGTGGCGCGGACGAGCTGGATGTTGAAGCAGGTGTCGAGCACATCCGACGACGTCATGCCCTGGTGGACGAAACGGGCGTCAGGACCGACGATCTCGGACAGATGCGTCAGGAAGGCGATAACGTCGTGCTTGGTGACCGCCTCGATCTCATCGATGCGATCGACGTCAAAGGTGGCCTTGCCACCCTTTTCCCAGATCGTCTCGGCCGCCGATTTCGGGATCACTCCAAGCTCGGCCAGGGCGTCGCAGGCATGCGCCTCGATCTCGAACCAGATGCGGAACTTGGTCTCTGGCGACCAGATGGCGACCATTTCCGGTCGGGAGTAGCGCGGGATCATGAGCTCTGTGCTTTCTTCGAAGGCGGGAAGGGAATGCTTGCCGCCCCTTTAGCAAAGAAGGCGGGCAATCTCAACGTATGGTGTCCACAACATGCGCGGAGACTAGCGCGTTCGTCTTGCAAGATAAAAGCTGGTGACCAGCAGAAACGGCAGGCCGAGCGGCATAAAGAGGCGGCTGCCGAGAACCGCAAACTGGTAGACGGCGCTGGCGCCCGTAAAGGCGAACTGAAACATCCAGATGATCGACCCGAAAGGCGCGTGCCAGCGCGAATAGAAAATACGGTAATCCATCGCAAACAGGAAGGCTGTCATTGCCATCGTGCCAAGCGAGAGCCAGAGCACGAAGGCGGCAAAGCGCGTCTCGACCGCCTTGCCACGGGCGCAGAACCGCGCAAACGAGATCGAAAATGGCCAAGCCATAAGCCCGCCCAGAAAATAGAGCGCCACCAGATCGAGGGCGCTGTCGGTTTGCAGGCCATTGCGGAAATAGACCGCGAAACTGGCCGAGAGCGACATCATCACGCCCCAAGAGAGCGCTCCGAGCACCAGCAAGAGGGGAGACGGAACGGTTAGCGAAAGTCTTCCCCCCGGACCTGTCTTCTCAGTTTGCGCCAAAGCGGCCACTTTCCGCTGCGGCGCGGAGGTCGCCGACCGTCTTGCGATAGGCTTCGACGGTGCCGCCCTTGAAGATCGCCGATCCCGCTACGAGCACATTGCCGCCGGAGGCTGCGATCATCGGTGCGGTCTCGGTTGTGACGCCGCCATCGACCTCAAGTTCGATCGGACGATCTCCAATCATCAGTTTCGCGTTGCGGATCTTGTCTGTCATCGCCGGGATGAATTTCTGGCCGCCGAAGCCTGGATTGACGGACATAATGAGGATCAAATCAACATCGTCGAGCACGTTTTCGATAGCGGCAAGCGGCGTCGCCGGATTGATCGTGACGCCGACTTTCTTGCCGAGATTGCGAATTGTCTGCAGCGAGCGGTGGAGATGCGGTCCGGCCTCGGCATGGACGGTGATCCGGTCGCACCCGGCCTTGGCAAAGGCCTCGAGGTAAGCATCAACGGGCGATATCATCAGATGGCAGTCGAACGTGGCATCGGTAAAAGAGCGCAACGACTTGATGACATCAGCGCCGAACGAGATATTTGGCACGAAATGGCCGTCCATGATGTCGAGATGGATCCAGTCCGCCCCAGCCGCTGTGACATCGCGGACTTCCTGCCCGAGCTTGGCGAAATCGGCGGCAAGGATGGATGGTGCGATGCGGATTGGCAGTGTCATGGGCGCTTGCTCCATCGGTGTTGCTGGATCGGTCGTTGCTTTGATTTGGCTTATCATCGGATGGCGGGGCAAACAACCAAAGGGCGCCTGCATCGACGACAACAGGCGAAGGGTCAGTCGCTCGCTCCGTCTGCCGGCTGAAAGTCCTTGCCGTTCCATTGAAGGAACCGGTAGGGATTGACCGTGAGTTCGTGGTTTGACCCAAACGTGATTGGCCCCAGCGCGGTCTGCCATGTCGTGCCCATCAGTCTGTCGGCAACGGACTTCTTCTCGGCGATGGCTGTTTCGACAGCCTGGCTAGCAATGGCGGCGGCGGCGTCTGCACGCAGCACGTAGCCTTCCGGTTCGGTGCCCTTTTTGCGCAGGGCGTCAGCGGTGGGGCGGACGGATGGGAGGGTGGCATAGGAGGGGATGCTGACTGCCTGAACGTCGATCGCGAGCGGCAATGGCTGGTCGGCGGCCCGCATCGCGTCGCCGCCCATCAGCACGAGCGGTATCTTCTCCGCTGCGGCATCCCGGGCAAGGATTGCCACGTCGCTGCGGTCGCCGCCGATGAATACGTTCGAGGCGCCGGCTTTCCTTAGCCGGCGTACGAGGCCGATCTGCTGCTCCTGCCCTGGCCGATAGGTATCGACAAAAACGGGCTTCAGGCCCCTCTCTTCCAGCGCATTGCGCACCGCCTCGACCAGCTCGCGGCCGTGAATAGTGCCGTCGTCGATCAGCGCGATAGGCTTTGCCGCCCATGCCGTTATGATGATCTCGACAACCTTCTGTGCTTCCGCATTGTCGACCGGCGCCAGGCGAAAGAACGGCCAGCCATTCTTCAAGGCGTCTTCCATGAGGATGTGCGAGCGTACGGCAACCGTGATCGCCGGGATGCCGGCATCCTTCAGTTTTGGAAGTGCGCCTTCCAGGGTTTCGCTGCAGAGAAAGCCGATAGCAATCTGGACCTTGGCCTTGATCAGCGCGTCGGCGACTGCCTGACCGCTGTTTTCAGTGCAGGGCTCATCGACGGGAACGGTGGTGTTCTTCGATGCCTCGGCCTCGAAGCCTGCACCAGCGGTGATCTGTGCGCCGAGCGGGGCATAGGTGCCCATCTGGGGAGCTACGACGCCGATCGTCACCCCGGCGGCATGACCACTTCCCGCCGCAAGAAGCAGCGAGGCCAGAAGCAGTATGCCACGCATGGTTTTCATCGAGCAGGATACCCAGGAAATTTCTCCTGCCCTTTTATCGCTCCAATGCGGCCCGTCAAAGAAAAACCAACAAATTCCGACCGTTTTGTCATCTCTCATTGTAGAAAAGATAATGCATGCTAGCCATATTGGGTCAAAGGCGTAAATCGCGCGAGGACGGGGGAAAGAGGATTGCTGGACAAGAGCCACATGGACCCGGGGCTATATCGAGATGCCATGAGCCGTTTTGCCGGCCATGTGCAGTTGGTGACGACCGCGCTCGGCAAGGATCGCCGCGGGGTAACGATCACGGCTGCCTGTTCAGTATCCGACAACCCGGCAACGGTGCTCATCTGTCTCAACAACAGCAATGCGAAGAACGAGATTTTTTTCAGCAGCGGCATCTTTGCGTTGAACGCGCTGGGCGCTCACCACCAGACGCTCGCCGATGCCTTTTCCGGCCGCACCAATCTTACCAACGAGGAGCGCTTCGCCTCCGGACACTTCGACACGCTGGTGACGGGCGCTCCGGCCCTGGTCGATTCGCTCGCCACCTTCGACTGCCGGGTTAATGAGATAACGCGCGGCTCGACCCACAACATTCTGTTCGGGGAAGTCGTCGCCGTCCGCTTCAGCGAGGCCCGACCGGCGCTGCTCTACATGAACCGCGACTATCACACTTTGTAGGTTTGGCCGGGATGAACAATACCGATATCGAAGAGATGTTTTCGGCGCTCGGCCCTGTGACGATCAAACGGATGTTCGGGGGAAAGGGTATCTACCATATGGGCCGCATCATCGCGATCGAGCTTCGCGACGAGATGATGCTCAAGGTGGATTCGGTGAGTGCGCCCGAGTTCGAGGCGGCCGGCGCAAGGCGCTGGGCCTATGAGGGCAAGAAGGGCAGAGCGGTCAACATGCCCTATTGGTCGATCCCCGAGGACGCCTACGACGATCCCGATATCATGGCACACTGGGTGCGTCTGGCCTATGAGGCCGCGTTGCGGGCGGATTGATCGTTTGATTGACGCAATTGCTCTAGAAAAACTCGGTGTCGCAGAGATGTGCGATGGCTGCCTTCGTAAAGGCGGAGAGCGGCGAGGGTAGGTCGCCAGGGCCGAACCAGCCGAAGTCCGATAGCTTGTCGGGTTCGGCAAGGCGAGGTTCGCCGCTGAACTCTTCGGTGGCATAGATCAGCGAAATCCAATGTTGATTGTCGTCGGCGATGATCTGTTCGGTCGCGCAGAGCAGTGCGATATTGCCGACCGACAGGCCGGTTTCCTCTTCGGCCTCGCGGCGTGCGGCGGTTTCCGCCGGCTCCATATGCTCGACCTTGCCGCCGACAATATTCCAATAGCCGGCTTCGGGTGCTTTCATGCGCCTATAGAGCAACAGCTTGCCATTGCGCAGAATGGCAAGACCAGTTCCAAGCCCAGGGAAATCGATGCCGGGTTTCCCCATCTGGCAGTAACCGTCAGCCCTTGGCGCCGGCGCTGGCGACGATCAGCATGAATGCAGGGATGTCTTCGCCGAAGCCGACCGGTGTCGGGCCGTCATCCTGATCACGGTGATAGCGGGCGCGGCGCTCGCGATTGTCATCGTTTGCAGCAGGGAACGGCCGCGCGTTGTTGCGCGAACCGTTGTGCGACCTGTTATTGTCGGACCTGCTGTTTTCGGACTTGCGCTCGTTTTTCACGGTCTCGACCCTTACTGGTGCCTGTGTTGGTGCGGGGATTGCTGGCGCTGCTTCGATCGCTGGCTCGAGTTGAGTATCTGCCGCGTCGATATCAGATTTGTGAACCGGGGCGCTGCGGCCCCTGCCGCGGCTGCGATCGCGATCCTTGTCCCGGCTGTTGCTGCGGCGGGGACGCTCGTTGTCGTTGCCTTCTTCGGCCGGTGGCAGGGCGTTGAGATCGCCGTTGAGCCATTCGATCTTCTGGCCGATCAGCTTCTCGATAGCGTCAGTGTGCTTCGTCTCGCGCTTGGTCACAAGCGTAAAGGCAGCACCAGAGCGGCCGGCACGGCCAGTGCGGCCGATGCGGTGGACATAGTCTTCCGAATGGATCGGAACGTCGAAGTTGAAGACGTGACCGACATCCGGCAGGTCTAGGCCACGGGCCGCGACATCCGAGGCAACGAGGAGCTGGATCCCGCCGTCACGGAAATTCTGCAGCATCGTGGTGCGCGAGCGCTGGTCCATGTCGCCATGCAGAGCGCCGACAGAGAAGCTGTGGCGTTCGAGCGAGCGAAAAAGGTCTGCTACATCCTTCTTGCGATTGCAGAAGATGATGGCGTTCTTCAGATCGGTCTGGGCGCGGATGAGATCGCGCAGCGTGGCGCGCTTTTCGTAATCCTTGCCGTGGGTGGCGACGAAACGCTGGGTGACCGTCGTTGCCGTCGAAGCCGGAAGCGAGACTTCGACGCGCTCCGGGTTCTGCAAGAAACGGTCGGCCAGTTTCTGGATTTCGCTGGGCATGGTGGCCGAGAAGAACAGCGTCTGGCGGGTAAATGGTATCAGCTTGGCGATACGCTCGATGTCGGGGATGAAGCCCATGTCGAGCATGCGATCGGCCTCGTCGATGACGAAGATCTCGACGGCGCTCATCAGCAGCTTGCCTCGCTCGAAATGGTCGAGCAGACGGCCGGGCGTGCAGATCAGGACGTCGGCGCCGCGCTCGAGCTTGCGGTTCTGGTCTTCAAAGGAAACGCCGCCGATGAGGAGCGCGATGTTCAAGCGGTGGTTCTTGCCGTATTTCTCGAAGTTTTCCGCAACCTGCGCAGCGAGTTCGCGCGTCGGTTCGAGGATGAGTGTGCGCGGCATGCGTGCCCGTGCGCGACCGTTTTCGAGAAGGGTCAGCATCGGCAGCACGAAGGACGCAGTCTTGCCCGTGCCTGTCTGTGCTATGCCGCAGATGTCGCGGCGCTGGAGCGCGAACGGGATTGCGCCGGCCTGGATCGGTGTAGGGATGGTGTAGCCCGCGTCGGTGACAGCGGAAAGGACTTTTTGGCTCAAGCCAAGGTCAGCAAATGTGGTCAAAGGGAGGACTGTTTCCGTTCCGGTTCGGTCGACACTGATGAGTCGACAGGCGTTGGTGCCGCAATGCAGCGCGACATAGTCCCAAATACCCCGGAAGTCAAGAAAAGCAGAAGCCTGGTGCGGCACATCGGTTAAAGATGCCGCAATTTTTTGGCTAGATTTGCGCTTGTTGCGCGTTTGTCACATTTTATAGCTGGAAACCGCCGACGTGGCAAAGTCTAATTCGCCTGAGCTATTTGATATAGCTGGCAAGCTTGATACCGGCGTTGACGAAGTACATTGGATCGACCGGGTTGCCGTTTTCGCGAACTTCGTAGTGGAGGTGCGTCCCCGTAGAGCGGCCGGTGCTGCCGGCAAGGCCAACGGCGTCGCCCGCCTTGACGCTGTCGCCTACGTCCACGAGGATCTGGGCCATGTGCCCGTAGCGCGTCGTGATCCCGCCCCCGTGGTCGATTTCGACCATATTGCCGTAGCCGCCCGCCCATCCGGCCGAGACGATCTTGCCCGGTGCCGTGGCTCTGACCTTCTCGCCCGGACTGAAGTGAAAATCGGTGCCTGTGTGAAGAGCCAGCTTGCCGAAGAAGGGGTCCTTGCGGTTGCCGAACGGGCTGGTGATCAATTTTCCAGGAGCCGGGCTGCGAAAGGGTAGAGCTTCGACCGTGCCGCGCATGGCTTCCAGCCGTGTCAGCGCCGTGTCGAGGTCCGCCAGCGAGTGATCGAACTGGTCTTCGCTTTCAGGCGCGACGTAGGGTCCACCGACGCCGCCGTCCTCGTCGGTAACGACGGCCGCGCCTTGCGGCACCGCGACGCCGACATGCTTGACGATCGATTGGATGTTGTCGGCGGTCTCGGATGCGCCTTCCGTCAGGTGCTGGACACGGTTTAGCTGATCCTGCTCGATGTGCTTCAGCGACAGGGTCACCTTTGAAAAGACCCGGTCGGCTCGATCGGCCACCGTTTCAGGCGCGGGAACATAGGCCAGCGTCGTGTTGTCGGGCGTGGCGTCCGCCGGGCTGCCGCTGGCAAGTGCAGTCTCTATCGCCTTCAGTCCGCCGCCTGCTTCGGCGTGGTCGTTCTTGCTTGCTGACGCACTGGCGCTTGCCGGGGCATCCTTGTTCATCAGGCCGGAATTTTCGGCACGATCCAGCAGGGCATCGAGCTTTCCGTGTCGGGAGGACAGGGCCTGCTGCTGCTCGATCAATTTGTCGACCTTGTCCTCAACAACCTGCTGGTCGAGCAGTTGACGCGAGGTGACGCGATCGACCTGGGCGCGAAGAGCGGCGATGCGGTCCTCGTAGTCGTATTGCATGCGGGCCTGGCGAGCCATCGTTGCGCCGATGAGATCGTCGCGCAGAACGAGATAGGAGGTAGCGAGCAGGTAGCCGATGGCGAGAACGGCGACGAAACAGAAAGCCAATGCCGTCATCCAGGGACGGATCGTCATGTGGCGAACCTTGTCGCCGCTTGCCAGAATGATGACATGTTGCTGCGCACGCTTACCGAAAATCCGGCTTTGATGCCCGTTCGTCACGGAGAATCTCCCAATTGCTGCTTACAGCACCCTTGGCTTGATTACGCACCGTTAAGGTTAATATTTTCTTTCGCGAGCCGGTATCGCCGGCAGCTACTGGCGAATTTCTCCTTGAAAATCAGGCGTTGCTGGTCGCCGTCAGCGATCGATAGAAAGATGGCGTCAATCCGGCTTCCGCACGGGCAATATCATTGAACGGCGCCTTCAGCGGTCCTCTGAAATTGGCGCGAACGAGCTCATGGAATGTTCTTGCAGGATCGCGCTTTTCGCGGGCGCAAAGGAAACGAAACCACTTGGCGCCGATTGCGACATGGCCTTTTTCGTCATTGTAGATCAGGTCGAGCACCGCGGCGCTTTCGAGATCGCCGCTCTCACGCATCTTCGCCTGCAGAGCGGGCGTGACGTCGAGACCGCGGGCCTCGAGGATCAATGGCACCACGGCGAGGCGTGCCGTCAGATCGTTGCGCGTTGCATGGGCTGCCTGCCAGAGCCCGTCATGCGCCGGCAGGTCGCCATAGTCAGCGCCGAGGTCCTTGAGGCGCTTGCGGACCAGACGGAAATGCTTGGCCTCCTCGAAGGCAACCTGCATCCAGCCATCGAAGAAGGAGTTCGGCACCGGCTCGGTCGCAAAGCGCGCGACGATATCAAGCGCCAGATCGACGGCGTTGAGCTCGATATGGGCAATCGCATGGAGAAGCGCTACGCGGCCCCTGACGCTGTGCAAGGACCGCTTTTCCATCTGTTTCGGCGGGATGAGTTCGGGCCTTTCGGGTCGACCCGGGCGGTCCGGCAGGCCGGGATCGAGTGGCGAGCGCAACGAAAGTTTGCGAGCGAACCAACGTCCCGCCGTTTGCTGTGTGATTTCTGTCTTTCGATCGAGGTCGACTTCGCCCATCGCCGCAATCGCACCGCCTCGAAGCGAGATGATATCGAGGTCGGCGTTCATGGACGGATCGATAGTTCGGACAGTTCGCGCGTGGCCGTAAGGACATCCTCGGCGTGACCGGCGACCTTGACCTTGTTCCAGATCTTAGCGATCCGGCCATCCGGCCCGATCAGGAATGTGGTGCGTTCGACCCCCATGTACTTTCGGCCGTAGAGGCTCTTCTCCTTCCACACGCCGTAAGCCTCCAGTGCCGTTCTGGCCTCGTCCGAGGCGAGGATCACTCCAAGCGCGTGCTTCTTGATGAAGTTGTCGTGTTTCTTTACCGAATCCGGCGACATGCCGATGACGACTGCGCCGGCGCGGTCGAAGTCGGAGGCGAGTGCGGTAAAGGCGATTGATTCGACGGTGCAGCCGCTCGTGTCGTCCTTGGGATAAAAGAAGAGGATGACGGGCTTGCCTCGAAACTCCTTTAGATTGACGCGGCCGCCGCCGTCGCGAGGGAGATCGAAATCGGGAGCTTGCGCGCCAACGTCCGGTTCGGCCATGGGGAAATCTTTCTTTTGCCAGTATTTTGGATGACTATGTTACCCAGCGTTATATACTACCGATATATAGCCAAGCGGTATGTCGTCTAGCCGAGACGCGGCGTCACCCGGAAAATAGCAAGAAATACAAAGGAACGCATTGGAGTGATCCGCGGCGAAAAGGTTACGTTTCGGAAGAAGGATCTCGTCGCACTCGACGGCCTGCCGTCCGCCCAGATCGACGATCCGATGATCGTGAACTGCCCGCCGCGCGGTGGCCGTTCGCAGTCGCACATCTGGCACGCCTGCCGGATGACGATGGTTTTCGGCATTTTCGTGCTGCTCTTCATTGGCGCGGTCGTCGGAACGGTCGAGAGCGGCATTTTCGATGAACCGTTGTCGCGCAAGGCACAGGACGCGCTCGATGCGGCGATAGGGCCGCGCTACAAGGCCGAGGTCGGCTCCACCGTCGTTCGTTTCACCTCTCATCTGAGATTGGCGCTCGAGGCGCGCAACGTCAACCTGGTCGATCAGGAAAGCGGTAAGCACCTCTCCACCATGGGAGCGGTACGGATGGTGCTCGATCCGTTGGCTCTGGTCGAAGGGCGGTTTGTCATCGCCACTGTTCAGGCCAACGGCATTGCGCTCGACACGGCGCTGCTGCCTTCGGGAAATCCGATCGATCCGGCAAGCCTGCGGGTCGACAGCATTCCGACCGGCATCGAGGCCGCTTTCGCCAACCTCGATCTCCTGCAACATTTTGTCGAACGCGGCGGCACCGATGCCGTCGAGATTTCGGGTCTGGCTCTCAAGATCGCGCGACAGGATGGCGGGCCGCCATTGTCGATGGTGGTTGACAAGCTGGTGTTCAGCCGCCCAGGCCCGAATTCGCTGGATCTCAAGGGACAACTGTCGATCGACGGTGCCGTCGCGACACTCAACATCCTTGCGCGCCAGGAGGCTGATCGGCCTTCGTCGCTGACAGCGACACTGGGCCATCTGGACCTGACACCCCTGACGCTTGCCTATGACAAGGCCGGACTGCCACGACAGGGCATCAACAGTTTCGCAGACGTGACGGTGACGGCGGTTCGGGGCTCGGATTCGGTCGCACCGCAGCTGAAGGCTTCGATCGATCTCAATCCCGGCTCGATCTATATGGATCGCGAAAGGCAGGAGCTGAGCGGGGCCGAGGTCAACCTCGTCTATAATTCGGACCATAAGACGCTTGAGATCGACAAGTCGGTCGCCCGGTTCCAGGCAACGACGGTTCCGTTCACCGGCGCGCTGATCGACCTCGATCGCATCGACCCCAAGGCCGACAAGGGCTTCGGCGTCGATTTCCTCATCAAGGGCGGGACGGCGGCGACTGCCGCATCCGGCGAGGCTCCGCTTAGCTTCGACGGCGTGGCGAATGGCCGCTACATGTCGGCGAGCAAAGAACTGCAACTCGATAAGGTCGGCATCACCACCCCACTCGGTTCGATGTTCGGCTCGTTGAAGATGCGCATCAGACCGGGATCTCCGGAGATCAGCTTCGGAGCGCAGGCCGACAAATTGCAGACGGCCGCCGTGAAGCAGCTCTGGCCGTTCTGGATGGCGTCAAAGCCACGAAACTGGGCGCAGGCCAATCTATTCGGCGGAACGATTACCAACGGAACGATTTCCGTGTTCATTCCGGAAGGCAAGCTTGCGGAGGCGGCGCTCACAGGGGATATGAGGCTAGCCGCAAATCAGCTTCACATCGCATTCGACATCGCCGGCGCCCGTTTGAATGTCCCCGGAGAGATACCGCCGATCCGCGACATGGTTGGCCATTTCGATCTCAACGGTCCGGTGGTCAAGGTAGACATTGCCAGCGGTACGTCCTATTTCCCGTCCGGTCGCTCGGCGGTGCTTGGCGCCAGCACGTTTTCAATCCCTGAAACTCACGCCAAACCGTTGATGGCGCACATGAAGCTGGCTATCTCGGGCACCGGAGATGCCATAGGCGAGCTGCTGTCTTTCAAGCCCGTTCGGGCGCTTCAACGGACGGAGTTCAAGCCCGAGGATTTCAACGGCAAGATCGAGGCGGACGTGCAAGCAACCATCGGGCTGATGGAAGAGCAGAAGCCGCCACCGCCGGTCTGGAAGGCCACACTTCATCTCGATAAGGTCGATGTGCTGAGGCCCTTCAACGGCCGGCGAGTATTGAACCTCGATGGAAAGATCGATGCGGATCCGCAGCAGGTGCATCTGGATGCCGACGCGCTGATCGACGGAGTGCCTGCGTCGATCGACATGATCGAGCCGACTGAGCCGAACTCAGGCGTGAAGCGGCAGCGCGTCATCACCGCCACGCTCAACGACCAACAGCGCGACAAGGTCGTTCCCGGCCTTGCAGATATGATCAACGGACCCGTCGCCCTGACGTTGACGCGTATTGATGACGATCGGCAAGACGTGAAGATCGACTTGACGAAAGCATCCCTGACCGTGCCCGCCATCAGCTGGTCCAAGGGTAGTGGAATCCCTGCCAGTGCGGAGTTTGAGGCTTCCGGTCCCGAGGATCAGACCTTGTTGAAGAACTTCTCCCTGAAGGGAGATGGTTTCGGCGCGAGCGGTGACCTTGTCGTCAGCAAGGGCGGCCTGTCATCGGCGGCTTTTTCGAGCATTCAGCTGTCGGCGATCGACGATTTTGCGCTGTCGATCAAGCGCAGCAAGGGCTCTTACGACGTTTCGATATCCGGCAACTCCGCTGACGTCCGGCCGATACTCGTCCGGATGAAATCGACCTCGGGTGGTGGTGACGGATCGTCAGTCGACGTCACAGTCCATGCCAAGCTCGACAAGGTCGTCGGTTTCAACGACGAGTCGATCGGGAACTTCAAGGCTTTGTTCGCTATCTCGGGCGGCCACGTGATCAACGCCGATCTGTCGGGCGTCACACGCAGCGGCGAAGCGGTTGTCAGCGAAATGACCAAGGGCGGCGACAACGGCACCATTCATGTCACCAGCGGCGACGCTGGCGCTATTGCGCGCTTCGCAGATATCTACCGCCACATGCGCGGCGGGCTGCTCAACCTGTCGCTTCAGTCGTCCGGCAGCGATTCCTGGGACGGTTCGCTGGATATCCGTAACTTCGCCATTACCAACGAAAAGCGCCTGCAGTCGATCGTCTCGACGCCAAGCGGTCGCAACGGTCAGAGCCTGAACTCCGCGGTGAAGCAGAACATCGATACCAGCGCGCAGAATTTCCAGCGGGCGTTTGCACGCCTCTTCGTGCGCCAGGGCGTCGTTGCAATCGAAAACGGCGTCGTACGCGGCGATCAGGTCGGCGCGACGTTCCAGGGCACCGTCAAGGACAAGAAGGGCAACACCGATATGACCGGCACCTTCATGCCGGCCTACGGTCTCAACCGGCTGTTTGCGGAGCTTCCGATCATCGGTTTCATTCTCGGCAATGGCAGCGATCGCGGCTTGATCGGCATCACCTTCAAGCTGACCGGCAATTTTGATTCGCCCAATCTGCAGATCAACCCGTTGTCGATCATTGCTCCCGGTGTCTTCCGGCAGATATTCGAATTCCAATGAAAAAGCCGACGGATGGCGCCGGCTTCTGAACCCGAAGAATTTGTCTGCCGCTTACGAAGCGGGGCGAATGAGGATGTGCTTCTTCTTGCCGAGCGAAAGCTTGATGACGCCGTCAGTGGTGATCTCGCCGCTGCCGATCATGCGGCGCTCGTCGCTGATAGCCTGATCGTTTATCCGGACCGCGCCGCCCTGGACGTGACGGCGAGCTTCGCCGTTTGAGGCGGCCAGACCTGCACGTACGATCAGCGAAAGCAATCCGATGCCGGCGTCGAGTTCCACCGACGGTACATCCACCGAGGGGAGATTTTCGGCGACGCCGCCTTCCTCGAATGTCTTGCGGGCTGTTTCCGCCGCCTGATTGGCTGCTTCCCGTCCATGAAGGATCGCGGTTACCTCAGTCGCCAGGATCTTCTTGACCTCGTTGATTTCGGAACCGGCAAGGGCTGAGAGACGACCGATCTCGTCCATCGGCAGGGTGGTATACAGCTTGAGGAAGCGCGAGACGTCAGCATCCTCGGTGTTGCGCCAATATTGCCAGAAGTCATAGGCCGATAGCATGTCGGCGTTCAGCCAGACGGCGCCGGAGGCTGATTTGCCCATCTTGGCGCCGGACGATGTGGTCAACAGCGGCGATGTCAGCGCATAGAGCTGCGGCGTCCCCATGCGGTGACCAAGGTCGATGCCGTTGACGATATTGCCCCATTGATCGGAGCCGCCCATCTGCAGGCGACAATCGTAGCGCCTGGCAAGTTCGACGAAATCGTATGCCTGCAGGATCATGTAGTTGAACTCGAGGAAAGACAGCGATTGCTCGCGTTCGAGCCTGGTCTTGACGCTGTCGAAGGAGAGCATGCGGTTGACCGAGAAATGCCGGCCGACATCGCGCAGGAACTCGAGATAGTTCAGCGAACGCAGCCATTCGGCGTTGTTGATCATCAACGCATCCTTCTTGCCCTCGCCATAGGTCAGATAGCTCGAAAAGACCCGCTTGATCGAGGCGATGTTGCTTTCGATCGTATCGATCGTCATGAGTTGGCGTGACTCCTCCTTGAACGAGGGGTCACCGACCATGCCGGTGCCGCCACCCATCAACGAGACTGCGCGGTGGCCTGTCGCCTGCAGCCAATGCAGCATCATGATTTGGATCAGGGAACCGGCATGAAGGCTCGGGGCCGTCGGATCGAAGCCGATATAGGCAGTTACGGTTTCCTTGGCGAACAGATCGTCGAGGCCGCTTTCGTCCGAGATCTGATGGACGAAGCCGCGCTCTTGCAGGGTGCGAAGGAAATCTGATTTCAGCTGGGACATGGTCTCTTCTCTGCGAAGCGGCGCAAGCGCGCCTGGCGACGAAAACGCTATTGTTGAACTGTCGCGGCGCGTTTAGCACTGTTTTGGCCAAAGTGCACTATTCAGCTTTCAATGTTTTGTGGGGGATTCATGGGCAAGGTTAGAACGGCAATCGGGCTGATGAGCGGCACCTCGATGGACGGGATCGACGTTGCGCTGCTGCGTACCGACGGCGAGAGCGTGGTAGAGCGCGGGCCGAGCCTTTATGTTCCCTACGACGATGCGTTGCGTCGTCGATGGAAGAAGGCGCTTGGGACCGCAAGGACGATCGTCGACCGCCGGCAGAGGCCGGGAGACCTTGCGCAGGCGGAGCGGGTTCTGACGCTCTGTCATGCCGCTGCCGTCAAGTCCTTTCTCGCCCGCAACGATCTGTTGCCCCGAGATGTCGATGTCATCGGCTTTCATGGCCAGACGGTGCTGCATCGCCCCGACGACGGTTTGACCGTGCAGATCGGCGACGGGCCGCTGCTGGCCGAAGAAACAGGGATCGACGTCGTCTACGATATGCGCGCCAACGACATGGTGCATGGCGGGCAGGGCGCGCCGCTCATTCCCGTCTATCACGCAGCGCTATGCGCCATTCTGCCTGGGGAATTCACCGCTCCCGTCGTGTTCGTCAATATCGGCGGCATTTCCAACCTCACCTATGTTGGACAGGATGGCCAATTGACCGCCTTTGACAGCGGCCCGGGCAATATGCTGATCGACCAATGGATCGAGGCCCATACAGGCCATGCATACGATCGCAACGGCGAGACCGCATCGCAAGGCAGAGTGGTCCCGTCGCTGGTCAACCGCTATCTCGACAGCCCGTTCTTTTCGACGAACCTGCGCCGGTCGCTGGACCGCAGCGATTTCCGGCCGCCGGTCAAGGGAGAGGTAGCGCTTGAAGACGGCGCGCGCACTCTGGCGCACGTGACTGCGGCGTCCATCCTGAAGCTTACGGGTTACCTGCCGCAGAGGCCAAAGACCTACGTCGTCTGCGGCGGCGGCCGGCTCAATCCTGTCATCATGGGCGAATTTTCGGCCTTGGCAGCGAAGGATGGCGCAAGGGTCATAGCGGCGGAGACGGCAGGCTTCGACGGCGGCAGCATGGAGGCGGAAGCTTGGGCCTTTCTCGCCGTCCGTTCGCTGGACGGCCTGCCTCTGACGTTTCCAGGTACGACTGGAACGACGGTGGCGGTTAGCGGCGGGGTATTTGCGGCGAAAGCATCTCCCCTTCTCCCCGAGAGGAAGAAGGGGAAAATCACATTTACCTGATCCGCTTGGCAGCCGGCTCCGGTACCAGTTCGCCGTTGAGGCGGCGGTCGAGGTAGTCTTCGCATTCGCCCATCAGGGTGTCGACCTGGCCGTTGAAGAAGTGGTTTGCGCCCGGAACGATCTTGTGGGTGATCAGGATGCCCTTCTGGGATTTCAGCTTTTCGACGAGGCCGTTGACGTCCTTTTCCGGGGCAACCTTGTCGGCGTCGCCGTTGATGATTAGGCCCGATGACGGGCAGGGTGCCAGGAACGAGAAATCGTAGATGTTCGGCTGCGGCGCGATCGACATGAAGCCTTCGATCTCTGGCCGGCGCATCAAAAGCTGCATGCCGATCCAGGCGCCAAAGGAATAGCCGGCGACCCAACAGCTCTTGGAATCCGGATGCAGGCTCTGTACCCAATCCAGCGCCGAAGCGGCATCGGAAAGTTCGCCGCCGCCATGGTCGAACTCGCCCTGGCTGCGGCCGATGCTGCGGAAATTGAAGCGAAGCGTGGTAAAGCCGCGCTTCTGGAACATATAGAACAGCTGGTAGACGATCTGGTTGTTCATCGTCCCGCCGAATTGCGGATGCGGATGCAGCACAAGGGCGATCGGTGCGCTTTTTTCCTTGGAGGGCTGATAGCGGCCTTCAAGACGGCCTGCTGGGCCGTTGAAAATGACTTCGGGCATCGATACTCCGTACCTGATTTTCTGCGTTGTTTATGATGATCGACGCAGCAAGTTGACTTGACGAACGCGCTCATCTTTTCTAGAACGCAGTTTAGAACAATTCGAAACTTTGCATGATCTTCCACACGTGGTGGAACGTGTCATAAGGCAAGCCCGGCGGAAATTACAAGAAAAATGAGCCGGGGCTTCGAAACGGAACCATTGAGGCAGGAAAACTAAGGTCATGGCGGCATCGCGCCTCTATCTTGACTGGAATGCAACCGCTCCGCTTCATCAGGCGGCGCGCGAGGCGATGCTGCGTGCCCTCGATCTCTTTGGAAATCCGAACTCCGTTCATGGCGAGGGCCGGGCGACCCGCGCCGCCATCGAAACGGCCCGCCGCCAGGTGGCAAGGCTTGCCGGCGCTTTGCCGTTGCATGTCGTCTTTACCAGCGGCGCGACGGAGGCGGCCAACATGGTATTGACGCCGGAATTCCGGATGGGACGGACGCCGCTTGCCATCTCTCATCTTTACGTCTCGGCGATCGAGCATCCGGCGCTGCGCGAGGGCGGGCGTTTTGCCAGGGACAGGGTCAGCGAAATCCCGGTCACATCGGACGGCGTTGTCGATCTGGCTGTGCTCGACACCTTGCTCGCCGTTCACGACAAGCCGGCTGGCCTGCCGATGGTGGCGATCATGCTGGCCAACAACGAGACCGGGATAGTCCAGCCTGTCGGTGATGCCGCAAAGATCGTTAAGGCGCACGGTGGCCTTTTCGTGGTTGATGCGGTGCAGGCTGCCGGTCGGCTGCCGCTCGACATCAACGAAATCGGCGCTGATTTCCTGATCGTTTCGTCCCATAAGATCGGCGGACCCAAGGGCGCAGGCGCTCTCATCTCGCGCGGCGAGGTGCTGATGCCGAAGCCGCTGATCCATGGCGGCGGCCAGGAGAAAGGTCACCGGTCGGGGACAGAGAATACATTGGCCATTATCGGCTTCGGCGCGGCGGCGGGGGCTGCTTTCTCCGAATTCGAGATGCGCAATAGCACCGTCAAGATGCTGCGCGACCGACTGGAGAATGGCATGCGGCTTGCCGCGTCCGACGTCATCATCCATGGCGCGGAACAGGAGCGGATCGTCAATACCTGCTTCTTCACGCTGCCGGGACTGAAGGCCGAGACCGGCCAGATCGCCTTTGATCTCGAAGGTGTCGCCCTTTCGGCGGGATCGGCGTGCTCAGCTGGAAAACTCGGCGAAAGCCATGTCCTTGTTGCGATGGGCCGCGATCCACAGCTTGGCGCGCTTCGCATCTCGCTTGGTTTTGCGACAACGGACGAAGACATCGATCGAGCGATCGCGGTCATTGCCAAAATCGCCGGCCGCCGAAAGCCCGCTGGCGTGGCAGCGTGACACCCGGGAAATTTGCGGAAACGCAATTTTGCCCTTGCCAATTGGGCTGAAAAGTCCGCATTGGCCACTTATATCAAGGCAAGCGCAAGTTTGCTTAAACGTTGACAAGCTGCCGGACCTTGTATCCGGCGAGATTGGAGAACGACATGGCTGCGGTTCAGGAAACAATCGATCAGGTTCGTCTGATCGATGTGGACCAGTATAAATATGGTTTCGAGACCATCATCGAAATGGACAAGGCACCCAAGGGCCTGTCTGAGGACATCATCCGGTTCATTTCGGCCAAGAAACAGGAACCGGAATGGATGCTTCAATGGCGTCTTGAAGCCTATCGCCGCTGGCTGACGATGGAAGAGCCCACCTGGGCGCGCGTCAACTACCCGAAGATCGACTTCAACGACATCTACTACTATGCCGCGCCGAAGAGCACGCCGGGTCCAAAGTCGATCGACGACGTCGATCCGGAGCTTTTGAAGGTCTATGAGAAGCTCGGCATTCCCCTGCGCGAGCAGGAGATACTTGCGGGCGTGCAGACTCCGCGGATTGCGGTCGACGCCGTTTTCGACAGTGTGTCGGTCGTCACAACTTTCAAGGAGGAGCTGAAGAAGGCCGGCGTGATCTTCATGTCGATCTCGGAGGCCATCCGCGAGCATCCCGAACTGGTGAAGAAGTATCTCGGCACGGTCGTCCCGCCCACGGACAATTACTATGCGACGCTGAACTCGGCCGTCTTCACCGACGGCTCGTTCGTGTTCGTGCCGAAGGGCGTTCGCTGCCCTATGGAGCTGTCCACCTATTTCCGCATCAACGAGAAGGGCACTGGCCAGTTCGAGCGCACGCTGATCATCGCCGAGGAAGGGGCTTACGTCTCCTATCTCGAGGGCTGCACCGCACCGCAGCGCGACGAGAACCAGCTTCATGCGGCGGTGGTTGAACTGGTCGCGCTTGACGACGCCCAGATCAAGTATTCGACCGTTCAGAACTGGTATCCCGGTGACAAGAACGGCAAGGGCGGCATCTACAATTTCGTCACCAAGCGTGGCGATTGCCGCGGTGCCCGTTCGAAGATCTCCTGGACGCAGGTCGAGACCGGCTCGGCCATCACGTGGAAGTACCCGTCCTGCATCCTGCGCGGCGACGATAGCCGCGGCGAGTTCTACTCGATCGCCGTCTCCAACGGCCATCAGCAGATCGACAGCGGCACGAAGATGATCCATCTCGGCAAGAACACCTCGAGCCGCATCATCTCGAAGGGCATCGCCGCCGGCGTCTCGAACAATACCTATCGCGGCCAGGTTTCTGCTCACCGCAAGGCATCGAATGCGCGCAACTTCACCCAGTGCGATTCGCTGTTGATCGGCGACAAATGCGGCGCGCACACGGTGCCCTATATCGAGGCGAAGAACTCGACGGCGCAGTTCGAACATGAAGCAACAACCTCGAAAATCTCCGAGGACCAGCTGTTTTATTGCCTGCAGCGCGGCATTCCGGATGAGGCGGCGATCGCCTTGATCGTCAACGGCTTCGTGCGCGAAGTGCTGCAGGAACTGCCGATGGAATTCGCGATCGAAGCACAGAAGCTGATCAGCATTTCGCTGGAAGGCAGTGTGGGCTGATGACGGATTGAGCCAAAACCGAGGATGACGGATCGGGACAATTGAGACGGCTTGGTCGAGACGATCTTTTAGGCGGCTTTTGAAGTCGTCGTATGAACAGGAAAATACTATGCTTGAAATCAGAAACCTGCACGCCCGCATCGCCGAAGACGGCACCGAGATCATTCGTGGTCTGGATCTGACTGTCAAAGCCGGGGAAGTGGCGGCAATCATGGGGCCGAATGGCTCCGGCAAGTCGACGCTCTCCTATATCCTCTCCGGTCGCAAGGACTATGAGGTGACGGAAGGCGATATTCTCTATAATGGCGAGAGCATTCTCGAACTCGACGCTGCCGAGCGCGCATCGAAGGGCATCTTCCTGGCCTTCCAGTATCCAGTCGAAATTCCAGGTGTTGCCACGATGCAGTTTTTGAAGGTCGCGATGAACGAGCAGCGCAAGGCGCGCGGCGAAGAAGAACTGAAGACGCCGGACTTCATGCGCCTGGTCAAGGATGCGGCGGCCAAGCTGCAGATCAATACCGAGATGCTGAAGCGCCCGCTGAACGTCGGCTTTTCCGGCGGCGAGAAGAAGCGCGCCGAAATCCTGCAGATGGCGCTGCTGCAGCCGAAGCTTTGTGTGCTCGACGAGACCGACTCCGGCCTCGACATCGATGCGTTGAAGGTCGTTGCCGATGGCGTCAATGCGCTGCGTTCGCCGGATCGAGCCGTGATTGTCATCACCCACTACCAGCGCCTGCTCGACTATATCATCCCGGACACGGTGCACGTTCTCTACAAGGGTCAGGTGATCAAATCCGGCGACAAGACGCTGGCGCATGAGCTGGAAGCCAACGGATATGCCGACATCATTGGCGCTGCAGCCTGATCGGGCGGAAAGGACGACGTCGATGAATATGCAGACGACGACCCGCCAGACGCTAGCGGAAATGGCGCTTATCGAGGCCTATAACGACCAGCTTGGCGAACTGCCGGGCAATGGCGACGTATTGGCCACCCGCGACCGGTTGCTGGACGATCTGAAGACCGCCGGCCTGCCGACGCGGCGCATTGAAGCCTGGCATTATACCGACCTGAAAACGCTGTTGCGGACGGTGCCAAGCGACATCGGCAATGCAAATGCTGCGGAATTGCCGCCTCTGGTGGATGGTGCTGCCGTGCTGTCGGTGTTGCAGGGCGAGACTAGCGTCAAGGCTCTGGTCGATGGCGTGAGCGTTCGCTCCTATGCGGACGGTCTGCTCGACGGCAGCGCGGTTGCCGGGCTCACTGCCTTGAGCTCCGATGATACGATCGGGCGGATCAACGGCAGTTTCGTTCGTGATGGCTATATCGTCGAGATTGCGCAAGGCACCGAGCTCAGTGCACCGGTTGAAGTTCAGTTCGTCCACGCCGGCGGCCAGGTCCACAGCCGCCTTCCAGTCAAGTTCGGCGCCGGATCGAAGGTCACGCTGATCGAACGTCACCAGTCGGCGACGACGCGTGCGGCGCTGGTGTCCAATATCGGCGAAGTGCTGATCGGCGATGGCGCCGAGGTGACTTGGATCATCCTGCAGCAGCAGGGCGCGGATGATACCCATCTGGGGCAACTCCGCGTCGATCTCGGCAAGGACGCCAAGCTCAAGCTTTTTGTCATCAATGCCGGCGGCAAGCTTGTTCGCCAGGAACTGCAGATCGCGGTGACGGGCGAGGGATCCGACCTGCAATTGCGCGGCGTCAACCTGCTTGGCGGCGAGACTCATACGGATGTCACGCTGGTGCTCGACCACAACGTGCCGAATACGACATCGACCGAGATCGTTCGCAGTGTGGTGTTCGATCGCGCTCGCGGCGTTTTCCAGGGGATGATCCGCGTTGCGCCTGACGCGCAAAAGACGGACGCCCGCATGGCCTGCAACACGCTGCTGATGTCCGATGACGCGGAATTCTCGGTCAAGCCGGAACTGGAGATATTCGCCGACGACGTGCAGTGCGGCCACGGCGCGACGGTAACCGATATCGACGCCAACCATCTCTATTACCTGATGGCGCGCGGCATACCGGCAAACAAGGCGCGGGCGATGCTTGTCAATGCCTTCGTCGCCGAGATCGTCGAGGAACTGGAAGACGAGGCTCTCGTCGCGGCTTTGGAAAACGTCATTTCGACCTGGCTCGAAAAGCACGCCTGATTGGACCAAAATGCCATGGACAAAATAGTATCTCCAACTGCTTACGACGTTGAGGCTATACGGCGGGATTTTCCAATCCTGTCGACGAAGGTCTATGGCAAGCCGCTGGTCTATCTCGACAACGGCGCATCGGCCCAGAAGCCGCAATCTGTCATCGATGCCATTGCCCACGCCTATTCTCACGAATATGCCAATGTGCATCGCGGCTTGCATTTCCTGTCCAACGCTGCGACCGATGCCTATGAGGCTGCACGGGAAAAAGTGCGCCGCTTCCTGAATGCGCCGTCGGTCGACGACATCGTCTTCACCAAATCCTCGACAGAGGCCATCAATACTGTTGCCTATGGCTGGGGCATGCCGAAGATCGGCGAAGGCGATGAGATCGTTGTCTCGATCATGGAGCATCACTCGAATATCGTGCCCTGGCATTTCATCCGCGAGCGGCAGGGCGCAAAGCTGGTTTGGGTGCCGGTTGACGACGACGGCGTCCTTCATGTCGAGGACTTCGAAAAGAACCTGACGGAGCGCACCAAGCTCGTCGCGATCACGCATATGTCGAATGCGCTCGGCACGGTCGTTCCGGTCAAGGAAATCTGCCGTATCGCCCATGAGCGCGGCATCCCGGTTTTGATCGATGGCAGCCAGGGGGCCGTGCATCTGCCTGTCGACGTCCAGGACATCGATTGCGATTGGTATGTCATGACAGGCCACAAGCTCTACGGCCCTTCGGGCATCGGCGTCCTTTATGGCAAGCGGGATCGCCTGGGCGAGATGCGTCCGTTCCAGGGCGGTGGCGAGATGATCTTCGACGTCACCGAGGATGCGGTCACCTACAACGACCCACCGCACCGTTTCGAAGCGGGCACGCCGCCGATCGTTCAGGCGATCGGTCTCGGCTACGCGCTTGACTACATGGAGAGCATCGGGCGCGAGGCGATTGCCCGGCACGAGGCGGATCTTGCGGCCTATGCCGACGAGCGCCTGCGCGCGATCAATTCGCTCCGGGTCTTCGGCAATGCTCCAGGCAAGGGTGCGATCTTTTCCTTTGAGCTTGCAGGCATCCATGCCCATGATGTCTCGATGGTGATCGACCGCCAGGGCGTTGCGGTGCGTGCCGGGACCCATTGCGCCCAGCCGCTCTTGAAACGCTTCGGCGTTACCTCCACATGCCGTGCATCGTTCGGCATGTACAATACACGGGCCGAGGTCGACGCACTGGCCGATGCGCTGGAACATGCGCGCAAGTTTTTTGCATGAGGAGGCCGCTATGAGCCTGGACGAAAGCGAACAGAAGATCGACGTGCGCGAAGGGATCGTGCATTCCAGCATTCCGTCGGAGGAGCTGGCACGTCTCAGCGATGACGTCATCTCTGCATTGAAAACGGTCTACGATCCGGAAATTCCCGCTGATATCTTCGAACTCGGCTTGATCTACAAGATCGACATCGAGGACGACCGAATGGTCAAGATCATGATGACGCTCACCGCTCCCGGCTGCCCGGTTGCCGGCGAGATGCCCGGCTGGGTCGAAAATGCGGTCGGAGCGGTCGAAGGCGTCTCGGGCGTCGAAGTTGGCATGACCTTCGATCCGCCATGGACGCCGGACCGCATGTCGGAAGAAGCGCAGGTATCGGTGGGGTGGTATTGATCCGTTTACCGGCACCGACTACATTTAAATGAACGAAGCATCGGGCCTTGAACCCGGTTGCGGAAGGAGAATGGGCCGATGGGCTTTGCTGTGATGACCATGACCGACACCGCGGCAGAGCGTGTGAAGGCGATCGTCGAGAATTCCGGAACGGATGCCAAGGGCGTGCGCGTCGGCATCAAGAAGGGCGGCTGCGCGGGGATGGAATATACCATCGACCTCGTCACCGAGCCCAATGCCAAGGACGACCTGATCGAACGCGGCGGTGCAAGGGTCTGGGTCGAGCCTTCGGCCGTGCTCTATCTTCTCGGTACCGAAATGGGCTTTGAGATGACCACCCTGCGCTCAGGCTTTACCTTCACCAATCCGAACCAGACGTCGGCCTGCGGCTGCGGCGAGTCGGTGGAACTGAAGCCCGCTGATCTTGCGGCACTTGCTGCGCAGCGCCAGACAGAGCACGCTCAGCACTAAGCGGTTCCCAGGTTACGCAGAAAGTGACATATCTTCAGGCGGCTTGCCGGTCGCCTGATTCGTTTGCCGGCGTCGATGTCAATTTCAGCCCGAGCGCCTTGACGACCTTGAGTATTGTCGAAAACTCCGGGTGTCCGTCGCCGCTCAAGGCACGGTAGAGTGCCGACCGGTTCATACCGATCTCGCGAGCAAGCTGACTCATATTTCGAGCCCGGGCCGCGATGCCAAGTGCCTTGGTTATCAAGGCCGCATCCTCTGTTTCAAAAGCGGCTGCCACGTAGTCGTGAAGCGATTGGCCACCTGGCGAAAAATCGCCGTTGGCATGTTCCATTGTCCCCAGCACTGTCTTCCCCCTAGGTCGCGATGCGACGGCAAGCGTTTGGTCAAGAGCCCCGACTCATTCACCATCTCGCCTGCATTAGAGGCATTTCGCAATGGATTTGTGTCAAAGATAGAGGAAACGGCCGCAACCGTTTCCTGCATTTCACATTTTTCTATTCTGCCGCTTCTGCATATGCTTCGACGGGCGGGCAGGTGCAGATCAGGTTGCGATCGCCATAGACGTTATCCACTCGATTGACGGGGGACCAGTATTTGTCGACACGGAAAGCACCGGGCGGGAAGCAGGCCTGTTCGCGTGAATAGGGACGGTTCCATTCGCCAACGAGGTCCTCGACGGTGTGCGGGGCGTTCTTCAGCGGATTGTCGTTCCTGTCCATACGACCATCCTCAATGGCGCGGGCTTCCTCGCGGATCGCCAGCATTGCCTCGCAGAAGCGGTCGAGCTCCGCCTTGGTCTCAGATTCCGTCGGCTCGATCATCAACGTGCCGGCCACGGGCCAGCTCATTGTCGGTGCGTGGAAGCCGCAGTCGATCAGGCGCTTTGCAACGTCATCGACGGTAACGCCGGCGCTATCCACTAGAGGGCGCGTGTCGATGATGCATTCATGCGCGACGCGTCCGGTCTTCGACTTGTAAAGCACGTCATAGGCGCCTTTCAGGCGGGTGGCGATGTAGTTGGCGTTGAGGATCGCCACCCTCGTTGCCTGTGTCAGCCCTTCGCCGCCCATCATCAGGCAGTAGCTCCAGGAGATTGGCAGGATGGAGGCGGAGCCGAAGGCCGCAGCGGAGACGGCGCCGGGGCGGCCGTCCGTCTGGGGATGGCCCGGCAGATGCGGCGCCAGATGCACCTTGACGCCGATCGGACCCATGCCCGGGCCGCCGCCGCCGTGCGGAATGCAGAAAGTCTTGTGTAGGTTGAGGTGGCTGACGTCGGAGCCGATGTCACCGGGGCGGGACAGGCCGACCATGGCGTTCATGTTGGCGCCGTCGAGATAGACCTGGCCGCCATGGCGGTGGACGATATCGCATATATCGCGAACGGTTTCCTCGAAGACCCCGTGGGTGGATGGATAGGTGATCATGCAGCAGGAGAGGTTGGCCGCATTCGCCTCCGCCTTGGCGCGAAAATCCTCCATGTCGATATCGCCGTCGTCCTCGACCTTGACGACGACGACCTTCATCCCGGCCATCTGGGCGGAGGCCGGGTTGGTTCCGTGGGCGGACGTCGGGATAAGGCAGATGTCGCGGTGGGCATCGCCGTTTGCAAGGTGATAGTTGCGGATCGTCAGCAGGCCGGCATATTCGCCCTGGGCACCCGAATTCGGCTGCATCGAGAAGGCATCATAGCCGGTCACGGCGCAGAGCTTGTCGGTCAGGTCGTCGATCATCTCGCGATAGCCCAACGCCTGATCTTCAGGCACGAAGGGGTGGATATCGGAAAATTCCGGCCAAGTGATCGGAAGCATCTCCGCGGTGGCATTGAGCTTCATCGTGCAGGAGCCAAGCGGGATCATCGAACGGTCAAGCGCCAGGTCTCGATCGGAAAGCCGCCTGATATAGCGGGTCATCTCGCTCTCGGCGCGGTTCATATGGAATATCGGGTGGCTGAGATATCCGTTGGTTCTAAGCAGGCCCTTTGGCAGGCGGTAGCCGGGCTCGAAATCGGCGACAGCGAAATTGCCTCCGAAGGCGCGCCAGACCGCCTCGAGGGTTGCGGGACGGGTGCGTTCGTCGAGGCTCATGCCGATCTTCGTCGTGCCGACCTTACGCAGATTGACGCCCTCAGCGACAGCCGCTTGCAGGATAAGGCCCTGCAAATGGCCGACGTCGACGGTGATAGTATCGAAGAAGGTGTCAGGCTCAATTGTATAACCAAGCTTTTCAAGGCCCTTGGCCATCAAGACGGCCTTCTGGTGAACCTGTTGGGCGATGGCTTTGATGCCTTGTGGCCCGTGGAACACGGCATACATCGAGGCCATGACTGCGAGCAGCACCTGTGCGGTGCAGATGTTCGAAGTCGCCTTTTCGCGGCGGATGTGCTGTTCGCGCGTCTGCAGTGAAAGGCGGTAGGCGCGATTGCCGCGGGCATCGACGGATACACCGACGAGCCGACCCGGCATGGAACGCTTATGGCTGTCCTTGACTGCCATGTAGGCGGCATGCGGGCCGCCGTAGCCGACCGGCACGCCGAAGCGCTGCGACGATCCGACGGCGATATCGGCACCCATTTCACCTGGAGATTTCAGCAGCGTCAGTGCCAGGGGATCGGCAGCGATCACGGCAATGGCGCCAACGGCATGCAGCTTGTCGATCACGTCGGTGAAATCATGCAGATGCCCGTAGGTGCCCGGATATTGGAAAATCGCACCGAAGACGTCTGATGGGGCGAGGTCTGCGAGCGGATGGCCGACGATGACAGTCCAGCCGAGCGGTTCGGCGCGGGTCTGGATGAGGGCGATGGTCTGTGGGTGGCAATCGGCATCGACGAAGAAGGCCTTCGCCTTGGACTTCGCCACGCGCTCGGCCATCGCCATGGCCTCGGCGGCAGCAGTTGCCTCGTCGAGCAGCGATGCGTTGGCGACGTCGAGACCGGTCAGGTCGCAGATCATTGTCTGGTAGTTCAGCAGCGCCTCGAGGCGGCCCTGGCTGATCTCGGGCTGGTAAGGCGTGTAGGCGGTGTACCAGGCCGGATTTTCGAGAATGTTGCGCTGGATGACCGGCGGCGTGATGGTGCCGTAGTAGCCTTGGCCGATGAGGGAAACGAGTAACTTGTTCTTGTTGGCCGTGTCGCGCAGCTTGTCCAATGCCTCGCGCTCGGTCATCGCCGCGCCCCACGCCAACGGCGCCTTCTGGCGGATCGACGGAGGCAGCGTCGCATCGATCAAACCGTCGAGACTGTCATAGCCGATTACCTTCAGCATATCGGTCATCTCCTGCGGAGACGGACCGATATGGCGCCGGTTGGCGAAATCATAGGGCTGGTAGTCGGTGAATGTGAATTCGGTCGGCGTATTCATTATGCGGTGAGCTCCTTGTAGGCCGCCTCATCGAGGAGGCCGTCGGCATCGCTGGCGTTCTTGAGCTTCAGCTTGAAGAACCAGCCATTGCCCATGGGGTCCGAATTGACCAGCGAGGGATCGGCGGTGATGGCGTCGTTGACCGCGGTGATTTCGCCATCGAGCGGACAATAGACTTCCGACGCCGCCTTGACGGATTCGACGGTTGCCGCGTCGTCGCTCTTGGAGAAGCTGGCGCCGACGTCAGGCAGTTCGACAAAGACCAGGTCGCCCAGTTGTTCGGCGGCATAGGCGGTAATCCCGACCGTCGCAATGCCGTCTTCGATTTTCAGCCATTCATGGTCTGCGGTAAATTTCAGCATGGTTCGTCCTCTCGCGAAATGTGGCGTTCAACGTTTGTAGGTCGGGGCAATGAAGGGCAGGGCGCTGACCGTGACGGGCAAATATTTCCCGCGCACTTCAGCGAAAATCGGCGTGCCCGGCGATGCGTGGCTCGTGGGCACGTAGCCCATGGCGACGGGGAATTCGACGCTTGGCCCGAAGCCGCCCGAGGTGACTTCGCCGATCTCGGTGCGGCCCCCGGCATCGGCATAGAGCTTTGCATGGCCGCGCACCGGTGCCTTGCCTTCCGGCTTCAGGCCGACGCGACGGCGCAAAGCGCCGGTTTCCAATTCCTCAAGGATACGGCGCGCGCCGGGAAAGCCGCCGGCGCGGTCGCCGCCATTGCGGCGTGCCTTCTGGATCGCCCATTCGAGCCCTGCCTCGACAGGCGACGTCGTGGTGTCGATATCATTGCCGTAAAGACAAAGCCCGGCTTCAAGACGGAGTGAATCGCGGGCACCAAGGCCGATCGGCTGAACGTCTGGATGCTCCAGCAGCCAATTCGCCACGGTCTGCGCCTTGTCGGCTGGAATCGAGATCTCGTAGCCGTCCTCGCCGCTATAGCCGGAGCGCGACACGAGGCAGGCGACGTCGTGCAACCCGACATCGCGCACGTCCATGAACTTCATTTCGCTGAGGCCTGCCCACAGTTCCGCCACTACGGCCTGCGAGCGCGGTCCCTGCAATGCGACCAGCGCGCGATCGAGCAAGGTTATCTGGCAGCGGTCGCCAATTTTTGTCTGGAGATGAAGGAGATCTTCGTGTTTGCAGCCGGCATTGACGACAACAAAGAAATGATCGCTTCGATTGGCGATCATCAGGTCGTCGAGAATGCCGCCGTTCTCGTCCGTGAAAAAGCCATAGCGTTGGCGACCGGGCTTCAGCCCGAGCAGATCGACGGGCACGAGGCTTTCAAGTGCCAGTGCCGCGTCTTCGTTCCTGCCGGAGCGGGCGCGGACAATGACCTGGCCCATGTGCGAAACGTCGAACAGGCCGGCGGACGTACGGGTATGCAGGTGTTCCTTCAGCACGCCTGAGGGATATTGGACCGGCATGTCATAGCCGGCAAACGGTACCATGCGGGCTCCGAGCGCAACATGGAGGGCGTGCAGTGGGGTCTTCTTCAGGGCAGCGGTCTCGTCCAAATGACGCCTCCGGGTTTGCGCTTGTCTGAAAGCGCCAGCTCAAAATTCGGGCACGAATACGCGCCGCACGATGAGCCCCCTCTGTCCGTTCGCCTGAGATTGTTATCCCTTCGGCGAGCACCTTGAATAAAAGTGCTTCTCTCCAGAGTTCCGTCTGCCCCCTGTTGGTCCTTTGGCCTGAGAGTTTCCGGGGCGGTTGCTCCTTCGGCACCGGCTTGTCGCCGGATTCTCCCAACTGGGTCGCCGCAATTATCCGGCGACGACGGGTCTTGGCAAGTCAAAATGTCGCCGACAAACAAATTTCTGTCGTTGCGGCCGGCTCTTGCCTCATTGCGACGATATGCCTTTCGGCGGCTGGGAGCAAAATGGCTTTGCAATCCCTCGGCGGGCAGCTATCCCATCACCCAGTCGCAGAATTTGCCGAGGAGATTTTTCATGCGCCATTTTCGCCCTGTCATCGCAGCGATGCTGTGCTCTGTTGCCGCTTTCTCGATGTCTGGCATTGCCGGCGCTCAGCAGGCCGAAGACATGAGCAAGATGCCCGGCATGAAGATGCAGATGGATACAGCAAAGGCGCCTGGCGGCGCGGCAGCCGGCAAGATCGGTGTCCTGGATCTCAGCGGAGGCTACGTCAAGGCAATGCTGCCCGGCCAGCCTGTTGGCGGCGGTTATCTCACGATCCACAATGGTGGCAGCAGCGATGATCGGCTGGTATCCGTTAAATCAGCCGAGGCGGGCAAGGTCGAGCTGCATGAGATGACGATGCAGGGTAACGTCATGAAGATGCGGGAGCTGAAGGACGGCGTGATCGTGCCTGCCGGCGCCACCGTGTCGCTTTCGCCAAATACGCTGCACATGATGTTCAAGCAGGTGAAGTCGGCGTTCAAGCAGGGCGGGACGGTGCCGGTGACGCTGACCTTTGAAAAGGCCGGTGCCGTCGACATGAGCCTGCCGGTCACCTCGGCAAAGGGAAACTAGGTTAGGCGGCGAGCCGGGCGATCATTCATTTTCCGTGTAGGAATCGATCGCGTGTTTCAGGGTCGATCTCGGTTGGCCGTTTCCCTGGGTCATAAGGTCCAGGGCCACGGAAGTTGATTGAATGACGAGGCTCGGGCTGTCGATCTCAAGGTCGCTCACGCCGTCGCGCTGCTGGCGCTTTTGAAGCCGTCGCGCGTCGCGGGCCGCAATGCTTGCTGGCACCAGAACAGGAGGCTTTGCAGCATCCGCAGCCCAGGCAGCCATATAGGCGGATACGTTCACGACCTCGACCATTGCATTCTTCCAACATTGAAAACCAAGCTTCACCTTATACGGCGGTCCTTCCATTCCAGCTAAAATAGACGATTGGATTTTATCGATCTGTCACGAAGTGTTTGGCGATCCGACGATTGGCAGCAGGCTTTTGATGCGGTAATCAGCGTTTCATGTTTCAAGTCCTGCTGGTCGCCTTTGGCGGCGCAATCGGTTCGGTTTTCAGGTATTATGTCGGTCTGTTGGGCCTAAGGCTCGCCGGCCCGGCTTTCCCCTGGGGCACGCTAACCGTCAACGTCGTGGGTTCGTTCGTGATCGGCGTGTTTGCCGAAGCGATAGCGCGCAAGTTTGGCGGCTCTACCGAGCTGAGACTGCTGTTGATGACCGGCCTTGTCGGCGGCTTTACCACCTTCTCGGCGTTTTCGCTCGACACGATCGGATTGCTGGAGCGGGGTGAGGCTTTCGCGGCCATCGTCTACGTTGTGGCAAGCGTCGGTCTGTCCCTCGCCACTGTGTTTGCAGGCCTGGCCGTCGTTCGTGCGCTGGCCTGAGACCAACGCGTCTCGCGCTAGAATCAGCGAAATGGCCTGGCGCAGACGATTCCAGTTTCCACTTTGTTGCAAAATGCTCTAAAGCGACCTCAAAAGGCCGGCTTTGCCGGGCCTGTCAGCCTGAAAGAAGAAGAAGCATGGCCGGAATTGAACACATCATGGTCGAGCCCGACGAATCCGGCATGCGCCTCGACCGCTGGTTCAAGGTGCATTTTCCGGGTCTCGGATTCGGTCAATTGCAGAAGCTGCTGCGCTCCGGCCAGGTGCGCGTCGATGGCGGTCGCGTGAAAACCGACGCGAGGGTACAGCCGGGGCAGATGGTTCGCATCCCGCCGATGGACGTCGATGCCAAGGCGGTCAAAAGCGGCCCGATCAGCGGTGGTGATCTGAAATATTCCGATGACCACGACCTGCTATCCCGCATGCTGCTGCACGAGGACGAAAAGGTCTTCGTTTTGAACAAACCGGCCGGCCTTGCGGTCCAAGGCGGATCGGGCCTGCATCGCCATCTCGACAAGATGCTGGAGGCCTGGACTAGCAAGAAGGGCGAAAAGCCGCGCCTGGTCCATCGTCTCGATCGCGATACCTCGGGTGTTCTCGTCGTGGCGCGCACGCGTGGCGCTGCGCAAAAGCTGACGGCTGCCTTCCGCGAGCGCGACACCAAGAAAACCTACTGGGCGTTGGTCAAGGGCGTGCCGCGCAAGCATGAAGACAAGATTTCCACCTGGCTGGTAAAGGAAGCAACACCTGATGGCGACCGCATGCGGGTTGCCAAGCACGGCGAGGATGGTGCCGATCACGCCATCACCTATTATCGGGTGATCGAGATGGCGGCGCAGAGCCTCGCCTGGCTGGAGATGGAGCCCTACACCGGCCGCACTCACCAGCTTCGCGTCCATGCGCTCCATATGGGTCATCCGATCATCGGCGACCCGAAATACTTCGAGGACGACCCAAACTGGGATTTCCCGGGCGGCGTCCAGAAGCGTCTTCACCTGCATGCGCGCCATATCGACATTCCGCACCCGAGCGGTGGTCGCCTGCGCATCACCGCTCCGCTGCCACCGCACATGGTGCAGACCTGGAACCTTCTTGGCCTCGACCTTTCAGGCGTTGAACGGGACGGCCAATGAAACTCGTTCTCTTCGATTGCGACGGGACGCTTGTCGACAGCGCACGGCTGATCCACGAGGTCATGGCCCGGACTTTTGTAGCTTCTGGCCACAAGCGGCCCGAGCTCGCGTTGACCAAGTCGATCATTGGTCTTTCGCTCGATATCGCCATTGCCCGCATGCTGGGCAGACCGCATGTCGATGACGAGGCGGTGGCGATGACGGCGCACTACAAGTCGATCTATCCCGAAGTTCGCGACGAAGCCGATATGGACACGCCGTTGTTCGACGGCATCAAACCGCTGATCGATACCCTTGCCGCCCGCAAGGAGCTGCTCATCGGCGCCGTGACGGGCAAGTCGCGCCGCGGCTTGACGCAGATCCTCGCTTTGCATGGCTTGACGGCGAAGTTCGTGGTGACGCGCACTGCTGACGACTGCCCATCGAAGCCACACCCGGCGATGGTCACGGAGTGCTGTAGCGAGACCGGCGTTGCGGCGCATGATACGGTCGTCGTCGGCGACGCGATCTTCGATATGCAGATGGCCAAGTCCGCAGGCGCAACGGCGATCGGTGTTGCCTGGGGCTATGCCGCAGTCGATGACCTACTTGCCAATGGCGCCGATGCGATCGCGCATCATCCGAACGACCTTTTAAGCCATATTGTCTGAGGTGACGCCATGCGCGACCTTCTAACCGATTTCACCGTAGAACTGAGCGACCCGGATCCCGTTCGCCGGGCGCAGATCGCTATGAAGAAGCCTCTGCCGAAGCGTTTCTACAAGGAAGTCAGCGTCGGCAATTCAGACGCGGGTTTTGCGATCGAGCTTGACGGGAGAACCGTCAAGACACCGGCGCGCAAACCGTTGGCAGTGCCAACGAAGGCGCTGGCCTTGCTCGTTGCAGCTGAGTGGGAGCGGCAGGTCGAGGTCATCAACCCGACGATGATGCCGGTGACACGGCTGGTCAATACGGCGCTGGACGGAGTGGCCGACAATCGCGAACCTGTCTTTCAGGAGATCGTGCAGTTTTCCGGCACCGACCTTCTCTGCTATCGGGCGGCTACGCCCGAGACACTCGTGGAGCGGCAGTCGAACCGCTGGGGTCCGGTCGTCGAATGGGCTGCCAGCGACGCGGGTGCCCGCTTCATCCTGATCGAGGGTGTCATTCACTGCGAACAGCCAGCGGAAGCTATTTCGGCTTTTGCAGCGCGATTGGGCAAATATGATACCGCGCTGGAATTGGCGAGCCTGCATACCGTCACGTCCTTGACCGGCTCGGCGCTGCTGGCACTTGCCTTTGCCGAGGGGCACTTGGCGCCCGCGGACGTTTGGTCGCTGGCGCACCTCGACGAGGATTGGACCAACGAGCATTGGGGCAGTGACGCCGAAGCGGAAAACCGTCGGGCGGCGCGGTTTGTCGAGTTTAAGGCGGCGACCGATATTTTTTCAGCCCTTCGAGCCTAATACTGTTGATTTGCAAGCCGTTATGGCAAAGGTTATGCCCGTGGAGCAAGGCGGGGTATGACCGAGAAGAGAATCATGTTTTGGCTGATGTCGCGGACATGGCAGATCCTGACTGGATGCCTGGCGCTGACTGCTTGCTCTGCATTTTCGTCGCTCAAGCCGCCACCTGATCCCGTCTATGATGTGCGCAGCGCCGTCGTCGTCTCGGGGCCTGGCATCGCCCCTGAGCTTATCACCGCGACGAACGATCGCATCAACGCAGCGATCGCCGCGACAACGCGCACCACGTCGCTGCCGTCGGTTGCCCTGACGGTTCGCGTCGTTCAGGTCGAAAAGGGGCAGGGCTTCCAGCACGACCGCAACACGGCAAAAATCAACATCGCCGCGACATCCGTTGATAGCGGTTCGGTCATTGCCGTCTCCTCGCTCGAGACCACCACATTTTCGCCCGACGCCGGCGTTGTTGATGATCTGATGGCCGAAGATATTGCTGCACGCGTCCGCTCGACCTTTGCGTTGAAGACGCCGCCGCTCGGTAGCTGACGCAGAGGTAGTTCAGCCAATGCCCAACGCTATAGCCTCTTCTATGGCCGCAAACGGCATGATAAGCCGGATAAGGGCAGCAGGGGATATTCCATGAAAGAAGTGCTTCACGAACTGGAACGCCGGCGCGAAATCGCCAGGCTTGGCGGCGGAAAGGTGCGCATCGATGCCCAGCACAAACGCGGCAAGCTCACCGCGCGCGAGCGCATCGAACTGTTCCTCGACGAGAACTCGTTCGAGGAATTTGGCATGTTCGTCGAGCATCGTTCCAGCGATTTCGGCATGGAGAAAAATAAAATAGCAGGCGACGGAGTCGTTACTGGATGGGGCACGGTCAACGGCCGCACAGTCTTTGTATTTGCCAAGGATTTCACCGTCTTCGGCGGGTCTCTTTCGGAAGCGCATGCGGAGAAGATCATCAAGATCCAGGACATGGCGTTGAAGAACCGGGCGCCGATCATCGGGATCTACGATGCGGGGGGCGCCCGCATCCAGGAGGGTGTAGCGGCGCTCGGCGGCTATGCAGAGGTGTTCCAGCGAAATGTGCTGTCGTCGGGCGTTATTCCGCAAATTTCCATCATTATGGGACCTTGCGCGGGCGGCGATGTTTACTCGCCTGCGATGACGGACTTCATCTTCATGGTGCGTGACACCTCCTACATGTTCGTGACCGGCCCCGATGTCGTCAAGACAGTCACGAACGAGACGGTGACATCGGAGCAGCTCGGCGGGGCTTCGGTCCATACGACAAAATCCTCGATCGCCGACGCGGCCTTTGACAACGACCTCGATACATTGATGCAGGTTCGCCGGTTGATCGATTTTCTGCCTTTGTCGAATACGGCGCCGATACCGGAGATCGAATGCTACCAATCGGTGACCGATATGGACGTGTCGCTCGATACGCTGATTCCGGCCAACGCCAACAAGCCCTATGACATCAAGGAATTGATCATCAAGACGGCTGATGAGGGAGATTTCTTCGAGATCCAAGCAAGCTTTGCGAAGAACATCGTCTGCGGCTTCGGGCGCATTGAAGGATCGACTGTCGGCTTCGTTGCCAACCAGCCGATGGTGCTGGCTGGCGTGCTCGACAGCGATGCGTCCCGTAAGGCAGCCCGCTTCGTGCGCTTCTGCGATTGCTTCAATATTCCGATCGTTACCTTCGTCGACGTCCCGGGATTCCTGCCGGGTACCGCGCAGGAATATGGAGGGTTGATCAAGCATGGCGCCAAACTTCTGTTCGCCTATGCCGAGGCGACCGTGCCGAAGATGACGGTCATTACCCGCAAAGCGTTCGGTGGCGCCTATGACGTCATGGCATCGAAGCATCTGCGCGGCGACATCAACTATGCCTGGCCGACGGCGCAGATCGCGGTGATGGGCGCCAAAGGGGCGGTGGAAATCATCTTTCGCAAGGATATCGCAGACCCGGACAAGATCTCGGGTCACACGAAAATGTATGAGGACCGCTTCCTGTCGCCTTTCGTCGCAGCCGAGCGCGGCTATGTCGATGAGGTAATCATGCCCCACTCGACGAGAAAACGCATTTCACGCGGCCTGAAGATGTTGCGCAACAAGGATCTCTCCAATCCCTGGAAGAAGCACGACAATATTCCTCTGTGACGACAAGTCGCGGAATTTACACGAAAATTTGATGAACTGTCAGAAGCTGTGTATTCACGGCCCGGAATGTGCAGGTTAACGGTGGGCGGGAGCTCAAACTGGAGAATCTCATGGTACTTTCGGACCGCCTGAACCAATACCAACCTTACGCACTGACCGTGCTTCGGATCATGACTGCGCTGCAGTTCATGGAGCATGGCACGCAGAAGTTCTTTAGCTTCCCTGCTGGCGGACCTGCCACGCTGTCGCCGCTCATTTTCACCCAAGCCATCCTTGAAGCGCTAGGCGGCTTATTGATGTTTCTCGGGTTGTTTACGCGACCAGTCGCATTCATCCTGTGTGGCAATATGGCTGTGGCCTATTTCATGGCCCACCAGCCGAAGAGCTTCTTCCCGGCCGTCAATGGCGGCGATGCCGCCATTCTGTTCTGCTTCGTCTTCATGTTCCTATTTTTTGCCGGGCCGGGCCCGTTGGCTCTCGACAACAGCCGCAAGTAGGCGCTTCAAGGACAAGCAGACACTTGGCCGGGCTCAGGCGATAAGCTTCAGCCCGGCAATTCCAGCGACAGAAGCTGACGCTGGTTGGGATGTCGCTCGACATTGACGTGACGCCGATCGTCAACCAATGCCCCTTCCTCCAGCAAGATAATAATTCACTCGAAACCGAAGCCGAATTTCTGCTTTAGAAGAGAATTTTTCTTCGGACCACCTGATATCAATACATATCCAATAGATATCACAAACGTCGTATTTCAATATTAAGCTTCCTCCGCAAGCCTTTCGGCATGCCATTTCAAATGGTCGTCCATGAAGGTCGAGACGAAGAAATAGGAGTGGTCGTAACGCTCGTGCATGCGCAGCGTCAGGCCTATATTGGTTCCTTTGACTACCTCCTCGAACAGCCACGGGCGCAGGCCGGTTTCGAGATAGCCGTCGGCCTTGCCTTGGTCGATTAGGAATTCGGGGAAGCGAGCGCCGTCCCTGACCAGCGCGCAGGCATCATATTGTCGCCACGTGGATCGCTCCTCGCCTAGATATTTCTCAAAAGCGCCCACCGACCAGTCGGCTGTCATCGGCTCGACGATCGGCGCAAAGGCGCTGCAGCTCTTGAACCGGTCGGGATTTTTGAGCGCGATCGTCATTGCGCCATGGCCGCCCATCGAATGACCGAAGAGACCCTGGCGGCTCATGTCCATCCTGAAATGCTGGCTGACGAAGACGGGCAATTCCTCGGTGATGTAAGTGTACATCTGGAAGTTTTCCGACCACGGGGTCTCGGTGGCGTCGAGATAGAAGCTCGCGCCTTTGCCCATCTGCCAGTTGGTGATCTCGTCCGGCACGTCGTTGCCGCGCGGACTGGTATCGGGGCAGACTATGATCAGCCCGAGCTCGGCAGCCATGCGGCGGTATTCACCCTTGTCCATGACATTGGCATGGGTGCAGGTGAGGCCGGATAGATACCATAGGACCGGGCAGGGCCTGTCGATCGCCTGTGGCGGCACGAAGACGGCGAAGGTCATCTCGCATTGGCAAGCCTCGGATGCGTGCGAATAGACGCCCTGCATGCCACCGAAGGCGATATTCTGGGAAAGGACTTTCATGGAATGTCTCCGGTAGGTGGTGCATAGGCCTTGGCCCGCCGGCAAAGGCGGTCGAAGGTTTCAAGAAAGCTCGATCGGTCGCGCGGACTGAAGGCTGCGTTGTAGCCCTTGCTTTCGCCGGTCTCGCGAAGGTGAGCGCCGAGGTCGCGCATTGCGGTGGCCATGCCGATGTTGGATTGATCGAAGACCCGCCCTGTCGGTCCTGTCACCATTGCGCCCGTGGCGACACTGCGCGCGGCAAGCGGCACATCGGCGGTAACGACGATATCTCCTGGTCCGCAATGCTCGGCAATCCAGTTGTCGGCCGCATCGAAGCCGTTGGAGACGATGACGTTCTTCACCATCGGGTCGCGGGACGGTCGTAGGCCGGAATTGGCAACGAAGGTTACCTCCATGCCGTGCCGTGCGGCTACTTTGAGGATTTCCGGCTTCACCGGGCAGGCATCTGCATCGACATAGATCATTGGGTCGCAGTCGTGTTGGGGCGGTGGCGTTGCGCAGCAGTGCCGCGCAGCGCTCCTTAAATCACATTCGATTTCAAGCGATAGAGCTATTCCTGCAATGTGCCCGCTTTCTTCGCCACCCAGGTGGAAATAACATCCATCAGTGTCGGCGAGAGACAATCGTAGGGCTCAAGATGGAGTTCGCGCAGCCGCGAGCGGACGCCGGCCATCGCCGCGGGCGGCGTGCCGGTCTCGATGATCGACGAGACGAAGGCGGCGAAGGTCGGTTCCGGCCAACCCTGCTCCTGGAAGCGCTCGGGATGGACGAAGTCAAGACCTTTGAAGGCATGGTCGCGCTCGACCGGCCCATACATGTGGACGCCGCATTTGATGCAGGCATGACGCTGGATCAAGGCTGTGGGGTCGACGACCTTCAGTTTGTCGCCGTTTTCGAGAACGGTGACATTCTCATGCGGTGCGACCGCGACGACGGAAAATGTTGCCCCCTCCGGCTTCCAGCACTTGGAGCAGCCGCATGCGTGGTTATGGAAGACCGTGCCCTTGATCCCAACTTTGACCGGTCGCTCGGTGCAGGCGCAGACGAGCGTCCCGCCGTTGAAATCCGCGCGTCCCGCCTTGACGCCGCGATCGAGCCCAGGGTGTATCGATACTTGACTTGGCATGCTCTGCTCCTCCTCCAAGGTTGCCGTGGCACTCCCAAATCGGGATCGATCTGGAAAAGCGCCGCCGGCCATTTCAAAGTGGCACCATGCTTGCTGCATTCCTCCTCAGTAAAGCACGACGCTGCGAATGCTTTCGCCGGAGTGCATCAGTTCGAACCCCTTGTTGATGTCCTCCAGCGGCATCGTATGGGTAATCATCGGGTCGATCTGGATCTTGCCTTCCATGTACCAGTCGACGATTTTCGGCACGTCGGTGCGGCCGCGCGCCCCACCAAAGGCGGTGCCCATCCAGGTGCGGCCGGTGACGAGCTGGAACGGGCGGGTCGAAATCTCCTGGCCGGCGCCGGCAACGCCGATGACGACGGACTTGCCCCAGCCGCGATGCGAGGCTTCCAGCGCTTGGCGCATCACCTTGGTGTTGCCAGTGCAGTCGAAGGTATAGTCAGCCCCGCCGATCTGATCGGCACCGCGCTTGGTCATGTTGACGAGATAGGCAACGATGTCGTCGCCGACTTCCTTCGGGTTGACGAAATGCGTCATGCCGAAGCGCTCGCCCCAGGCCTTCTTGTCGTTGTTGAGATCGACGCCGATGATCATGTCGGCGCCGGCAAGCTGCAGCCCCTGAATGACAT